>JBGPXN010000240.1:0-5463 GCA_041492755.1 Methylomirabilia bacterium | reverse complement strand
GAGGATGCGCTGACCGAGCGCGGTATCCGGGTGGAGCGAATGCCGCTCACGCCGGGGACGCTGCGGTGGCTCGTGTGGCCGGAGTTCGCGGGATAGGAGGCGCCGCACCCTCGCGCGCTACCGCGCCGCGTCGACGGCTGGTCGCACGTCGCTGGTCAGGAAGTCGAGGATCTCGATCATGCGCGAGAGATCGTCGCGGCGGAACTCGACAAGGATGTGACCGAGGCCGAGCCGCTTGTACTGCACGAGCTCGTCGACTACCGCCTGCTTTCCCTGCGCCATCAGGTCATCGCGGAGCGTATAGCGGAGCGACAGCTCGATCGCGTCGAAGCGGCGGCCCACGGCGTCCGCGACCTTGCGTAGGCGATCGAGCGCGTCCTTCATCTGCGCGGGCGTCTTCGACGTCGCGTGCCAGCCGTCCCCGAGCGTGACGACCCGGCGGAAGGCGCCGGGACTATCGCCGCCGACCCAGATCGGCGGATGCGGCTTTTGCACCGGCTTCGGAGCGAAACCGATCTCGCTGAAGCGAACGAACTCGCCGTCGAACTTCGGGTTGTCCTGACCCAGAGGGAGTCGATGGACCGTTTCTCCGCCTCGCGGGCAAAGGTGACCACCGCATCGCCCGTGGCCAGCGGTCCCTGATTCGGAAGATGACACCCGATCTGCATCGTGTACCCTCCCCGCATCGGTCTCTGCGGGAATGGTAACGCAAAGGTCGCGCACCATCGCACACGGTTTCGACATCGGGAGGTCGAGATGAGCGCATTCGACGAGTACGCGAACAAGTACAAGACGGCGCGGATGGAGCGCAGAAATGGCGTGCTCCAGGTGACCCTTCACACCGATGGCCAGTCGCTGCGCTGGGGGTTTCTGCCGCACGGCGAGCTCCCGGAAGCCTTCCACGACATTGGTGCGGACCGTGAAAACCGCGTGGTCATCCTGACCGGGACGGGGGACGAGTTTTCGGGCCCGCGTGCGACTCCCGGGACCTCCTCGTTCCCGACACGCCCGTCGATCGAGCGGATCGATCGCATCCACTGGGAGGGGCGGCATCTCTTGATGAACCTGTTGAACATCGAGGTTCCGGTGATCAGCGCCATCAACGGCCCGGCGTGGCGCCACTCGGAGATCCCCTTGCTGTGCGACATCGTCCTGGCCGCCGAGACCGCGCAATTCCAGGATTCGGCGCATTTCGCGTCGGAGGTCGTACCCGGCGACGGCATGCACATCGTCTACCCGCTGCTCCTGGGAATGAACCGCGGGCGCTATTTCTTGTTGACGGGGCAGACGCTCGACGCCGCCGACGCGTTGCGGCTCGGACTCGTCGCTGAAGTGCTGCCGCCCGACAAGCTCCTGGCACGTGCCTGGGAACTCGCCGAGGATGTGGCCCGCAAGCCGACCTTACTGCTCCGCTACACTCGGCTCCTCTTCACCGAATATTTGCGTCGGCAAATGCACGACCTCCTCGGCTACGGGCTCGCCATGGAGAGCCTGGCGCTGTTTGAAAAGCCGGAAGCGCCTGGGACACCCGAAAGGAGGTGAGTCTTCAGGAACGACAAGAAACCGGTTGGTCACGTCCAAATCGCGGTCCAGACGACGGCCGACACGTCGCCGGAGGGAGTGCGCCATGCGTATCGTGCTCCCGGGCGCCAGGGCGTGGTGTCGTGGCTGGGCACCTTTCGCCGGCCCGCTCCGGCCAGGGGCGATTGCACGTCCGCCTGTCATCCTTGTCGCCGTGAAGTAAGTGCCGTGAAGTAAGTAAGCTACGGTATACAGGTAACCGGCTCTGCCTCCACGACCACGGCGACATCGCCCGCAACTTCAAGGAGGACCACGATGGCCGCGCCGATTATTCGCTCGAAGGACGAGATCCCGGACGACGCCTACCGGAAGATGGTGCTGACGCTCATGGACAAGCAGGCCAGTCGGGAGGTGGCCACCGCGGAGGTCTTCGGCCAGTGCGTGCTGTACGCGCCCACCGTCGAGGACAAAATCCGGATCACGCGATTCCAGCACGAGGAGCTCAAGCACTTCCAGCTTCTGGCCAAGCTCATGAGCGACCTTGGCATCGACATGGACGCCTACGTCCGGGATCGCCAGCGGGCCGGCGCTCGTTTCACCGGGGACGAGGCGGACATGCAGATCCAGGACTGGCTCGATGCCACGCTCTTCAACTTCATGATCGACCGCGCGGCCACGTTCCAGCTCAGCGAGTACACCAGGGGGAGTTACCGGCCGCTGGCGAAGGCCAACGACGTCATCCTCAAGGAAGAGGAAGGCCACAAGAACTTCGGCGAGGAGTGCTTGAAGGCGATGTGTCAGGATCCGGCCACGCGGGCCGAGATCCAGCGCCGGTTCAAGAAGTGGTTCGTCGCCTCCATGCGTATCTTCGGCCGCGCCGGCACGCCCGGGAATCAGTACTGCCTGCGCGTGGGGCTGAAGACGCGGGACAGCGGGGACGTCGCGACCGCGTACATCGACAGTATCCGGCCCGTGATGGCGCGCTGCGGTCTCCGGTTCCCGGAGCGGAGCGAGCTCCCGCTCGAGCTTCCGCCCCAACTCGACCTGAACGTGCCGGCGACGGCGGCAGTCGCGTAGGAGGGAGAGAAATAGCTGCAACTTCCTCTACCCGTTCCATGCCGGCGCCTCGATCGTGGTGCGCGGCGGCCGCTTCGACCCCCTGGAGACCGTCAAGGCGATCGAGCGCCACCGCGTCACCGTCTTCTGCGCCGTGCCCACGATCTACCGGTTGATGCTGGCGCAGCTCGGCGCCGCGGACCGGCCGCGCCTCGCCTCGCTCCGGTGCGGCGTGTCCGCCGGCGAGCCGCTGTCGGTGGACACGTTCCGCGAGTGGCGCGAGCGCTTCGGCGTGACTGCGCGAGCTGGGTCACGCCTCCGGGCTCTTCAACTTCATCCGCACCGCCGGCGGCAGCATCGGCATCGCCATGATGGCGACGCTGCTCCAGCGCGGCGCGCAGGTCCACCAGGCGCGGCTGGTGACGCACATGAGCCCGTACGACCCCGACGTGTGGGACTACTACCAGAGCCTGGCCGAGACCTTCGCCGCGCGCGGCGCCGATACGGCCACCGCCGAGCAGCAGGCGTGGGCGAGCCTGTACGAGACGGTGCAGCGCGAGGCCCTCTCGCTGTCCTTCATCGACAACTTCTGGCGCCTCGCGTGGATCTTCGCCGCCGTCGTCCCGTTCGTCCTGTTCCTCGGCCGGCGGCCCCGCATGGCGGAGACGCCGGCCGAGGTCGGGGGCGTAGGGGGCTCAAAGCCCCTGCCGGCGGGGCATATCGAGCGGTGAGCGCCTGGGCCGGCGGCCGGCAGGAGCAGGAGAACCCATGAAGATCAAGGTCAACGCATGGTCATCCCCTTCGGAAGCTCCTTCGGGGACGGATTCAGGGGCCGCATCTGCTGCCGCCGCTCCCCCTGACGGCCCTTGCCGGCCTCCCCGGCGCCGTCCGGCGCCGCGGGGACCGCCGCCTCCGGCGCTGGCGCGGGCGCGGGCGCGACCTCGTGCTGGCCGTCGGGCAGGACGAAGCGGCGGACGAGCTCGAGCATCCCGTGCGCCTGCCAGGCGAGAGCCTGCGAGGTGGACGAGAGCTCCTCGGTCTGGCTCGCGTTGTCCTGCGTGACACGGTCCATCTGGGCGACGGCGCGGTTGACCTGATCGATGCCGGCGGACTGCTCCTGACAGGCGGCGGCGATCTCGGCCACGATGTCGGCGACGCGCTTGGCGGACTCGACGATTTCGTCGAGGGTGCGGCCGGAGCGGTGGACGTGCCCGGCGCCCTCCTCGACCTTCGCGACGGAGTCCCGGATGAGGGTCTTGATCTCCTTGCCCGCGGCGGCGGAGCGCTGGGCGAGGCTGCGGACCTCGGCGGCGACCACGGCGAAGCCGCGGCCCTGCTCGCCGGCCCGGGCCGCCTCGACGGCGGCGTTGAGCGCGAGCAGGTTGGTCTGAAAGGCGATCTCGTCGATGACGGTGACGATGTCGGCGATGCGCTTGGAGAAGCGGGTGATCTCGTCCATGGAGGCCACCGCCGCCGACACCACGGCACCGCCGCGCTCGGCCGCGTCGCGTGAGCCGCCGGCGAGTTGGCTCGCCTGGCGCGCGTGCTCGGCGGTCTGCTTCACGGTCGTGGTGATCTGCTCGAGGCTCGCCGCCGTCTCCTCCAGGCCGGCCGCCTGTTCCTGCGTGCCGGAGGCGAGCCGACCGGCCGCGCTCGAGAGGTCCTGGGACGCGGCCGTCACAGTGGTGGTCATCGCGCGCACGCTGCCGATGATGGCGGCGAGCTTGTCGGCGAACGTGTTGAAGCCCTCGGCCAGCATCCCGACCTCGTTCCGGCTCCGCGCGTTCAGTCGTCGTGTCAGATCGGCGGCGCCGGAGGCGACCTCCCGCAGCCGCTGGGCGGCGTCGCTGACCGGCCGCAGGAGTCGCCGGGTGACGTAGAAGGAGGCGAGCAGCGCGATGGTCAGCGCGATGAACGCGGCGACCACCGCCTGGAACGCCGTCCGCCGGACGGCGGCATCGATGCCCGCAGTGGACACACCCACCCTCAGGATCCCGATCTTGCCGAGAGCGGGGTTGAAGACGGGCGCGATGGCCTCGACGAGGCCCTGCCGGCCCGGCACCGGTCGCCGGTCGAGCGCCTCGACGCTCATGAGCGAGCGCTCGAAGTCGTCCCGCAGCAGTGTCTTGTCGACCAGCGCGGTGTCCGTGCTGGCCAGGACCAGGCCGTTGGCGTCGACGACGACAGCGTAGGCCACGTCGCGGTCCTTGCGCGTCTCCTCGATGAGCTGCAGGACGCGGGTGCGGTCCACCGTGGCCACCGGATCGTTGAGGGCCACCGCCAGCGGCCCCGCGAGGATCTCGGCCCGGAGCCAGAGGCTCTCGAGCATGCTGCGCCGGCTCGCCGTGATGAACAGGGTGGCCATGCTCACCGCCATCAGCACGAACATCACGCCGAAGGGCAGGGTCAGCCTCAGCGTGAGGCTGGCGTCGCGCCAGCGCCAGCCGAACCGACGGCGACCGCCGAGGGAAGGCGCTGGGGAGACCTGGTCGAGCGAGCGGCTCTCGATCATTTCAAGGCCTGCTCCTGTCCGCCGAGATGTCGGTTGTGGGCGCGGCACCCTCGGGGAGGGCCCCACGCGCCACCGACCATTGCCGGAGTTATCGGCTACCAGAGTTATCGGCCGGGCGGCGGGCGTTCTGAAGGGCTCCGGCTGACCATCTCGTGCGCGCCCAATTGGATGTCGTTAAATCTCTTGATCCGATTGACATTTATTGCACGGGGAGCGTCGTGCCCAATATAACCGTTCACCAGACCGAGGAGCGGCTCACGCGGCTGCGCGGCAACCCGATTCATGATGCCTACGCGCCCCGACATCGGGGTCGCCCACGTCGAGACGCCGACGGCCTACGCCGAGGGCGGCTTCAAGGGCGCCGGCGAGGGCGG
>JBGPXN010000277.1:0-4105 GCA_041492755.1 Methylomirabilia bacterium | reverse complement strand
CGGGGTTCGAGCCGAGGAAGTTCTCGTCGTAGACCCACCCCTCGCGGTGGAAAGGGCCGTCCACCAGCGTGGCCAGCATGGGAACGAAGCGAAACGGAATTCGGGCGGCGGGCACCTCAGCCGGCGCGGGTCGCGCGGGGCACCGCGGGCGGGTCGGTCGCGGCGGCGGTATCCGATCGGCGCGGCGGATCGGTCTCGGCCGCGACGGCGAGCTGGCGCGGCGTCGCGCCCGCGGCCCGCGCGATGCCGGCCATCGTCCGGCGGGAGACGACCGACAGCGGCCGCGTCAGCGTGACGTCGTCGGTGGACGCCGCGTCGTCGCGGTGCTTGATGAGGAGCCAGCGGCGTCCATCCGTGTGCACGAGGACCCAGGAGCCCTTCAGCTTCTTGCCGTGGAGGCGGAGCTTGAGGTCGCCCTTTGCCAGCGCGCGGCCGACATCGGGCACCTCGGGCTCCCACGTCCCGCGATCCCAGATCATCACCGTCCCGCCGCCGTACTCGCCTTCGGGGATCACCCCCTCGAAGTCGTTGTACTCGATCGGGTGCGGCTCGGTCATCATCGCCAGTCGCTTGACGGTGGGATCGAATGACGGCCCCTTGGGCACCGCCCACGACAGCATCGCGCCATCGTGCTCGAGCCGGAGGTCGTAGTGCAGGTGACTCGCGCGATGCTTCTGGACGACGAACGCGAGCTTGCGGGCGGAGTGCCGGCCGGGCCGGCCGGCCGGCTCCGGCGTGACGTCGAATCGCCGCTTGCGCCGGTACTCCGCGAGCACGCCGTACTGGCTGAGATCCGGCAGCTCCTTCGGAGCGGCGGGGTGACGGCGTCCGGCGTTCACGGCGGAAGGACGGCGACGCGCCCGGGCCATGCGGTCATTGTACGCCCCGCGTTCGGACGCGCCGCCGCCGCGGGGAGCTTCAGCCGCGCCGGACCGGGATCACGACGACCGGCTGGTGCTCACGATGAAATCGACGAACGCAGGGTACGGATCGAAGCCGAGGACGCGAGGCGCATCGGCGACGAAGTTCGACGTCGCATTCACGTCGTAGAAATACGCGCGGCCGTCCCGGGCACTGATTTAGAACAGGACGAGGACGCCGGTGTACGTGTGGAAGTGGTTGTGCCGGCCCACCGGGGCGAACTCCCCGTTGCCGAAGAACCCTGCCAGCGGGAACTCGCCGAGGTACTGCCGGATGAGGGTGACGTCGTGATCGGGGACACTATGGAGCACCTCGTGTGCGGCCGCGTGCCCGTCGGCCGTCATGAACACGAGCGCGAGGTCCGCGTGGTCCCCTCCGCTCCGAGACAGCGCCGCCAGCGCGGCGTCCATGGCCGCGGTCGCCGGCGCGCCGCCAGTCGCGAGCCCGGAGCCGGCGGCGATCGTCACCGAGCTGGCCCGGGGCGGTGGCCCGTCCGAGCGTTCACGCGAGATCGGCGAGCGAGGCGGTGCGCGCGCCAGCGGCGGTCATGGCCGCCAGCGCCCGGTCGCCGTCGCCCGGCGCCAGGTCCACCGCGCGAACAGCATCGGCGAGCAGGACCACTTCGAAGCCTTCCTTGAGCGCGTCGAGGGCGGTCGCCTTGACGCAGTAGTCGGTGGCGAGCCCGCCGACGAACAGCCGCCCGACGCCGTGCTCGCCCAGCGTCGCGGCGAACGGCATGCCGTCCGCCGTCTCGGCTTGAAAGCACGAGTACGCGTCGGTGTCGGGGTCGGCGCCCTTGGACACGACTTCCGTCCCCGGTGGCAGGACGAGCGCACGGTGGAACTCGGCCCCGGAGGTCCCCTGCACGCAGTGCGGCGGCCAGACGCCGCCGTGCTCCTTGAAGTGCCGCGTGACGGTCGGGTGCCAGTCGCGCGAGGCGAACACCGGCGCCCCTGCCGCCGCGAAGCGCTCCGCGTAGCGGTTGAGAACGGCCACCACTCGGTCACCGTCGGGCACGGCCAGGGCGCCGCCCGGACAGAAGTCGTTCTGGACGTCGACGATGACCAGCGCGTCGCGGTCGGGATCGATGGCAATGCTCATGTCGGCCACCTCGGGCCCGATCGTAGCATGCTAGAATCCCGAGCGTTTTCCGGCGCACGCCACTGCCGCCGTGCCGAGATCCTCACCATCACCTCCAGGGAGGGACGCCATGAAGCGCATCTTGGCCGTGACCGCGGTGTTCGCACTGACCATGGGCGCGGGCTGGTACGCCGTCGCCCAGCAGATGGACGAATCGAAACGGGACCGCACGGTGTCGGTCGGCGGCGGGAAGTACCACGTGCTGCCGGCCACGCTACAGACCACCCAGTGGGGCTGGCTCGATCCCGCCGAGCCGCCGAAGCTGATCGTCAATTCCGGTGACACCATCGCGATCGAGACCATGATGCACTCCCACAACGCGATCCAGCCGGGCACCACAATGGAGGAGATCGTCAATCTCCGGAAGGCCAATCCCGGCGGCGGACCACACTCCGTGACCGGGCCCGTCTACGTCAACGGCGCCGAGCCGGGCGACGTGATGGAGATCCGGATCAAGAAGATCGTGCCCAAGGCGTTCGGGACGAACTTCCACCTGCCCGGCAAGGAATTCCCGACCGTCGGCATTCTCGCGCCCGAATTCCCGAACGGCTTCGTGCGCTACTACTATCTCGACCTCGAGAAAAAGCAGGCCGAGTTCAAGCCGGGCGTCATGATCGACCTCCAGCCCTTCCCCGGGATCCTCGCCGTCGGCGTCGACCCCAACGAGCCCAAGGAAAAGGCGGGGCCGCCCATCAAGGACGCCAAGGGCCGCACGAGCACGCTGCGCCCCTGGAAGAACGGCTCCAACATGGACCTCAACGAGCTGCAGGAAGGGACCACCATCTACATCCCCGTCCTCCTCAAGGGCGGGCTCATCTGGACGGGTGACTCCCACTGCCGGCAGGGCAACGGCGAGGTGAACCTCACCGCGCTCGAGTGCGCCTCGCGCGAGATCGTGATCCAGCCCATCGTTCGCAAGGACATGAAGCTCGACTGGCCCCAGATGGAAACCACCACGCACTGGATCATGATGGGCTTCGACGAGAGCCTCGACGAGGCGATGAAGATCGCCACCCGGAACACCGTGAACTTCCTGGCCGCGCAGAAGATGGTGTCGATGAGCCGGGACGAAGCGTACGCGCTGACGTCCATGGTCGGTGACTGCCGCGTCACGCAAGTGGTGGACATCCGCAAGGGCGTGCACTGCATGGTGCCGAAGAACATCTTCGTCAAGAAGTAGTCTTGCTGCTGTCTCTCCTCGTGGCGGCGACGATCAGCGTCGCCGCCACGACGACCGACCTGCGCGATCTCGTGGCCGCGGTCGGCGGCGACCGCGTCAAGGTCGAGAGCCTGACCGATCCCCGCGCCGATCCGCACGCCCGCGAGATCCATCCGCGCCAGCTCGCGCGCCTGCGCACGGCGCATGCGCTCGTGCGCATCGGCCTGGACCACGAGCCGTGGCTGGCTCGAGCGCTGGCCGGGCGCTCGGCGCCCCCGCACGATCTCGATGGCTCGAAGGCGGTGGTGCTGCTCGGCACCGACACGCCCCGGCTCCGCGCCGACGCTCGCCCGCACGTGCACGCGTTCGGCAACCCGCACTACTGGCTCGACCCCGAGAACGCGCGTCCGCTGACCGCCCGCATCCTCGACCTGCTCGTCGCTCTGGCGCCCGCCGACCGCCCGCGCTTCGAAGCCAACCGCGCGCGCTTCCTCGCCGACCTCGATCGACGTCTCGAGCGCTGGCACCGGACCCTGGCGCCCCATCGCGGCGCGCGCGTCGTGGTCGTGCACGACACCTGGCCGTACTTCGCCCGGCGCTTCGGCCTCACCATAGCCGCGGCGGTCGAGGAAACGCCGGGCGTGCCGCCGTCGGCGGCGTACCTCGGCCTGCTCATCGAGCGCATGCGGACGAGCGGAGTGAAGGCGTTGCTCGCCGAGCCGGGCGCGCCCGCCGCGCTGGTGCGGAAGATCGCCTCGGCCACCGGCGCCCGCGTGGCCACGCTCGCGCCGTCCGTGGACGCCGACCCCGAGGCCACCGATTACCTGGCGCTGTTCGACGTCAACGTCGCGCGGCTCGCCCGCGCGCTGGATGGGCGCGTGAGCG
>JBGPXN010000026.1:0-38334 GCA_041492755.1 Methylomirabilia bacterium | reverse complement strand
GATCGGGAAACGTCTCGTTCTCAAGGCTGATGGCGGTATTCAACGACTTGATGTACTCGTTGATCTTGCCTTTGACGCCGTTGATCTCGTTGACCTTGTTTGGACTGTCCGGGACCATCAGCCCGATCGTCTCAGGAAACCGATGAAGGTCGAAAAAGTCGGTGTAGTCGAACCCCATCCACGCGCCCTGACCCGCCAGTCCCTCCTTGGCGATCACCGCGAGCGTGTCAGTCCAGACGACGGGCAGAACGACGCGGAACGCCGCGTACCCACGCTCCGAGGTCGTCTCGTGCATGGTCATGGTCGCTCCGGGCTCGACTTCGACAGGCTCCATCACATACTTCGTGATGAGGTAAGTCGCCCACTCTTCCGTCTCCATACCGACGACTCGCTCGTCGGGTGTCTCGAACACCTCCTTGCGCGCTGCATCCAGTGCGTACCGGTAGTAGTCCGCGATCGTGGGTGCGAACATCACCTCAGTATCGCTGGGCTTCGTCGCGCAATGCAAGAAGGTCGGCGTAGATGTGGACTCATGACCCCCGCGGGTACGCTTCGGGGATTGAACTCCGGCACCCGCGCGGTCGAACCGGGAGATTCCCGCGGTCGAAGATCAGACACGGCCGCCCCCGTCGTTGAGAGGTGGACTCGTCCCGCCCGGGGGGAAGGAGCGCCGGGCACCGCGGGGACCGTGAAGCGGATTGACTCCCGCGCCGGCCCCGTACGCGGGGACTGACCCTGCGAGTCGTGATTCGATGTTCTCGCGCGCCCGGCTTTGCCGGTGATCGTATGACCTATAATTCGACCCTCTATTCACTTCGTTGCTTAGTTGAGGACCACGGCGGTGAGCGTGCCCACAGACAGCTCTTCGAATCGGTGGTGGGAAAGCTATCTCGTCCGTTACCTCATGCCTTCCATCGCAGGTACGGCGATTGTTATGTGGCTCGGCGCGATCGCCGCCGAGCCGCTCCGTGGTCTACTCTTGTTGCCCTCCCGGGTCGCTGACCTCAACACGGCGAGCCTCACGCTCCTCTTCTTGTACGGAAACCTGTTCTGCTATATCGCGTCGTATCCGGTTCTGTCGTTTCACGCCACGAGGGTCCTGAACCAGCCGTTGAGGGGCTACGGATTTACGCGGCTGCTTGATGGCTATGGAGCAACCCTTGTCCTCGGCCTCGCCGTCCTGCTCCTTCCGCGGTGCGTGCCCCTTGAGTCACGTGGGCACCTCGCGATCCTTCTAGCGGCGCTGTTCAGCGCCGTTCAAATAGCAAGGCTGGCGCTCAGCGTATTTCCCAGGGTCACGGTGGACGGGCTGCAAGGAGCGGTTAGTTAGCCCGATGTTCGGCTTCGCGTATTCGCTGGCCCGCCGACGCGGCGTCATCGAAGAAGTCTACGGGGCAATGCAGGCGGCGGGGCCTTCACCCGACAACCTGAACGACCCGAACGCAGGCGAGCCGCAGGGCCAGCACGTCATTATCCGCTGGCGTCGTGACTTGATCGACACGTATCGCCACCTTCGCGAGCACGGCAACTCCGCGTTCATCTTTGTTCTGGAACTGGTCCTGGCCCTTGCGCCTGGATCGTCGCCACACCGGGTCTATCCGCGCTAAGAACATTGGCGTTCATCGGTGTGCTCTTCGCCGTATGGGCCGCGCCGGCGGTCCTTGTTCACGCCGCCGGACAGCACCTTGAGCGCCGATTCTCTTGGTTTGATCGAAGGCTGGGATAGCGCGGTTCGACGAGCTCGGGGACTTCTGGCGCGTCTCTATCACAATTTGGCCGGGAACTATCACAGGGGCCGGTGGTCAACTCGTCGTAAGTAGTTGTCGTGATTGGTGCGCCCGGCAGGGATCGAACCTGCGACCTTCGGATTCGAAGTCCGACGCTCTGTCCAACTGAGCTACGGGCGCGCGGGGGCTAGCCTACACCAGCCCGGCCGCGTGCGGCGGATCGCAGCGTGCGGAAGGTCGCCGAGCAACGGGAGTGCGCGCGTGGGTGATCGAGGGTGAGCTCGCCGTGCCCGTCCGGCTGGACGGCACGCGCGTCCTCGTCGTGGACGACGAGCCGGACACGCGCGACCTGGTGGGCGTGGTCCTCGAGCAGTGCGGCGCCAAAGTCGCCACCGCCGCGTCGGTGAGCGAAGCGCTCGGCGTGCTCACGTGGTTCAGTCCCGATGTCATGGTGGCCGACATCGCGATGCCGTTCGAGGACGGCCATGCCCTGATCCGCAAAATCCGTGCGCTCGAGCCGCGGCTCGCCGGCATCCCCGCCATCGCGCTCACCGCACACGCCCGAGTCGAAGACCGCGACCGCGCGCTCGAGGCGGGCTTTCAGGTGCATCTGCCCAAGCCGGTCTCCCCGGAGACGCTCGCGCAGGTCGTCGCGGACCTCACCCGGCGCCGCTGAGCGCCGGAGCGCCCGGTCGAAGACGCGCTCAGCCCGGCCGGTGCGCGCGAGCGTGAGTTACAGGGTCTCGGCGATTTCCGCCAGGCGCTCCAGCTGTTCGGGTTCGTCGAACACCGGGTTGAGCAGCAGCGAGCGGGCCCCGGCGTCGAGCACGTCGGCGAGGCGATCGCGGCAGGTCCTGGCGTCGCCCCACACCGAGACTTCGGCGGCCAGCTCCGGGCGGCCGTAGAAGGCGCCGAACCATTCCCCGAGCCGGGCGGCGGCGCGGCCGGGGTCGCGGTCGACGGCGATGTACACGCGCTTGCCGATGGGAAACGCGGCGGGATCCCGGCCGGCGTCGGTCAGGAGTCCGCGCAGGACTTTCACCTCGGCGGCGAACTCCGCGGTGCTCGCCGAGCCCGCACCCATGAAGCCGTCTCCCACGTCGACGGCCCGACGGAGCGCGTTGGGGTGATGGCCGCCGAACCACAGCGGTGGGTGCGGTCGCTGCCGCGGCTTCGGCTCCATGGGCGCGTCGTGCAACGCGTAGAACCGCCCCGCAAAGGTCACGCGCGGCTCGGTCCACAGCCGCTTCATCAGCTGCACGCCCTCGGCGAACCGCTCCGCGCGGTCGTCGGTGGCAAGCCCGTTGTTGACCCACACGCGCTGGTTGCCGAGACCGACGCCGACGTCGAGCCGGCCGTCGCTCAGCTGATCGAGGGTGGCCAGTCGCTTGGCGAGCTGCACCGGGTTGTGCATGCCGCTCAGCAACACGGCGGCGCCGACACGCAGCCGGGTGGTGAGGGCGGCGACCCAGGTCATCAACTCGAGCGGCTCGAGCGCGCAGATGCCGCTGACGATCTGCTCCACCACCCACGCGCTCTCGAATCCGAGCTGCTCCGCCCGCTGCACCACGTCGCGAATGCGCTTGGTGTCCACGCGTCCGTCGAGAAACGTCTGCGGAATCGCGATCCCCAGTGGAATCCCCGCGTTCATGCTCGACCTCCTCGCGCGGCGGGCGCGGCGCCGACTCTAGCACACGGTGATATATTCGACCCGGTCCCACCCGAAGGAGCCGATTCCCCATGTCAGGAGATCCCGCATGAGCGCCATCAAGGATTCCATCAGCCAGGCGGTCGATCGTCTCGGCAACGAGCTGGAGCAGCTCTCCCGTCGTATCCACGACAACCCCGAGCTCGGCTACCAGGAAGTGAAGGCATCGGGCTGGCTCACGGAGTTCCTCGCCGCCAAGGGGTTCAAGCTCGAGCGCGGCGTCGGCGGCGTGGACACGGCGTTCCGCGCCACCATCGAGACGGGGGACGGTCCCACCATCGCCATCATGTGCGAATACGACGCGCTGCCCGCCATCGGCCACGCGTGCGGTCACAACGTGATCGCCGCCGCGGGCGCGGGGGCCGGCGCCGCGCTGGCGGCGGTGCGCGACCAGTTGCCGCGGGGACGCGTGCACGTCATCGGCACCCCGGCCGAGGAGGGCGGCGGCGGCAAGATCCGCCTGATCCGCGGTGGCGTGTTCGAGCGCGTCGACGCCGCGATGATGATCCACGGGTGGGACCAATGGATCGGGCATCAGGATTTGCTCGGGATCGTGCGCGTGGCCTTCGAGTTCACGGGCAAGGCCGCGCACGCCTCCGCCGATCCGTGGGAAGGCGTCAACGCGCTCGATGCGGTGATCCAGACGTTCAACAACGTCGCCATGCTGCGCCAGCAGATGCGCACCGATGCGCGCATCCATGGAATCGTCACCAACGGCGGCGCCGCGCCCAACATCATCCCGGAGACGGCGGCCTGCCTCTTCTACGTCCGCGCGGCCCGGATCGACTACATGTGGGCGCTGCACACGCGGGTGGTGGCGTGCGCCGAGGGCGCCGCGCGGTCCACCGGCTGCACGCTGTCGATGGTCGAGAACGACGCGGCCTACGAGCCGCTCAAGCGGAACGACGCGCTCCTCGATACCTTCCGGGCCAACATGAACATCCTCGGGGTCACGGAGTCGCCGCCGGTGAAGGATCGCCTCGGCTCGTCCGACGTCGGCAACGTGAGCCAGGTGATTCCCACCATCCAGCCGCTCGTGAAGATCGCGCCCGACGGCACGCCCATCCACTCCCGCGCCTTCGAGGCGGCCGCGGTGACGCCGATCGCGCGCGAGGGCTTGCTCAGCGCGGCCAAGGCGATGGCGATGACGACGGCCGACCTGCTCGGCGACGCCGAGCTGCTCGGGCGGGTGCGGCGCGAGTTCGGAGCGACACGGTGAGCGCGGCGGCCGACGCCCTCAAAGCGAAGGTCGCCGCCGGCGCATGACCCGCACCGCCATCCCCGTGGCCCTGGCGCTCGCCGCTGCCGGGTGCGCGGGGGTGGTGCCGGCCGGCTCCACCGGCGCCACGGCAACCGCCGAGCTCAGGAACGCCAGCGGCCAGATCGTCGGCAACGCGACGTTCACCGAGGTGCGCTCGGTGGTGCGCGTGGTGCTCGAAGCGCGCGGCCTGCCGCCCGGCGACAAGGCGGTGCATCTGCACGAGGTGGGCACGTGCGCGGTCCCGCGGTTCAGCTCGGCGGGCGCGCACTTCAACCCCGACCAGAAGCAACACGGCATGCTCAATCCGGCCGGTCCACACGCCGGCGATCTGCCGACCATCCGGATCGAGAGCGACGGCACCGGCCGATTCGAGACGAGCAACTACCGGATCACGCTCGGTGCCGGATCGAACTCGCTGCTCGACCGGGACGGCACCGCGCTGGTGATCCACGCCGCGCCCGATGACCATCGCACGGATCCCACCGGCAACAGCGGGAACCGGATCGCCTGCGGAGTGGTGGTCAAGAAGGCGCCGTGAAGTAGTCGCGGCGGCGCGCCCACCGCTCACGCCGGCGGGCGCGTGTAGGTCACGGTGTGGTGGCTGAGAAGCCGCGAGTCGTTGGCGACGCACTCCGCCACGCCGTAGATCGCGCGATGGCCGAGCCGGACGATCCGCGCGGTGCAAAGGAAGTCCTCGCGCCGCGCCGCGCTGAGGAAGGCGGTCGTCATCCCCGACGTCACCGAGCGGTCGGCCGGCCCCAGCCGGCTCAGGATCGCCAGCCACATCGCCACGTCGGCCGCGGCCATGAAGACCGGACCGCTCACGATGCCGCCGGGCCGCTCGTGCGACGGGCGGAACGGCACCGCGACCGTGCACTCGCCGTCACCCGCGGCCTCCACGCGGAATCCGTAGGTCGTCACGAATGCCGCGTCCTCGAGCACCCGCTGCAGCTCGGCCGCACCCGTCATGCCGGGGCCGCGGCCGTCGCCATCGCGCTCAGGGTCTTGTGGATCTGGTTCCGATGATCGAGCGCGTGCAGGCGCCAGGTGATGGCGTAGGCCTTCCAGTCCAGCTCCTCCACCCAATGCACCTGGACGACCCCACCGTCGGTCCCGGGGGCGTTCACGACCATGACGAGCGGCGCGCGCGCGCTCGTCTCGAAGTCGTCCGGGACCGTGGCCAGCAGCCCGAGGATATCGTCGTGGACGTGCCGCAGCTCGCGGCGCAACCAGGACCAGGGCCGGAGCGCCGGCGCCTTGGAGAGGAGGCTCGCGGGAATCGCGTCGCCCGGCGGGCGCTGGCCCGCGAGCAGGCACCGGAGCTCGTCGACACCGGGTCGATGCGTCTCGATCAGGTGATCGACGACCTCCTGCACGGTCCACTCGCCGGGCAACGGTCGCGCGCCCACCTGCGCCGCCGTCACCATGTCGAGCGTCTCGTCCAGAGCCGTGAAGGCGGCCGCCACCCGCTCGTGGACGACACGGGCGGCGACGCGCGTGCCGCGGGCATGGAGATAGTTGCGCGCCTTGGCCTTGAGATCCTCGTGCCGCTCGGTCGCCATGAAGTCCCTCCGGCTCGAGCGCCCCGCCGCGGGCGCCTGTATCGATCGACCGATCAATTGTCAACGGCGGGAGCACCCCCGGGCAAGCGCGCGATCGCGTGCTCGCTCAGGCGTGATCCGGACGGGCGGGAGGCTGGTCTCCGCGCCGGCGCGCCGCGGCGCGCTCGGCCTCCAACCGCTCGAGCTCCACCGCGGAGTGGTCGGCGAAGCTCATGGCGGCCGCGATCGCGTGGTGGCCGGCGACCTCGGCGATCAGCCGGTGCATCCGCTGGCAGACCCGCCGATAGGCCGGATGCCCTTGCGGCGCCGTACGCAGCTCGATCAGGTGCATGGCCTCGCGCGCGTTCATGTCCAGGTAGAAGCGGACGCGGTACGCCATCGCGACGGCGTACGGAGCGAGGTCCGGGAGCCCGGCGGCCTCGATCGCGTCGTGAAGCGCGGCCGAACCGTCCATCACCCGCGTCCAGTCGTCGCCCGCGCCGGCCTCGTCGACGGCGTCCGGGGTGACGTAGCCGTGGCGCGGCGAGAGGCGCTGCCACTCGAGCGTGAGCAGCCGGTGACGCTGCAGATCGCGGAACGCGCCGTAGTCGGCGAGGACGTCGAAGCGGTAGCCGGTGCGCTCGAAGGCCCGGCCCGGACGGTGGCGCCGGTTGGTCCGCCGGCCGAGATAGGCCTCGAGCACCTGGCGGCGGTCCGCGGGCGTGAGCTCACGGGCGATCGCGAGGAGCTGATCGTCGGGAAGCTCCGAGGCCGCATAGAGCGCCGCGGCCACGACCTTCGTCTCGCCGTCCGGATCGAAATCGGTCAGCGTCACCTCGGGCCGCGGCTCGGCCTTGACGCCGCCAAGCACGTGCTCGGCGGCCCGCCGGGTCTCGGCGCGTGTCTCCGCGAGATACGCCGACCACGCGCCGCCGCGGTCGGGCACGTCCACGCGACGCAGGAACGCGGGGATGACCTTGCGCAGCTCGCGGAGCATCGCGTCCGCGCAGCCGCGGACCTCGGCCAGGGGATGGGCGCGCATGCGGAGCAGGAGCTGCTCGTAGGCCTGGGCCGTGCCGTAGATGCCGACGTTGGACACGGTGGCGGCCGGCAGCAACCCGCGGAGCGTGTCGAGCGCCTTGGCCCGGATGGTCATCCGGTAGACCTGCTCGGAGTCGCCGGCGGCGCGCGGGAACCGCGCGGTGTAGAACTCCCGCATCCTGGGCACCCATCGCGCGTAGGTCTCGAAGGCACCGTCCAGGGTCGCGACGTAGCGCGCGCGCAGCGCGCCGGTCAGCTCGACCGGCACGTGGTAACGCCAGCGGCCCCCGGGCCGATCGTCGTAGGGCACGTACCGCGTGGATTGCTCGAGGTAGGCCATGAGGCGGCCCCACTCGAGGACCTTGGTGAGGATGTTGGAGGCGCCTTCCACCGCGAGATGAACCCCACCGAGCTGGGCCACCGAGTCGTCCCCGTACTCGACGAGCATGCGCTCGTAGAGCTGCTCCGCGCGCGCCGTGCTCATCGCGCCGGTGGCCCCGGCCGCGCTGTCGGGCGTGCGGAACTCGTCGAGGAAAAGGCGGCGAAGCGACTTCGGGGAGCGTGAGTAGCGGGCGAAGAGCGCCCCTTTCACCACTTCCGGCAGGTTGGTCAGCGCGAAGACCGGGCCATCGAGGTCGGTGACGTGGGGGGCGAGGGCGGCGCGCTCCCCGGCGGTGAACTCGCCCGGCATCGCGGTCATCTTTATCCCTTGCGCATGTACGCGGGCACCTCGTGGGTGAGGAAGTCCTCCCGCGGCGGCGCGAAGACGTCGACGACCTCGGTGTCGTCGGGAAACCAGGCCTCGTGCTCCACCCCGCCGGGAATCACCCCGAGATCGCCCGCGCGACACGTGCGGCGCTGCTCGCCGAGCCGGAAGTCCATCGTGCCCGACACGACCCAGAAGACCTGCTCGTGCGGATGGTGATGCGCGGCCGCGTGCGCGCCGGCCTTCATCGACCACCAGACGACCATCGCTTTCTCGCCGGTCAGGATCCGGCGCGAGATCTTGTCCGTCACCTTTTCCTCCGGCAAATTCTTGAGCTCGGCGAACCCTCGCGTGGGCGTCATGGTCTCCTCCTCGGCGAATGTCCTCGGGCGATGATAGGCTGCTAGGGCGTGGCATCCAAGGGGGACCCATGGCGCGACTGAAGATCGGCTTTATCCCCATCGAGGGCGGGCACTACTACAAGGAAGCCCTGGAGGAGGTCACGCGGGCCGAGGACCTCGGCTTCGACTCCGTGTGGATGGAGGAGCATCACTCCGTCACCAATCACTACTGGCCGTCGCCGCTGCCGGTGCTCGCCGGCTTCGCCACCCGCACGTCGCGCCTGCTGCTGGGCACGGACATCCTGGTCGCCGCCTTCTACCATCCGGCCCGGCTCGCCGAGGACGTCGCGCTGCTGGACGTGATGTCGAACGGCCGCATGGTGCTCGGCATCGCGATCGGCTACAAGCCCGACGAGTTCGCGCTCTACGGCGTGAACCTCGAGAAGCGGGGCGCGCGCTTCGAGGAGCAGCTCGCGATCGTGAAGGGCCTGTGGACCGAGGAGCGCATCGACTTCAAGGGCACCTACTACACGGTGTCGGGACGGCTGGAGCCCAAGCCGGTGACGCGGCCCCACCCACCGGTCTGGATCGGCGGCTGGGGCGACGTCACGTTGCGGCGCGCGGCCACCCTGGCCGACAACTGGATTCCGGGACCCACGGCCGATCTCAAGCGACTGCTGGCCGGCAAGCAGCAATTCCTCGCCAACCGCCGGGCGGCCGGCCGCACGACGGCGATCACGGAGTGGCCACTCACGCGGGACGTCATCATCGCCGAAACCGATCGGAAAGCTCGTGAGCTGGCCGAGGAGCACATCATGGTCGCCTACCGGCGCGAGTACGCGGGCGGCTGGCGGCACCCGTTCATCGACGCCAGCATCGCGACCGATCTGGACCAGCTAATGGCGGACCGCTTCATCATCGGCGGCCCCGACCAGTGCATCCGCCAGATCCGCCGCCTCGTAGAACAATACGGGATGACCCACCTCATCTGTCGTACGTTCTTCCCGGAGATGCCCCACCGCCACATCATGACCGAGCTGGACCTGATCTCCCGGCACGTGATGCCCGCCTTCGCCGCCTAGCGATGGAGGATGTGGTTCGAGCGCCGGCTTCGCCGGCGCAATCCTGGGGGGAGGCAGCGAAGCGGGCCAACGGCCCGCGCAGCGTCGGAAGGGGGGCGCAGCCCCCCTCCGAGGCTCTATAATCGGGCGGCCGTGACGAGCAAGACGCGCCGGGCCGCCTTCTACGACCTCGATGGAACCCTGCTGACCTGCAATCTCGTCACGACGTATGCCTACTACGCCCGCAACGACCGCTCCCTCGGCGAAGCCTTCTATCGCCTGACCAAGGCGCTCCTCAACGTGCCGCTCTTCATCGGCCTCGACCTCTACTCGCGCACGCTGTTCAATCTCTACTTCTTCCGGGTGTACCGCCACATGCATCGCGACCGCCTGATCGGCCTCGCCGACGATCTGTTCGAGGTCACGCTCAAGCCGTCCGTCTACCCGCGGGCCCTGGAGCTCATCCGCTGGACGCGCGAGCAGGGCTATCGCAACGTGCTCACCACCGGCGCGCTGGATTTCACCGTGCGCCCGATCGCGCTGCACTTCGGGATCGAAGAGGTGATCTGCAACCGGCTCGAGTTCAAGAACCACGTGGCCACCGGCCGCGTGATGCCGCCGCTGGTCGCGGAGTCCGAGAAGGCGCGCATCATCCGCGAGTACGCCGAGCGCGAGGGCATCGACCTCGATCAGTCGTGCGCCTTCTCCGACACCACCTCCGACATCCCGATGCTGGTCGTGACCGGGATGCCCGTCGCCACCAACCCGACGCGCCGGCTCCGCCGTATCGCCCAGCGCCGGGGCTGGCCCGTCCTCGACCTGTCGTCGCCGGACGAAGACGTCTCGCGGCTCGGCCGCTTCCTGCCGTCGGGCGCCCCGATGGTGAAATCCGGCGCGGTCAGTCCCGGCAAGGTGTTCTGATGGCGTACGAAGGCTGGGACCCCGTCGTCGCCGCCAAGGATTGCGTGATCCACCTGGAGCGCGACTCCGCACCACGCGTGCTCTTCAGCGGCGAGGACCTGGTGCCGGTGCGGCTGCCCGCGGGCACGCGCGTCGTGTACGCGAAGCCGCCGATCCCGGGACTTCGCGATCGCAAGGCCGCCATCCGCCACGCCATCGAGCATCCGGAGAGCAGCGACCCGCTGTCCGCCCTGCTGCGGCCGGGGATGAAGGTCACCATCGCCATCGACGACATCTCGCTGCCGTTGCCGATGATGAAGACGCCCGACGTGCGCCAGTCCATCCTGGAAGTGGTCCTGGAGCTCCTGGCCGACCGGGGCGTGCCGGACGTGCACGTCATCATCGCGAACTCGTTCCACCGGCGGCTCACCCCGGGCGAGATGCGCCGGTGCGTGGGGCGGAAGATCTTCGATGCGTTTTACCCGAAGCGCTACTACAACCACGACGGCGAGGATCCGGACGGGATGGTGGAGCTCGAGCGGACCGCGCACGGCGAGCGTGTCCGGCTCAACCGGCGGGCCGCGGAGTCGGACCTGCTGATCTACGTGAACATCAACCTGGTGCCGATGGACGGCGGGCACAAGTCGGTGGGCGTGGGACTCTGCGACTACCCGACCCTGCGCGCTCACCACACGCCCCAGGCCATCCTCGCCTCCGACTCGTACATGGACCCGGGACGCTCGGAGCTGAGTCGGTCGTGCAACCGGATCGGTCGCGTCGTCGACCAGCACGTGAACGTCTTCCACATCGAGACCGCGCTCAACAACCGCATGTTCGACCCGATCGCGAGCTTCCTCGGCCGGAACGAGGACGGCTGGTCGCGGCTGGACTGGCTCAAGATGCGCGCGACCCGGGCCGCGCTCGACCGGCTGTCCATCTCCACCAAGCGGCAGATCTACCGGCGCATCCCCGCCGCCTACGACGTGATCGGCGTCCACGCCGGCGCCACCGAGCCCACGCACGACAAGATCTTGAAGTACTGCTTCGATCAGTACTGCGTTCCGATCGACGGCCAGTCGGACGTCGTCGTCTTCGGCCTGACCCACATCTCGCCGTACAACGTGAACTCGATCCTGAACCCGCTGCTGGTCCGGTGCGTTGCCCTCGGCTATCTGTTCAACTTCTACCGGTACCTGCCGGTGGTGAAGAAGAACGGCGTGGTCATCTTCACCCACCCGTGCTCGGACGCCTTCGACCCGAAGGTCCATCCGTCGTACATCGAGTTCTTCAACCGCATCCTGCCGGAGACGCGCGACTCGTTCGTGATGCAGCAGAAGTACGAGGAGGAGTTCGCGCGAGACCCGGCGTACGTCAAGATGTACCGTGAGGGCAACGCGTACCACGGTGTCCACCCGTTCTACATGTGGTACTGGGCGGAGAACGGCCAGGCCCACGTCGGCAAGGTCATCGTGGTCGGCGCCGACAACGCGCGCGTGCCCGCAATGATGGGCTGGGATACGGCCCGGTCGATGGACGAGGCGCTCGAGATGGCGCAGTCGCACGTGGGACGGCCGCCGAGCATCACGCTGCTGCACTTCCCGCCGATTCTGATGACCGACGTCCACGGCGTGGCGGAAGCGGTTCCGACCCGGCCCTGATGGCGCTGGTGGCCGGCCGGGGCGGGCTCGACTCGTGACCACCTACTACAGTCCGTGGCGCTGGAACCCCATCCGCGGGGAATACGAGCCCGACGTGGAGACCGTGACCCACGGGCGCGGCGAGATCTCCGCCGTCGAGCAGTTTCGCAACAGCAGCCTCTTCGTCTCGGGGGCCACCGGCTTCCTCGGCAAGGTGCTGCTGGCCGGCTTGCTGCACCACTTCCCCGAGGTCAAGCGCCTGGTGGTCCAGGTCCGCCGCAAGCGATTCGCCAGCGGGGAGCAGCGGTTCTACAACGAGATCCTCGACTCGCCGCCCCTCCGGCCGGTGCGCGACCAGCTGGGCGAGGACGCCATCCGGCGGAAGGTCACCGTGGTCGAGGGCGATCTCAGCGAGTCGCTGTGCGGACTGAGTTCCGACCGGCTGGCCGAGCTCCGCGGGCGTGTCGACCTCGTCATCAACGCCGCCGGGCTCGTGGAGTTCGACCCGCCGCTCGACGAGTCGCTGCTCATCAACGTGTACGGCGTCCGTCACCTCATCGAGCTGACGCAGCGGCTCGACGCCAAGCTGGTGCACGTCTCGACGTGTTACGTGGCCGGCAAGCGCAACGGCCGTATCGCCGAGGACGTCCCGATCCCCGGCTACTACCCGTATCGCAAAGGCCCGACCGACGAGGCCTTCGACGTGGACGCGGAGCTGCGCTGGTGCGAAGGGCTGGTGGCGCGCGTCACCGACGGCCGGGGCCGGCGGGACCGCAAGGTGCGCGACGAGCTTCGTGACGCGGGCATGGCCCGCGCCGAGCAGTGGGGCTGGATCAACACCTACACGTACACCAAGGCCATGGGCGAGCAGCTCATCGCGCGCACGCCCGGCCTCGAGTACTGCATCGTCCGGCCCGCCATCGTGGAGTCGGCCCTCCGGTTCCCGATGCCGGGATGGAACGAGGGGCTGACCACCTCGGCCCCGCTGGTCCTCATGGCGGGTGACGGTCTCAAGACGTGGCCGGTTCGCAAGGAGGGCGCGCTCGAGGTCATCCCCGTCGACCTCGTCGCCACCGGCATCCTCACCGCCGTCGCCGCGACCCTCGCCGGCCGCAACGCGTCGGTGTACCATCTCGCCACCGCCGCCGAGAATCCGCTGTTGCCGCCCCGGCTGGTCGCCTTCGGCGGCATGCGCGCGCGCTTCAAGCACAAGCACAAGCGGTCGGGCAACCGGCTCGCGAACCTGTGGCGGACCTACGTCGAGACGCGCACGGTGACGGTGGAGCAGCTCGAGGCGCGGCGGGCCCGCCTGCATCGTGGTCTCGATCTCATCCACGCCTTCTTGAATCTGCTGAAGGCCATCTTCGGGCACCGGCTGGTCGGCCCCTACCTCAAGAGCCTGCGCGCCACGCGCCGGCACATCCGCCAGCAGGAGCAGACCGTGGACAAGTTCCTGCCGTTCATGTTCCACAACAACTTCGTCTTCGAGACGCGCAACATGCGCGCCACCTGGGACATGCTCACCGACGCCGACCGCGAGCGCCTCATCTGGGACCCGGAGCGCATCGACTGGGCCGACTACTGGGTCAACGTCCACACCAAGGGGATCGAGCGCTGGATCCGGCCCGAGTTTTCCAAGCAGGTGAAGGTCGAGGACTCGTGAGATCGTGGCCCGAGTGCTCCTCGTCACCGGCGCCACCGGCTTCCTGGGCCGCCACCTTGTCGACTCTCTCCGGCTGACCTCGGACGCCACCGTCCGCGTCCTCGCCCGCGGCCCGACGCCGTGGGATCGGAACCCGACCGTCGAGGTCGTTCGCGGGGACGTTCTCGACCCGGGCGTCGTGCAGTCGGCGCTCGACGGGGTCTCCGGCATCTTCCACCTTGCCGGCCTGGTGACGCGCGATCCCGGGCGCGCGGCCGAGCTCTACGAGCTGCACGTCGACGGCACCCGCCAGCTCTGTGAGCTGGCGCTCGCCGCCGGCCGGCCGCGGATCGTCCTGTCCTCCTCGTCCGGAACGATCGCGGCGAGTCGCACCGCCGTCCTGCACACCGAGGAGGCGCCGTACGCCAACGACGTGGTCGGTCAGTGGCCCTATTACCTGAGCAAGATCTATCAGGAGAAGCTGGCGCTGTCGTACGGGGCGCGCGGGCTCGAGGTCATCAGCCTCAATCCGAGCCTGCTGCTCGGCCCGGGCGACGAGCGGCTGTCGTCCACCGGCGACGTCAAGATGTTCCTGGAGGGCGCCATCCACACGATCCCGAGCGGCGGGCTCAACTTCGTGGACGTCCGCGACGCCGTGCCCGCCTTCGTGCGCGCCATGGAGGTCGGGGTCCCCGGACGGCGCTATCTCGTCGGCAGCTACAACATGACGGTCCGGGAGTTCTTCACGCTGCTGGCCCGTGTGAGCGGCGTGCGCGCGCCGGCGCTGGCGGTCTCCGAGCGCCGCAGCCGTCAGGCCGCCGCGCTCGGGCGGGCAGTCTATCGATTCGTGGGCCGCCGGTTCCCGCTGGACGACGCGACGGTGGAGATGGCATATCGCTTCTGGTTTCTCGACAACGCGCGCGCCCGCGCCGAGCTGGGGTTCACGGCGCGGCCGGCGGAGGACACGCTGCGCGACACGGTCGCGTTTCTGCGCCCGCGAAGACCCTAGCCGGCACCGCGAGCAGCCACGTCCGGACGGTCGGCAGCGGGCGGCGGCGTACGGGCGATTTCACGGTCAGTCCGCCAGCAGCCGGGTGACCCGGTCACCGAGCTTCTCGAACACATCCGGAACGATGTAGTCGCCGATGGTCGACGACCCCACGTAGGCGATTTCCCCCCCACGCCGGCGTCGCGAGAACGCCAAGCGCGAGAGCGACGAAGATCGCGCGGATCCTCATGCCACCGCCTCCTGGCACTCCAGGCGAGCGCGAAGGACGTCCAGCCCGCGGTTCGTGGCGGAGATGACGCGCACGTCGACCGTGTAGGTCTTCGTGGAGCCGACGGGCCGGACCTCGGAGTCCTGCAGCACTCGCAGGAGCTTCGTCTGGAGACCCGGCGGCAGCTCGCCCACCTCGTCGAGAAAGATCGTCCCGCCGTGTGCCGAACGGAACAGTCCCTGGGCGTCGGCGACGGCACCGGAGAAGGCGCCCCGTATGTGACCGAAGAACTCGGACTCGAGCAGGTCGTTGGGGATGGCGCCGCAGTTCACCGGGATGAACGGGCCCTTGGCGCGAGCGGAGAGGCGATGGATCGCCGCCGCCACCAGTTCCTTGCCCGTCCCGCTCTCGCCCTCGATCAGCACCGGTGAGTTCGTGGGCGCGGCCTGCGCGATGATGCTCTTGAGGGCCGTCATCGCGGGCGAATCGCCGACGAGCTCCCGGACCGTGAGGTCCTGACCAAGCTTCGTGCGCAGGGTCGTGACCTCGCGCCTCAGAACGCTCCGCTCCATGAGGCGGCCCATGAGCAGCCGGAGCTCCTCGAGGTTTAGCGGCTTGGCGATGTAGTCGTAGGCCCCGCCCTTCAGCGCGTCGATCGCCGTCGACACGGTCGGATCGGCGGTCATCATGACGACCTCGATCCCCGCGTCGTGGCGCTTGATCTCGCGGAGGACGGTCAGCCCGTCCATGCCCGGCATGTGCAGGTCCACCACGGCGGCGTCGAAGAGCCGGCTCTTCACGAGTTCGACGGCCTCGGCGCCGCTGCCGACGGCGGTCACCTGGTAGTTGGCCAGCGTCAGCGTGCGCTCCACGAGCCTGCGGTCGATGTCCCGGTCGTCTACGACGAGGACACTTGGACGTTCCACGCTAGCCTCCGCCGTCCCCAGCGCCGGGGGCTCCGCTGAGGTACCGCGCGACCAGCGCGGGGAAGGTCCGCGTGTCGATCGGCTTCGCGACGTAACCATCGCACCCGGCCGCCAGGACGCGCTCCTCGTCACCTTTCATCGCGTAGGCGGTGAGGCCGAGGATGATGGCGTCCCGGGTCGCCGGGTCCTCCTTGAGCTTGCGGGTGAGCGCCAGACCGTCCATGCCCGGGAGCTGGATGTCCATGAGGATCAGCCGGGCCAGGAACGCCTGGAGCACGGCCAGCGCCTCCTCGGCGTCCGAGGCGGTCCGCACCTCGTAACCCTCGCCCGCGAGCAGAACGCGGACGAGCTTGAGGTTCACTGGGTTGTCGTCGACGATCAGGATGCGTTCGCCGGCCACGTCACACTCCTGCCGCTCCAGGTGTGGCCGCCGTTCGCACGTAGGCCTGGATCTCCGTCACCAGCGCTTCCGCGCCCTCCGTCTTGCTGACCACGGCCTGCACCGCGGCGAGCAGTCGTTCGCGCTCCTCATGCGTCATTTCCTTCACGGTCCACACGATGACGGGCACGTGGCGGCCGCCTCGGGTCCGGCGGAAGCGCTTCAGGAACTCGAAGCCGTCGACGTTCGGCATCACGAGATCCAGCACCACGGCCGCCGGCCGCTCTTGTGCCGCGGCCTCAAGGGCGCCTTCGGCGTCGGCCCGGCAGATGGCGCGGTAACCGAGCTGCTGCAGCGTTTTCGCCACCAGCTTCAGGGCCTTCGGATCGTCGTCCACGACGAGAATCGGTCGCGAGCCGTCAGGGCCCACTTCCGCGCGCCGGAGCGACGCGAGCAGGTCGGTCGGCTGGACGGGCTTCACCAGGATGTCGTGGACCTGGAACCCGGCGGCGACGCCCTTGTCGGACACGACGGTGACGATGATGACGGGCGTCGTTTGATTCGGCCCCTCGGTCCGGATGGCGCTCAGGACCTCCCGGCCCCCGACGTCCGGCAGCAGCAGGTCGAGCGTGATCGCACCGAACGCCTCATTCCGACACCGGACCAGCGCTTCGCGTCCGGTCGCGACGCTCTCCACCCGGTAGCCGGCGCGGCTCAGCGTTTCGACCAGCCAGGCTCGGTCCTGCCGGTCGTCCTCGATGACCAGGACCGTCGGGGACCCGGCGCCGGGAGCGATGGACTCGCTCTCCGCGAAGGGCTCCACGTCGGCGATGGCCTCGGCGACACGCGGCAGGACCGCGTAGAAGGTGCTGCCGTGGCCCGGGCTGCTCCGGACCCCGACGCGTCCGCCCTGGGCCTCGACGATCCGCTTGGTCAGCGCGAGGCCCAGGCCGGTACCCGGGTATTTCTTCGCGGTGCTGGCGTCGAGCTGCTGGAACTCGACGAAGAGTCGCGCGATGTCCTCGGGCCGGATCCCGATTCCGGTGTCTTCGACCTCGATGCGGAACTCGGCCGCGCTCTCGGCGGTGACCCGGACCGTCACGCTACCGTCCTCGGGAGTGAACTTCAGCGCGTTGGAGACGTAGTTGTAGAGGATCTGCTTCAGCTTGGCGGGGTCCGTCACCACGTCGGTCAGGTCGGGGACGACCGCGCTCTCGACCCGGATGCGCTTCTGGGCGGCGAGCGTGCGCAGGATGTCGCGCACCTCGCCGATGACGTCGCCGAGGTGTACCGGCTCGGGCCGGAACTCCATCTTCCCCGACTCCACCTTGGACAGGTCGAGGATGTCGTTGATGAGCTGGAGCAGATGCCGCGCGCTGGTGAGGATGTCGCCGAGGTACTCCTTGTGGTCGGAGGAGACGGGACCCACCTTGCCGTCGTACATCAGCTCCGCGAAGCCGATGATGCCGTTGAGCGGCGTGCGCAGCTCGTGGGACATGTTGGCCAGGAACTCGCTCTTGAGGCGGTTGGCCTCCTGGACCCGGCGGTACTGCTCCTCCAGCTCCTCGTTCTTGCGCCGGAGCTGCTCCTCGAGCGTTTTCTGCTCGGTGATGTCCTTGGAGATCAGCAGGTAGCCGATGGGGACTCCGCTGGCGTCCCGGCGCAGCGTCACCGCCACCGAGGCGGTGAACCGCTGCCCGCTCTTGCGCACGCGCTCGAACACGCCCTCGGCCTTCCCCGTCTGGAACGCCGTCTGCAGCAGCTCCTGGACCCGGCCGGACGCGATGTCCTCGGGGACGTGCAGGATCCGCGAGTTCCGTTGACCGACCATCTCGTCGGCGGAATATCCGTAGTTGCGCCGGGCGCCCTCGTTCCAGGTCAGGACGTCGCCCTCCAGGTCCTTGGCGATGATCGAGTACTCGGTGGAGGACTCGAGGACGTTGTTGAGGAAGGTCGTGGCCTCCGTCAGCTCCTGGTTGCGCTGGGTGATCTGCTCTTCCAGCTGCTTCTGGGCCGTGATGTCGCGGGCCGCCGCGAACACGCCCCGGAGCCGGCCGTCGGCCCCCTTGAACGTGGTGGCGTTGTAGGAGACGACCGTTTCCTTGCCGTCCCTGGCCCGGATGGTCAGCTCGTAGTTGGTGACCCGGTCCTCGGTGAGCACCCGGCGGATGCCGTCCTCCGCCCGCCGCGGATCGGTGAAGTAGTCCTTGAACGGCGTACCGATCAGCTCTTCGCGGGACGAGCCCGTCACTTCGCACATCTGGCGGTTGACGTCGGTGATGACCCCGAGGGTGTCGGTCGTCATCAGTGCGTCGATGTTCGACTCGATGAGCCCGCGCGTGTACGTCTGCTGCTCGCGCAGCTCTTCCTCGATCTGCTTCTGCTGGGTGATCTCTCGGGCAGCGGCGAGGATGCCACCCACGGCGCCGGTGGTGTCGCGGAAGACGGCGGCGTTGAACGAGACGGGGATCTTGCGCCCGCTCTTGGCCCTCGCCACCAGCTCGTAGTTCACCACCGCGCCGGCATCGAACGTCTGGCGGACGCCAGCCTCGGCCCGGCCGGGGTCGGTGAAGTAATCGACGAACGGGCTGCCGATGAGCTGCCTGCGGTTGAAGCCGAAGAGCTTGACCGTCTGCTCGTTGACGTCGGTGATGACGCCGGAGGGGTCGACCGTCATGAGCGCGTCCACCGACGACTCGATGAGGCTCCGGTTGTAGTTCTGCTGGTCGCGGAGCTGGTCCTCGAGCCGCTTCTGCGCGGTGATGTCGCGGGCGGCGGCCAGGATGCCCGCGACCCGGCCCGCGGTGTCCCGAAAGGTGCCGGCGTTGAAGGAGACGACGGTGCGCTTGCCACCTCTGGACTTGAGCACCAGCTCGTAGTTGGTGACCGACCCCTGGGCCAGCGTCTGCCGCACGCCGACCGCGGCCCGCGCCGGCTCGGTGAAGTAATCCTTGAACGGGCTGCCGATGAGATCCTCGCGGCCGTAGCCGGTGAGCCGCACCATCTGTTCGTTGACGTCGGTGATGGTCAGGTCGGGATCGACGGTCACGAGTGCGTCCACCGAGGACTCGATGAGGCTGCGGTTGTAGTTCTGCTGCTCGCGGAGCTGCTCTTCCAGGCGGCGCTGCTCGGTGACGTCGCGCGCGACCGCGAAGATACCGCGGACGTTGCCGTCGGTGTCCTTGAACACCGACGCGTTGAAGGACACGAGGATGTCGCGGCGGTGGCGTGATCGGAGCGTGAGCTCGTAGTTGGTAACGTACCCTTCCGACAGCGTCTTGCTCACGCCCGCGGAGGCGCGGTCCGGCTCGGTGAAGTAGTCCTGGAAGGAGCTGCCGACGAGCTGCTCCCGGCTGTAGCCGGTGAGCTTGACCATCTGCTCGTTGACGTCGGTGATCGTCAGGTCCGGATCGACGGTGAGCATCGCGTCCACCGACGACTCGATGAGACCACGGTTGTAGTTCTGGGCCTGGCGGAACTGCTCCTCCAGCCGCTTCTGCTCGGTGACGTCGCGGGCGGCCGCGAACACGCCGCGGAGGCGCCCGTCTTCACCCGTGAACCGGGTCGCGTTGTAGGAGACGACGGTCTCCTTGCCGTCGCGGCCCTGGACGGTCAGCTCGTAGTTGGTGACGCGGCCCTCCGTGAGGACGCGCCGGATGCCGTTCTCGGCTCGATCCGGATCCGTGAAGTAGGTCTTGAACGGCGTGCCGATCAGCTCTTCCCGGGTTCGCCCGGTGACCTCGCACATCTGGCGGTTGACGTCGCTGATGATCCCCAGAGGGTCGGTCGTCATCAGCGCGTCGATGTTCGACTCGATCAGGCCGCGGTTGTACGCCTGCTGCTCGCGCAGCTCCCGCTCGATCTGCTTGCGCTGGGTGATGTCACGGGCGCCGGCCAGGATGCCGGCCACCCGGCCCGAGGTGTCCTTGAATACCGACGCGTTGAACGACACCGCGGTCTCGGAGCCGCTCTTGGGCTGGACGATCAGCTCGTAGTCGGTGACCGCGCCCTCCTCGAAAGTCTTGCGCACACCGGCGCGCGCCCGGTCGGCGTCGGTGAAGTAGCTGGCGAACGGGCTGCCGATGAGCTGCTTGCGGTTGTATCCGGTGAGCTTGACGGTCTGCTCGTTGACGTCGGTGATGACGCCGGCGGGGTCGACGGTCATCAGCGCGTCCACGGAGGCCTCGATCAGGCCGCGGCTGTAGTTCTGCTGCTCCCGGAGCTGCTCTTCCAGCCTGCGCTGCTCGGTGATGTCGCGGGCGACCGCGAAGATGCCGCGGACGCTGCCCTCGGGGTCGCGGAAGATCGAGGCGTTGAAGGAGACCAGTACCTCGCGCCCGCTCGGGGTGCGCAGGGTCAGCTCGTAGTTGGTGACGTAGCCTTCGGACAGCGTCTTGCGCACGCCGAGCGCGGCAAGCTTCGGCTGGGTGAAGTACGTGTCGAACCGGCTTCCGATGAGCCGGTCCTTGACGACCTCGCTCAGCCGCACCATCTGCTCGTTGACGTCGGTGATGGTCAGGTCGGGGTCGACCGTGATCATCGGGTCGACCGAGGATTCGATCAGGCCGCGCGTGTAGTTCTGGGCCTGGCGCAGCTCCTCCTCGAGCCGCTTCTGCTCGGTGATGTCCCGGGCCGCCGCGAAGATACCGCGCACGTTGCCGTCGGTGTCCTTGAACACCGAGGCGTTGAAGGAGACGGGTGTCTCCTGGTCGCTCTTCGAGCGCAGGACGAGCACGTAGTTGGTCACGAACCCTTCGGCCAGCGTCTGGCGGACGCCGGCGGTCGCGCGCTCGGGATCGGTGAAGTAATCCGGGAAGGCGCTGCCGATGAGCTCCTCGCGGCTGTAGCCGGTGATCCGGACCGTCTGCTCGTTGACGTCGGTAATCCGGAAGTCGGGGTCGACGGTCATCAGCGCGTCCACCGAGGCCTCGATGAGGCCGCGCGTGTAGTTCTGCGTCTGCCGCAGCTCCTCTTCCAGCCGCTTCTGGTCGGTGATGTCGCGCGCGGCCGCGAACACGCCCTTGAGCCGGCCGTCGGCGGAGCGGAAGGTGGTGGCGTTGTACGACACCACCGTCTCCTTGCCGTTCCGGGCCCGCAGGGTCAGCTCGTAGTTGGTGACCCGGTCTTCCGCGAGCACCTTGCGGATGCCGTCCTCGGCCCGCCGGGGATCGGTGAAGTACGTCTTGAAGGGCATGCCGATCAGCTCGTCCCGCCCGTAGCCGGTCATCTCGCACATCTGGCGGTTGACGTCGGTGATGAGCCCGAGCGGGTCCGTGGTCATCAGCGCGTCGATGTTCGACTCGATGAGGCCGCGGTTGTACTCCTGTGACTCGCGCAGCTCGCGGTCGATCTGCTGCGCCTGGGTCAGGTCGCGCGAGATCATCGTGAAGCCGAGCGGGCGGCCGTTCCGGTCGCGGCGAAGCGTGATGGTCACGTGCGCGGTGAACCGGCTGCCGTTCTTCCGGACCCGGGTCAGCTCGCCCTCCCACTTCCCGGCGTCCCGCGCCGCCTGGAGGATGGCCTGGGCCCGGCCCGTCTTCATGTCATCGGGGTCGTGCAGGATGAACGCGCTCGCCTTCCCCACCATCTCCTGGGGGTCGTATCCGTAGATCCGGCGCGCGCCATCGTTCCAGGCCAGGATCTTGCCGTCGAGGTCCTTGGCGACGATCGAGTATTCCGTCGACGACTCGAGGATCGAGTTCAGGAACGCGACCTGCTCCGATTCTTCGAGCAGCGTGCGCTCCCCGGTCACCGGGCTGTCATTGGCCATGCACGGCCTCCTTCACATGCTCGACGGCAAAAGCTCGCAATCAGCGCGAGTCGGTCGATGACCACGATCGCGTCCGGCACGAACTCCAGAAACTCGCGGAACTGCCCCCTGGCGTTGCCGTGTATCAGGCATGGGCCGCCGCACCTGGCTCATCCGCCATGCATGGCCTCCGCCCTGGCCGCCGGAAAGAGCGAGTCGATCAGCGCGACGATCCGCGCGCCGAGCTCGTCTTTGGCCAGGAAGCCGTCGGCCGTGCGGGCCGCGAGGGCCCGGTACTGTGGGTTGTCGTGGAGGGTGACGATGACGACCCGGGGGATGTGCGTGCCTGCCTTGATCTGCCGGGCGACGTCGAAGCCGCTCATCCCGGGCATGGCGATGTCGACGAGCACGAGGTCGGGGCCGAGCCGGGCGGCGACCGCGAGGGCGTCCTTGCCGCATTCCACCCGGCCGACGACGTCGATCCCACGCTCCTGGGCGAGGAAGCGCGCGGCGGAGTCGAGGAAGGCCCGACTGTCATCAACCAGCAGGACCCTGACGGGCACGAACCCTAGACTCGGGCTGACCCGCCCACCGCGACAATCGGGCGGAGACCGGGGAGCGATTACGGTCGAGACCGGAGGCGAGGGGGGGAAAGGACCGGAGACGAGGGGGAAAACCCGTTACCGGTCGGGGTTGATCAGACCGGTACGAATCGCGTAGCGAACGAGGCCGGGGACGGCGGCGCGCGAAGAGCGCGTCGAGGATCGTGCTCAGCCGCGCATCGAAGGGATGACCCCGCGATACCGGCAGGTCGGTGGTCGGAATCCACATCGGCGCTTGCTCGCTCTTGCGGGTGCCCATGACCCTACGTGGCAGTGTACGATCCCGTCGCCTTCGCGCCCGACCTTTTCAGGGACTTTCACCACGGGCTGATAGATAGGAAGAGCGCCGCGCACGTCGCCGCCGTGCCCAGCCCCTTTCTTGCGACCCTGCGGATCGTCGTCATCGCCCCTCCAGCGGCCTGCCCCCAGGTTCCCAGATCGATCACCGCATCCCGGGCGGCAGGGCCCGACCTCCGAGACAGAGTGGCCCGCGAGGCGGCCGGCCCCTGTCGGTTGGGCCCGCGCCGAGGTGTGGCGGTCAGCCGGCCACCCGCGTTACTCTATGGTCCGAGTCGCAGCCTACCGAGGAGGCCAGTCATGGCGGGTCAAACGTACGATCGCACCACGCAGGATGTCGGCAACATCATCGGGCTCGAGCACGTCAACGTGAAGGTGCCGGACCAGCAGGTCGCGACCCTCTTCTACGTGATGGGCCTGGGCATGACGCGGGACCCGTACCTCATGACGGGCCTCGAGAACATGTGGATCAACATCGGCCAGCAGCAGTTCCACCTGCCCACCGGCGACCCTCAAGTTTTGCGCGGGCACGTGGGCATGGTCATCCCCGACTTCGAGGAGCTACCGGCGCGCCTGATGGCGGTGAAGCCGCGCCTGGCGGGGACGAAGTTCGACTGCGCGGTGGAGGACAAGTACGTCCGTGTCGTCTCGCCCTGGGGCAACGAGATCCGCTGCTACGCGCCCGGCCCCGCCTTCGGCGACATGACCCTGGGCATCCCCTACGTGGAGTTTCCCGTACCGACGGGCACGGCCGACGGCATCGGGCGCTTCTACTGGGAAGCGTTCGGCGCTCCGGCGACGGTGACGCACAACGGCGGCGGCACGGCGGCGCGCGTGACGGTGGGCCCACACCAGGAGCTGGTCTTCCGCGAGACGTCGGCTCCGCTCCCGGCCTACGACGGTCACCACGTCCAGATCTACATCGCCAACTTCTCGGGGCCGCACCGCTGGCTCAGGGAGCACGGGCTCGTCACCGAGGAGAGCAACTGGTATCAGTACCGGTTCAAGGACATCGTCGATCCCGAGGGCGACCGCAGCCGCGTCCTCTTCACGATCGAGCACGAGGTCCGCAGCCTGCTGAGCCCGCTCTACATGCGCCCGCTGGTCAACCGCAATTCGGCCCAGCGGCAGCCGACGTATCAGCGCGGCCGCGATCCGTTCGTCCCCGGGATGAATTAGTGGAATGGGGGGCCCCGAAATGGCCCCCCATACCCCCCCCTTCGCTCGGAGCGCTCCGGCTGAGCCGGGGCGCTCCTCGAAGTCCGCTCCTCGAACCCCGCTCTCGAACTCCGACCTGTGACTAGCGCAGCCTACTCAGCCGTGATGTGGCGGTCACGCGAGCTGCGGCATCACGCGGTCGGCGAACAACCGCATCGAGTTCAGGACGCGGGCGTGGGGAATGTGGCCGCCGACGTTCATCCACGCGGAGAGGCTGGAGAACCCGAGCGCTTCGCGTAGGGCCTGCAGCCGTTCCGTCACTTCCTCGACCGTTCCGTAGATGGCCAGCTCGGCCAGGACGTCCTCGTAGGTCAGGGCCGCGAGGCGGGCCACCAGCTCCTGGCGCGCGGGGGATTTCTTCAGCGCCTCGACGATGGTCCGAAACCAGAGCATGGTGCTGGCCTCGGCCTCGTCGCGCGCCCGCCGGGTGGTCTCCGCGACGTAGACGGGAATCAGGAGCGCGACTTCGCCGCGACCCGGATGCCCCGCGGTCCGCCACGCCTCGTGGTATCCGCCGATGAAGCGCTTGAGCTCGGAGATGGGGCTCGTCCGCACGGCCACGAAGATCGGATAGCCGAGCTGCCCGACCATCGGATACGTCTCCTGGGTGGTGGCGGCGAGGCGCAGCGGCGGGTGCGGCTTCTGATAGGGCTTGGGCATCACGCACACGTCGCGGAACTGGTAGTACTTTCCCTCGTGCGAGAACCGCTCCTGCGTCCACGCCTTCAGGAGGATGTCGAGCGTTTCGAAGAAGCGATCGCGGCTTTCGCTGTAGGGGATGTTGAACCCGAGGTAGTGCTCGGGCAGGCCGCTCCGGCCCACGCCGAAATCGAGCCGGCCCCGCGACAGGTGATCGACGGTGGCCACGTCTTCGGCCAGGTGCAGCGGGTGACTCAGCGGCAGGACCTGGACGGCGATGCCGATCTTCACCCGCGTGGTGGCGGTGGCCACGGCGGCCGCGATGACGAGCGGCGAGGCGAGCACCGAGCGGTCCTTCTGGAAGTGGATCTCGCCCAGCCACACGGCGTCGAAGCCGAGGGCCTCGGCCGCGCGCATCTGCGCCATCGATTCCTCGAACGCCGTCGCTTCCGTCATTCCGGCCGGGCACTGGAACTCCGTGAAGAGACCGAATTCCATGGGTCAAGGGCTCCTGGCTGCGAGGACTTCGGTCCCCGGCAGCGCCGAATAGGATACCCGAGGTTCTTCGATCCCCCGCTGGCCCCGGGGCGGCTGGTCGACGCGGGTCAGGCCCGCACGTGCTGCGCCATGAAGTCGGCCACGAGCGGGCGGTACTTGTAGATGATGGTACGATCCGCCCCGTGAGCCGTCCCGTGTCCGCCGCCGCCGGGCTCGCGCCCCGGTTCGCGGCCCTCCACTTCGCCGACTACCGCCGCTACTTCATCTTCAGCCTGCTCGCGCAGACGGCCGACAACATCGAGCACGTCATCAGCTACTGGGTCATCTTTCAGGCGTTCCACTCCCCGACCCTCGCCGGGTTCGCCGTCATCAGTCACTGGGTGCCGTTCCTCTTGTTTTCGGTGTACACGGGGACGCTCGCCGACCGCTACGACTGCCGGAAGCTCATCCAGGCCGGGCAATTCCTCTTCATGCTCGCCTCGGTCGCGTGGGGCCTGCTCTTCCTCACCGGCACGCTCCAGATGTGGCACGCCGTCGCGATCTTGCTGATCCACGGAGCGGCGGGGGTCGTGGGCGGCCCGGCCACGCAGCTCATTCTGCACGACATGGTCGGCACCCCGCAGCTGCAGAGCGCAATCCGCCTCAACGCCAGCAGCCGAAATTTGTCCATCCTGCTCGGTCCCGCCGTGGGCGGCGGCCTCATGCTGCTCCTGGGTCCGGCCTGGGGCCTTCTCGCCAACGTCCTCATCTATCTACCGCTGACGATCTTCTTGCTGCTCCTGCCCTACACCGGCCACGGCCAGCGAGTGCAACGGCCGGCGCGCTCGGGCTTCGGGCTCACGGAGCCGTTCCGGATCTTCGCCGAGGTCCGGGCGGACCGCCGGCTGGGCACCATGATCCTGCTTGGCGGCGCGACGTCGTTCTTCGTGGGAAATGCATTCCAGGCCCAGATGCCGGAGTACGCGCATCATCTGGGCGCCGACGACGCCGGCGGCTGGTACAGCGCGTTGCTCGCCGCCAACGCGGTCGGTGCCGTCGTCGGCGCCGTGCTCCTCGAAAGCCTGAACTTGCTCCGCCCGAGCGCCCGGACGGCCACCATCTGCGCCGGCGCCTGGGGCGTCACGATGGCGCTGTTCGCCCTCACCGCGAACTATGGCGCCGCCATTGCGCTGCTCGTCGTGGCCGGCGCGCTCAACGTCGCGTTCACGTCGATGGCCCAGACGCTGGTGCAGGTGCTGGCGCCGGCGCGCCTGCGCGGCCGCGTCGTCGGCCTGTTCAACACGGCGGTCCTCGGGCTCCGGGCCGGCAGCGGCCTCACGGTCGGCGTGCTCGGCGCCGTCATCGACGTGCACTGGTCACTCGCGTTCAGCGCGGCCGCGGTGGTGGTGACCGCGATCGTGCTGTTCGTGCGCGAGGCTCGACGCGCCGACCTGGACGAAGGCCGGCCAGCCATCGGATGAGCCGAGCGCCCGCTTCAGCCGGCCGCGAACACCGCTTTGAGGTTCGCGCGGTGGCGAAGCGCGACGATGCCCAGCATGAGCACGGCGAAGCCGCCCGCTTCCGGCCCGCGGATCACCAGCACCGCGAGCGTGATCACGGTCATGGTGATGAGCGAGGCGATGGCACCTTCCTGTGACCAGCCACGGCGGCGGCCGAGCTTCCGGAGGATCGGGTAAAGCGGCAGCGCGACCACCGTGATGCGCCAATCGAGGAAGACCAGAACCCCGACCGTCGTCGCCACGCCTTTGCCGCCGTTGAACCCGAGGAACGGGCTGAAGCAATGCCCGAGCACGGCGGCGAGTCCCAGGCCCCACCAGACCGCGGGCCGATCAGCGGGCTGCGACAGCAGCGCCAGCGCCACCGTGCCCTTGCCGACGTCACCGATCAGGGCAATGACGGCGCGCCACTTCGTTCCGACGCGGAGCACGTTGTTGAAACCCGGGTTGCCCGATCCCGCCTTCCGGACGTCGATGCCGGTGCCCCACATGGCGACGACGGCGAAGGGGATCGAACCGACCAGAAAGCTCGCGAGGAGCCGGGCCAGGAGGTAGGCGTTCATGGACGCTGCGCCACGGTGGATTGTCGCCGGAAGCCCGCGATCCGTCTGTCATTTTTGGCCGCACCGGCGTCCAAAGGTCGGACCAAGCGACCGGACTTGTAACTATCTGATATACTGAACTTTGTCGCTTCCGCCGAGCGGCGAAAGGAGTGGTCTCGAATTTCCACGCTGGTTTACCGGGTCGATCGCTCGTACGCATGGAATTACGCGCACGCCCCCACGCTGCCGCGGATTCGCCGTCTACCCCCGGGCACCGACGCTCGTCTCTTCGGTCGCACGCTGAACTCGGCGCTCGGCATCGCATCCGGACCGCTGCTGAACTCCAAGTGGATCGAGGGCTACGCTCGTCTCGGCTTCGACGTCCTCACCTATGCCACCGTCCGCTCGCGGTTCCAACCGGCGCACGCGCGTCCCAACATCCGCCACGTCGATAACCAGGAGCACATGGCGGTGGCGGCCCGGCGTCCGCACGTCAACGGCTCGCCGACCATCGCCGTGTCGCTCGGCCTGCCGTCGATGGAGCCGGACGTGTGGCGGCGCGACGTCCGACGGGCGCGCGAGCGGATCGGTGTCGGGAAAATCCTGATCGTCAGCGTCCTGGGAACACCTGACATCGGCGGCGACGCCGAGAGTCTCATCGAGGACTACGCGCGATGTGCGGCCTGGGCCGCCGACGCCGGCGCCGACGTCGTGGAGGCGCACCTGGCGATGCCCAACGCGTTCGGCGACGTGGGCCAGATGATCCACGAAAGCATTCCGCTCTCCGCGCAAATCCTCTACCGGATCCGCACCCGCGTCTCGGTCCCGCTCGTCGCCAAGCTCGGACCGTTCAAGACGCCGCGCGCCTTGCACGAAACGGCGACCAAGCTCTCCCCGTGGTGCGACGGCTTCGAGCTCGTCCACAGCATCCACCGGCGCGTGGTGACCGACGAGGGCGACGTCGCGTTCGAAGGCACCGGGCGGGAGGCCGCCGACGTCGTCGGCGCGGCGACGTTCCCCGTGGCATCCCGGCAGGTGGAAGAGATGCTCGCCTGGCGGAAGGCCGGGGCGTGGCCGCATGCGGTGCTCGCCGTCGGTGGGATCACGTCACCGGAGCGCGCCGTCTGGATCCTTCGCGAGGGAGCCAACGCCGCGCTGGTCGCGACGGCAGCGCTGTTCGATCCGCTCTTCGCGGCGCGCTTCCGCCGCGCCGAAGCCTCCGCCGCGTAGCCCATCGCCGCCCTCAGCGATCGGCTGAGGGACTCGTGGACCGCCACCATACCGTGGGCCCGCATGCTAGGCTACGCCATGCGCTGGCTCATCGTGACGCAGTACGATCGGCCGGGGCACATGGGTGTCGACTTCGCCGACGAGCTGCGCGCGCACGGGCACGACGTCCGGCTCTTCGCCTACCGCCGCGACAACCCCCTCTACAAGAATCGCGGGAGCAAGAGCGTCTACCAGCGCCTCATCCTGCGCCGACTCGGGCGCACCGCGGTGGAGTGGCGCCCGTCGCTCGTGCTCGTCATCAAGGGTGGCCCCATCCCGCCCGACTTCATCAGCCGCCTCCGCCGGCGGGTCGACGCACTCTTCCTGAATTTTTTCCCCGACAACCCCCTCTGGATGATCCCGTTCGAATGCATCGAAGCGTACGACCTGTTCTTCACCAAGGAGCGCTACGCCCTCGAGAGCCTGCGTCGGGTCGGTCTCCGGAACGTGCACTACCTGCCGCTCTACTGTGTGCCCGAGCTTCATCACCCGGTCACGCTGACGTCGGCCGAGCAGGCGCGCTTCGCGGCGCCCATCGCGTTCGTGGGCAGCCGCTATCCGTACCGCGAGCGGCTGCTCGCGGAGCTGGCGGACCGTCCGTTGCGCGTGTGGGGGGACGGATGGGCGCGCGCGTCGGACGCACGGGTGCGCGCGCTGGTGGCGGGCGGGCCGGTGTGGGGCCGGGACAAGCTGTGTGTCTACTCCGGATCGACGCTCGCCTTGAATCCGCACCATCCCATCAACGACATCGTGGGGACGAACACCCGCACCTTCGAGCTGGCCGCGGCCGGCGCCGGCCAGATCGCCGACGCCAAGGACGACCTGGCCACGCTGTTCAAGCCGGGCGAGGAGCTGCTCACGTACCGTGATCTCGCCGACCTCCGGCGCCAGCTCGACCACTACCTGGCGCGGCCCGAGGAGGCGCGGGCGATCGGTGAGAACGCGCGGCGCCGCGCGCTGGCCGAGCACACGATCGCGCATCGCATCGCCGAGATCGTGGCGACGGTCGAGACGAAGTTCGGACGCCGATGACCACGTCGCTCGTCCGGCATCTCGCCTGCGTCGAATGCGGCGCGACCTTCCCCCTGACCTATCGCCTGCAGTGCGGGAAGTGCCAGGGGCTGCTCGAGCTCCAGTACGATCTCGACCGGCTCGCCGCGGGCGGCCCTTCCCTCTTCTCCGGCACCGGCCTCTGGCGCTACGCCGCGGTGCTCCCGATCCCCGATCCCGCCCATCGCGTGACGCTCGGCGAGGGCGGCACCCCGCTGCTCGAGTGCCGGCGACTCGCCGCCGGCCTCGGCGTGCGCCGGCTGCTGATCAAATTCGACGGCCCGAATCCGACCGGGACCGTGAAGGACCGCTCGTCGGCGACCGCGGTGTCGGCCGCGCTCCAGTTCGGTTACCGCGCGACGTCGGTGGTCAGCTCCGGCAACGCAGGCTCGTCGGTCGCCGCGTATTCGGCGCGCGCCGGACTCCGCTCGCTGATCTTCGCCTACGCGCGCGCGTCCGCCCCCAAGATGCTGCACATGGCGGCCACCGCCTCCGATCTCGTGATCTACCGGGGCGTGTACGACGATCTCATCGGGCTGTGGGACGCGCTCGTGGAGGACGGCCTGTTCTTCGACTGCGGCGCCTCGCGCAACGCCTACAAGCAGGAAGGCAAGAAGACGCTCGCGTACGAGATCGCCGAGCAGACGGGCTTCGCGCCGCCCGACGTGGTGATCGCGCCGGTGGCGGTCGGCGAGACGTTCATCGCGACTGCGCGCGGGTTCCGCGAGCTCCACACGGCCGGACTGATTCCGCGGGTGCCGACGCTGGTGGCGGCGCAGGCCGCGCGCGCCAACGCCGTCGTGCGTGCCTTTCGCGCCGGCGGTAGCATCACGCCGCTCGCGATCGGCTACACGGTCGCCGAGGGTCTCGCCGCCGGCAATCCCGGACGCAAGGGCGACTGGGTGCTGCGCCTGCTCCACGAGGGCGGTGGGCTCGCCGGCGACGCCGAGGACGAGGCGATCCTGGCCGCGCAGCGACGGCTCGCGCGCACCGAAGGCATCTGGGCAGGGCCCACCGGCGTGGCGACGCTGGCCGTGCTGGAGCGGCTGCTTGCCGAGAAACGACTGGACGCCGAGCAGACGATCTGCGCGATCGTCAGCGAGACCGGATTGAAGACGGAGGCCGAGGTCCCGAGCCGGACGGGGACGGCGTTCGACGCCGCGTCACTGCGCCGGCTGGTCCACGAGCGCCTCGGCGCCTGACGACCGCGACACGGTGCCGCTCCCGCGCCAGTTCTATCTACGCCCGGCGCGAACCGTGGCGCGCGATCTGCTCGGCTGCATCCTCGTCTCGCGCATCCGCGACACGCTGACCGCCGGCCGCATCGTCGAGACCGAGGCGTACCTGGGCCCCGAGGATGCCGCCTCCCACGCCGCGATCCGCCCCCATGCTGCCCGCGAGACGTTCTATCGTGAAGGCGGCCACGCATACGTGTACCGGATCTACGGCTTGCACTGGTGTCTGAACGCGATCACGGGCGCGGCGGGCCGGCCGGGGTGTGTGCTCATCCGCGCGCTCGAGCCCGTCGCCGGGCTCCGCGCGATGGCGCGCCGGCGCGCGGGTCTTGCCGACGTCCGGCGTCTCACCAGCGGCCCCGCGAAGCTGACCGAAGCGCTCGGCATCACCGGACGCGACGATGGCGCGGATCTCACGCGCGGCGCCCTCCGTATCGACGCCCCCGACACGCCGTGCGCCTTCCGAACCGGCGTGGGGCCGCGCGTGGGCATCACGCGTGCAGTCGAGTTGCCACTACGCTTCTGGGTGCGGGACAGCGCCTTCGTCTCGCGCGCGTGAGCCCGTGCCGGACCGCCGCGCCAGATCGTGCGCGCGCGGCACCTCCTTGCCCGTAGGGAATTCGCCGATTGGGGTGACCGGCCAGGACGGCCTCGTCGGAGACGACACGAAGCTCGCGCGTTCGCGCGTCAGATCGCCGGCGGCCAGGCATAGGCGCCGAGCTCGCGGGCGACGTCGACGGGATGGCCGAACGCCTGGCCGGCTTCGTCCGCGAGCGCCTCCATTTCGTCGTGGTAGTCCGCGTCCACGTGGGTGAGGATGAGCCGGCGAACGCCCGCGCGGGCCGCGATCTCGCCCGCCTCCTGCGCCGTCGAATGGTGGCCGAAGCGGCCGCGGTCGCGATGCGGGAAGGTCGCCTCGTGGATCAGCGTGTGCGCGCCGCGCGCGAGGGCGACGACGGAGTCGGCCGGCTCGGTGTCGGAGGAATACACGACGGTGCCGGCGCCGGCCAGGTCGGCGCGGAGGGCGAAGTTCGGCATCGTGCCGTGGGCGTTGGACGCGGTCGTCACCGTGAGCGCTCCCGCCGTGAACGCCCGCGCCCCGGGGGCGAGATCGATCCCGGTGAAGGCGACGGGGAACGTGCCCGGCCGGTCGACGATGCCGAAGAGCGCGAGAATCTGACGGAGCGGATCGACGTGCTCCGGTCGGCACAGCACGGGCAGCGGATCGCGGCGCCGAAGCAGCCGCAAATTCTGGAGCAGCGACGGCAAGCCGTAAGAGTGGTCGGGATGGAGATGCGTCACCACGACATGCGTCAGGCCGCGCGGATCCAGACCGGCCTGGCGCAGCCGTCCGATCGGGCTGCCGCCGCAGTCCACCAGGACCATCGCCCCCGGCGTTTCGAACACGAGCGAGGTCGTGTCGCGCTGCGCGGACGGGACGGCACCCGACGTGCCGAGGAAGATGAACCGGCTCAGCGTTCGCGGCGGAGCGTGGCCGGATCGAACAGGCCGTCCGGCGGGTTCGTGTTGAGCGTCACCGAGCGCACGGTGATGAGCAGCAGCAGCCGTCCGTCCGCGAACGCCTCCTGGCGATGCGGGAAGTAGAAGCCGGCCTGGAGCGGACGATGCTCGGAGAACGTCAGGTCGACGAGCGAGGCCGACCCGCCCGCGAGCCGCTCCTTCGCCACCAGCCGCACCACGCCATACTCCGGATCGAGCCAGACCGCCGGGCTCGTGCGGTCGCCACTTTCGGCGCCGATCACCGTGACCACCCGGCCGCGAAGACGCGCCGACGACGTGACCTCCTCGCGGATCCCGAGCGCGCGCCACTCGCTCAGCAGCGCTGGCCCGCTTCGCGCCGCCGGCACCAGGACGCGCGTACGGTCGCGCTCGCTGCCGGTCTCGGCCACCGTGCCGTCGCTGCGGCGCACCCACGTCCGGTCGCCGATGGTGAGCCTCACCTCGCGCTTGCCCTCGAGCATTTGCTCGACGCGCTGTCGCGCGGGCAGCTTGATGATCAGCGTCTGCTCGCCGGTCGACTGCGGGAAGCGGCCGTCGGGATGGTAGAGCGTCACCGTTTGCTGGATCGTGACGTCATTGATCTGGGCGCCCGCGAGGCGGTTGACGAACGCTTCCACCGCCCGGCGGGCATCGATCGCGCCGGCCGCGGAGACGGAGAGGGTCGGGGAGACCGAGAGGGTAACGAGACAGGCGACTCCGGAGGCGAAGACGCCGAGCCGTCGCCACGCCGCGCCCGCGAACCTGGGCCATCCCGGGGGAACGAGCCCGAGCATCGCTCCGTTATACGAACGGCAGACGGGAAAAGTCAACGAACGTCGACGGGAAAAGTCAACGAAGCGCCCGATTTTTCGGGCGATTTTGTTGACACGGCGCGAAGGCGCTGGGTATCATCGGTCTAACCGCACGAAGAACTCAACCCGCAAGGAGCCTGCGTGGCCAACGACACCCTGACCAACGGTGTCCTCGACCTCATCCTCAATGCCGGCCCGGTCGGCAAGACCGTCCTCGCCATCCTCGGCATCTTCTCGATCGTGAGCTGGGCGCTCATCGTCGAGAAGTGGTGGCTGTTCCGCCGCGTGCGCCGTCAGACGCTGGCCTTCCTCAGGCTCTTCCGGGAAGGCCGCACGCCGGCCACCGTCTATTCGGCGGCGAAGAAGTGGCGCGAAAGCCCGCTGGCGAATCTGTACGCGTCGGCGTACCAGGAAGTCGCCGGAATCCCGGACGTGGTCGACCAGGTGTTGCACGACGTCGAGGACGGCCTGGCTCCCGAGCGCGTGGAAAGCGCGCATCGTGCGTTGCGCCGCAGCTCCACCCACGAGGTCGCGCGGCTCGAGCGGTATCTGCCCTTCCTCGCCACCACCGCGAGCGCGACGCCGTTCATCGGCCTGTTCGGCACCGTGTGGGGCATCATGTCCGCCTTCCATGGCATCGGCCAGCGCGGATCGGCCAGCCTCGCCGTCGTCGCGCCCGGCATTTCCGAGGCGCTGATCGCGACGGCGTTCGGACTCGCCGCCGCCATTCCCGCGGTCATCGGCTACAACTACTTCGTCAATCGCGTGAAGCACTGGGCGGCGGAGATGGACGGCTTCACGCTCGACCTTCTGAATTTGCTCAGCCGGCCCACGGCGGCGAAGCCGGCGCGGCAGGCGAAAGATGGCATTTAATCCGGCGCCCACCAGCGGGCGCGATCGCGTCGGCGCCACGCTGGCCGAGATCAACATCATCCCGCTCGTCGACGTCGTGCTCGTGCTCCTGCTCATCTTCATGCTGACCGCGCCGATGATGTACCAGGGCATCGACGTGAACCTGCCGCGCGCCGCCGCCAAGCCGACGGCGGTCGAGGAGCGCATGGTCCTCACCGTGACCAAGGACCAGGCCCTGTACCTCAACGAAAAGCGGCTCACGCCGGCGGGACTCGAGCAGGCACTCCGCGATGCGCTCAAGAACCGCACGGACAAGACGCTCTATCTCAAGGCCGATGCCGGGCTCTCGTACGGCGCGGTGGTGGAGACGATGGACCGGGTCCGCCGCGCCGGTATCGAGCGCCTGGGCATGGTGACGGAGCCCACGCGGGAGCGGTAGTGTGGCCACGGCTGTGGTAGCGCTCTCCTTGCGTTCCCGGCCGATTCTCGGTCCGGCCCTTCGCCGTGGGCGCCTCCCCTTCGGCCCGCTGGCGCTGTCGGCCGTCGCCCACGTCGCGGTCATCGTCGGGCTGTGGGCGGGCGCGGCCGCGTGGCGCGCGAGTCAGCCGAAAACGTACGTCGTGAACCTCGTACCCTCGGTGGCCGCCCTCGGCGCGCCTCAGAGCCGCGCGACGCCATCGCTCCCCTCGCGCCCGACCGAGCCCCCTCCCCCGTCCCCCCGCACCTCGCCCACCGACCTGCCACAGCGCGAGGCGACGCGCGAGTTGCCGCGCCCGGACCCGCCGGCGCGCCTGCCCGAGCGCGCGATGCCGCCGCGGGCGCCCGCGATTCCACGCGCGGGGGACAAGGAGCTGCCACGGCCGCCCGAGCGCGAGCTTCCGCCGGCCGTCGCGACCGCCGCGAAACCGGTGGTGGCGCCGCCACCGCCGCCACCGCTCGGCCGACCGGGTGGCTCACCCCAAGGCACCGGCCGGGTGAGCCTCAGCGTGGCTGACTTTCCGTTCGCGTGGTACCTCCAGGTCATCGAGCGGAAGATCCAGAGCTCGTGGCGACGACCCACCGGCAGCCGTGAGGGCCAGGAAGCCGTCGCGATCTTCGAGATCAGCCCCGACGGCCAGGTCCGCCGCGTGTCGATCGAGAAGACGTCGGGCGACCCGGTCTACGATCAGGCCGCCGTGCGGGCCATCATGGAGGCGAATCCGTTCCCACCACTCCCACCCGAATTCAAGGAGCCGCCGCTGCGTGTCCACCTTGGCTTCGCTGTTCGCGATCGGGGGTAGAACGATGCTGCGCCGGGTCGTCGGAGTCGTCCTTCTCGTCCTCGTCGTCGCGCTCCTGCTTCTCGGCCCGCCGGCGCCCGCGCCGCGGGCGCAGGGCGTCGACGTCTTCCTCAACGTCACCGCGGGCGGCACCAAGAAGCTCAACATCGCGATTCCGGAGTTCACGCTCGTCGCCGGGCCCGATGCGGCGGGGACGGCGAAGCTGCTGGCCCAGGTCACCGGCACCGACCTCACCTTCACCGGCATGTTCAGCGTCGTGGCCGGCACCGGGCCCATTGCCGCCAACAACCCGACCGCCCTCACGCAGTCGTGGACCGACTTCGCGGCCGCCGGCGCGCACGCCGGACTCCACGGCCTGCTCTCGGTCCGCGGCGATCGCATGCAGGGCGAGATGCGTCTCTACGACCTCACCACCCCCGATCACCGCCGGATCGCCACCAAGACCTTCGATCTGCCGGCGGCGGAATCGCGCCGCATCGCGCACAAGATCGCCGACGAAGTCGTTCTCCAGTTCACGGGCGAGATGGGGATCGCGGATTCCAAGATCGCGTACGTGCAGGGACCGCGCGGAGCCAAGGAGGTCCTCGTCGCCGACTACGACGGATTCGGGTCACGTCCGATCACGCGCAACGGATCGATCAACCTCATGCCGATGTGGAGCCCCGACGCCCGCTCGCTCGCCTTCACCTCGTACAAGAACGGCTACCCCGATCTGTTCCGCGCCTTTCCGTTCGAGCGACGACCCGAGCAGACGCTCGCGGCGTTCGTCGGCATCAACACGACGCCGGCGTGGAGCCCGGACGGCCGCCACCTCGCGCTGACGCTGTCCAAGGACGGCAATCCGGAGGTCTACATCCTGACCCTCGCGACGGGGACCTTCCGGCGGCTGACCCGACACGCCGGCATCGACACCGAGCCGTCGTGGTCGCCGACCGGGCGTGAGATCGCGTTCGTGTCGGATCGCACGGGCCCGGCCCAGATCTACGTCATGGATGCCGAAGGCGGCAACGTGCGCCAGCTCACGACCAGCGGGCACAACACGCAGCCTCGGTGGTCGCCGCGCGGAGACGTGATCCTGTATACCCTACGGCAGGGAAACCACGACATCTGGGCGGTCAACCCGGACCGATCGAATGCCCGGCGGCTGACCGCCGGTCCGGGCGACAACCAGGGCCCGAGCTGGTCGCCGAACGGACGGCACATCGCCTTCCAGACCAGTCGGCTCGGAGGCTGGCAGATCTTCGCGATGCTGGCGGACGGAACGGAGCAGAACCCGATCACGCGCGGCACCGGCGAGCGCACAAGTCCTTCGTGGTCGCCGCGAATGCCGTGATACGATGGCCGCGCGAGAGCGCAAGAATGCCATCGCAAGCGCGAAAAGGAGGGACCATGGTAACCCGTTGTTGGAACGTCACGATGGTGACGCTGATAATGGTGACCCTCGTGCTAACCGCGTGCGCAAAGCGTCCGGCCACGACCGCGGCGTCGGCCCCGGCGCCCACCGGCGCGGCGGGAACGACGGGAAGCACGCCTCCGACATCCCCGACGACTCCGGCCACCGCACGACCTGGTGGAGGCGGTGCTGCTCCGGCGGCCGCCGCGCCAACGTCGCCCGCGGCGCCCGGTGCGCCCGGTGGCGCTCCGTCCCAGGCCGTAGCGGCCAGGCCCGAGCCCAAGGAGTTCCGGGCGATTCCGGAGTTGAAGCCGATCTACTTCGACTTCGACAAGTACGACGTCCGACCGGCTGACGCGAAGATCCTCGACAGCAACGCGGCGTGGCTGAAGACGAATGCCGCGCAGCTCGTGCTGATCGAAGGTCACTGTGACGAGCGCGGCACGAACGAGTACAACCTTGCCCTCGGCGAGCGCCGGGCGAAGGCGACGATGAACTACCTGGTGTCGCAGGGCGTGCAGGCGAGCCGTATCACGGTCATCAGCTACGGTGAGGAACGGCCGGTCTGCACTGAAAAGAACGAAGCGTGCTGGGCCAAGAACCGGCGCGCGCAGCTCCTCGTCAAACCGCAGTAGAGAGTACCGGGGGGGCCTCGACGGCCCCCCCGTAAGCCCCCCAAACGGATCGCGGGCGATGCCCGCGCACGAAACAGCGAGTAACTTCGAAACAGCGAGTAAGAAAGACGTGCAGAAACGATTCCCCCTGCCGATCCCGAGCTGGCTGACGTTCCTGTCATTCGTGATCCTGCTCGGGGGGTGTGGGACTGTTTCGGAGTACACCGGGACGGCGTCGCAGCAGGAGTTGCTGCAGCTTCGGAACGAGGTCGCGACGTTGCAACGGTCGGTGCAGCAGGCGCGCGCGCAGACGGAGGGCGTACCGGGTCAGGTCGACGGCAAGCTGCGCGAGCAATCCGCCGAGAGCGAACGGCAGGCAACCGCGCTCGCGCGCCGTGTCGACGGGCTGACCACCACGCTCAGCAACCTCACGACCCGGGTCGACGAGCTCGGTACGCGGATGGAAGCGCTGACTCGTGAGCTCCGCGCCTCCGCCGCCCCGCGCGCTCCTGCGCCCGCTCCGGCCCGGACGGCGCCTCCGTCCGGGGCACCCGCGCCGCGACCGTCCACGGGAGGCTCGCCGCCGGCAGCGGGAGGGCTACAACCTCAAGATATCTACCAGGCCGCGTACATCGACTTCAGCAAGGGAAGCTACTCGCTGGCGGTTGCCGGCTTCCGCGAGTTCCTGCGCCGCTTCCCCGAGCACGAGCTCGCCGGCAGCGCGCAGTACTGGATCGGCGAGGCGCACGTCAGCTTGGCCCGCGGCTACGCGAACGCAGGCCAGGGTGAGCAGGTGACGCAGACGCTGGAGCAGGCGGTGCGGGAGTTCCGAAAGGTCGTCGCGAACTATCCGCGGAGCGACAAGACGCCGACGGCGCTCTACAAGGAAGCGTTGACGCTGATCGAGCTGAAGCAGCCCGCGCTCGCGCTGTCACGCCTGCAGTACCTCGTCGACAACTTCCCGCAAGCCGAAGAGACGCCGCTCGCCCGTGAGCGGCTCACGGCGCTGAAGGAACGCGGAACCTGAGTACATGGGGGCCCCGATATGGCCCCCCATACCCCCCAGCGCTCGGAGCGCCCCGGCGGAGCCGTGGCGCTCCTCGAACTCCCTCACACCCTCTGAGCGGTGCCCTGCTTGCTGGAAGCGCGACGCCCCACCCGAATCAGTCGTCGTCGTCGACGCCAAAGACCCAGACCACGG
>JBGPXN010000030.1:0-36993 GCA_041492755.1 Methylomirabilia bacterium | reverse complement strand
CGGCCCACGAGAATGTGGCCACGGTCGGGCGGGTGGTAGCCGACCAGACACTTCACGAGCGTGCTCTTGCCCGCGCCGTTCTCGCCCAGCAGCGCGTGGAACGCGCCCGCCGGCACCCGCAGCGAGACGTCGTCGAGGGCGATGAGCGACCCGAAGCGCTTGGTCATCCCAACGACCTCGACGTCGAGAGCGCCCACCGGGCCGGGCTCGGGTGCGGCCGGGATCATGCGCCGGCGATGGCCGCGATCACGTCGGCCGCCCGCGCCACGGCGCCGAAGACACCGCCCTGCATCGTGACCATCTTCACCGCGGCCAGGTGGTTGCCGAGATCGGTCGCGCCCGTGCAGTCCTGAAGGAGCAGGCACTCGAAGCCGCGATCGTTGGCCTCGCGCATGGTCGTGTGGACACACACGTCGGTGGTGATCCCGGTCAGCACGAGGTTGCGGATACCCCGTGAGCGGAGGATCAGCTCCAGATCAGTGGCGCAGAACGAGCCTTTGCCCGGCTTGTCGATGACGACCTCGTCCGGCCGCGGCGCCAGCTCCGGGATGATCTCCCAGCCCGGCTCGCCCCGCACCAGGATCCGCCCGCACGGACCCGGGTCACCGATGCCGGCGCCGATGCGCCGCGAGCGCCAGCGCTTGTTCTCGGGCAGGTCCGAGAGATCCGGCCGATGGCCTTCGCGCGTGTGGATGACGTGAAAGCCCCGGCCGCGCGCCGCGTCCAGCACCGCCCGGATCGGCTCGATGGGCGCGCGGGTGAGCGACAGGTCGTAGCCCATCCGATCCACATAGCCACCGATGCCGCAGAAATCCGTCTGCATGTCGATCACCAGCAGCGCGGTGTTCTGGGCACGGAGATCGCCGTCGAAGGGCCACGGGTAGGGGTCGGACGTCACGAAGCGGGATGTCATGCGCGCTCCTCCGCACGCCTCACCGATTGATGCTGAGCTCGCGCGGCGCGCCGGCCAGGGTTTGGCGCGGCGAGCAGGTCGCGACCATGATGCCGAGCGTCACCACGTAGGGCGCGGCGTTGAACAGGTAGTACCCGGACGTCACGCCGACGGATTGTAGCGCCGGCCCCAGCGCCCCCGCTCCGCCGAAGAGCAGCGCCGCCGAGCAGCACGCGAGCGGCCGCCAGCGCGCGAAGATGACCAGCGCCACCGCCATGAGCCCCTGCCCGCTCGACAGCCCTTCGCTCCAGCTGCCCGGGTAGTACAACGACAGGAACGAGCCCCCGATGCCGGCGAGACCGCCGCCGAAGCCGGTGGCGAGCACCCGCACCAGCCCCACCCGATGCCCCATCGCGCGCGCGGCGTCGGCGCTGTCGCCGACCATCCGGACGATCAGTCCCCACCGCGTATCGGTGAACGCCCACGCGAGCGCGACGGCGAGCGCGATGCCGATCACGAACAGCGGGTTCACCTCGAGCGCGGCGCGGATCTGCGGGGTGTCGCTCCAGAGCCCGAGCGGGAGGGCGGGCAGCGTCGGCGCCTTTGGTTGCACGTACGGTTTGCCGAGGAAGAGCGCGAGCCCCGTCCCGAACAGCATGAGCCCGATGCCGACGGCGATGTCGTTGACGCGGGGCAGATTGCAGAGGAGCCCGTGCAAGAGCCCGAGCGCCACCCCGGCGCCGAGGGCGGCGAGCACGCCGAGCCAGGCGTTCCCGGTCCCGTACGCGATGGCGTAGCCCGTCATCGCCCCCATCACCAAAATCCCCTCGAGCCCGAGGTTGATGCGACCGCTCCGCTCGGTCACGCACTCGCCGAGGCTCACGAACAGAAACGGCGTGCCCACGCGGACCGCGCCGCCGAGCACGGCCACCGGCACGCCCCACCATCCGAGCGCGTCCACCGCTCACGCCCTTCCGGGCGGCGCCGGGGCGGGTGTCAGCCGTCCATACAGCGCCTCGCTGGCCAGGATCACCATGAAGGCGAGCCCCTGGAGCACGAGCACCGTCGCGTCGGGCAGGTCGAGTCGGCGCTGCAGCATGCCGCCGCTGGCCGCGAGCCCACCAACCAGCACCGCCACCGGCACGATGGCCAGCGGCTGGTGGCGCGCGATGAACGCCACGATGATGCCGGCGTATCCGTACCCGGCGATCAGCGAGGCGTTCGCGCTGCCGTGAACGGCGGCGACCTCCACCATCCCCGCCAGTCCCGCCGCGGCGCCGCCGAGCCCGCACGCGCCGAGCACGAGCGCTCCCACCGGCAGGCCCGCGAGCCGCGCCGCCCGCGCATTGCCTCCCACGATGCGCAGCGCGAAGCCGTGGGTCGTGTACTGCATGACGATCCACGCCGCCACGCAGAAGACGACGCCGAAGCCGAGGCCCCAGTGCACGTCGAGCCCCGGGAGCGCTCCCAGCATGTTCGGGTCACCGATGGGCGCGGTCGAGGGCTTGTTGAGACTGGCCGGGTCGCGCCACGGCCCCTCGACGACGTGGTTGAACACCGCGAGGGCGACGTAGCTCAGGAGCAGGCTGGAGATGGTTTCATTGACGCCGCGGTACTGTCGGAGCGCCCCGGCCAGCGCGATCCAGAGCGCGCCCGCGAGCATCCCGGCCAGCGCCATCGCGATCTTGACGACGGGCGGCGACGAACCCGCGAGCGCGTGGCCGAGCCCGGCCGCGGCGAGACCACCGAGCACCAACGCCCCTTCGCCGCCGATCACCATCAGGCCGGCGCGCGCCGGCAGCGCCACGCACAGCGCGGTGAGCACGAGCGGGGCCGCGCGCGACAGCGTGTTCTGCCACGCGAACGCGCTGGCGAACGCGCCCTGGTAGATGAGCGCGTAGACCTCGAGCGGGTCGTGTCGAAGCGCGGCCATGAACAGTCCGAAGAGCGCCAGCGCCGCGACCAGCGCTCCCATGGGAATCGCGAACGCCTCGACGGCGCGCCTGAGCCGGCCGGCGCGCGAGAACGTCACGACGGGGGCGTCAGACCTTTCCGATCACACCTTCCACGAGGTAGCTCATCTGCTCGAGCGCGACGTCCGTCTGCTTCTGCTGCGTGCCGGCCGTGATCACCGTCTTGCCGGTGTTGTCCTTGAGCGGCCCGTTGAAGATGACGTAGTCGCCCTTCATCATCTGCGCCTTCACAGCGTCGGCGGCCTTGCGCGCCGGCTCCCCCACCGCCTTGCCGTAGGGGGACGTCTTGACGAAGCCCTCCTTGAGCCCGCCGCGCAGGAAGTTGACCATCGGCTTGCCGGCCATCGCGTCCTTGACGTGCGTCGTGTACGGCGTGATCCAGTTCCACTCGGCGCCGGTGAGGTACCCGCGAGGCGCCAGCGCGGACTGGTCGGCGTGATACCCGCACACGGAGATCCCGCGGCGCTCGGCCGTCTCCACCACGACCTTCGGGCTGTCGACGTGGCAGGTGACCACGTCGACGCCCTGATCGATGAGACTGTTGGCCGCCTCCGCCTCCTTGACGGGCAACGCCCAGTCGCCGGTGACGATCAGCGCGGTGGTGATCTTCGGATCGACGCTGCGGGCGCCGAGGGTGAAGGCGTTGATGTTCCGGAGCACCTGGGGAATCGGCTTGGCGGCGATGAAGCCGAGCTTCTTCGTCTTGGAGGCGCGCGCGGCCACGATCCCGTTGAGGTACTGGCACTCGTCGATGTATCCGAAGTAGCTGCCGACGTGCCGCGGGTGCTTGCCCTCGGTCCACAGCCCACCGCAGTGGGCAAACCGGACCTTCGCGTACTTCTCCGCCACCTTGAGAATATGGGGGTCGAAGTAGCCGAACGACGTCGGGAACAACAGGGTGGCGCTGTCCTGCTCGATCATTGCGCCCATGGTCTTCTGCACGTCCGTGGTCTCCGGGACTTTCTCCTGCTCGACCACGGTGACGCCCGGCATTTTCTTGATGGCCGCCGCCGCCTGCGCCTGCGCCTGGTTGTAGCCGTAGTCGTCGCGGGGGCCGACGTAGATCACGCCGACGACGAGCTTGTCAGCGGCGGCGGCGCGTGGGGGGAGCGACGGGAGCGCCGCCACCGCGGCGGCCATCCCGAGGCGCTTGAGAACGTCACGGCGGTCAACTCGTCCCTCGCGGTCGCTCATCTCCGGCTCCTTGGGAGGCATGTCTGTGACGGCGCCCCAGGAGAGGCAACCTCCGTACCAGAAGTGGGCGCACGCCAAACACCCCATGATCACTCACGATTGACGGCAAACGGGGTCAGCACCATTCGGTGATCTGCCTCTCGACCAGGCAGTCCATGACCAAAGCGTAGGCATGGACGAGACAGCAACCGGGCGCCATGGCCACCCCCCGACGCGCGCGCCGTAGCGGTCGTGGAGCGGTCCCCGGTCAGCGGCCGGTCGCCAGGGCCAGCAGCACCATGCCGGCCAGCATCACGACGGCGCCCGACGCGGATTCCCGCACCCGCTGCTGCTCGCCGAAGACCACGACGCCGATCGCCATCGCGAAGAGAATCTCCACCTGCTTCACGGCCTCGACGTAGGACGAGAGCGTGAGCGTGTAGGCGACGCCCTGGGTGATGGTCGTGAGCGCGGCGAAGAGGCCGAGCGCCCCGAACTCCTTCCAGTACCGCGGCACCGCGGGGAAGTGACGGCCCGACGTGACGAGCGCGAGCGGCGTCACCATGAGGCTCGCCGCCGCATAACCGCCGAGCGTGCCGGTCGGGGCGTCGGAGGCGAGGATCGCCTGCTTGATGGTGATCACGGACGGCGCGTAGAAGAGCGCGGCGAGCAGCGTGTAGCGCTGGCCGCGATCGGTGAGGAGCACGGCCAGCGGCGCCCACGGCGAGATCCGCGCGCGCGACACGTTGAGCAGATACACGCCAGCCGCGCTCAGCAGGACGCCGGCCACCCCGAGCAGGCTCGGCCGCTCGCCGATCGTGACGTACGCCATTGCGAGCAGCACGAGGAGGCTGACCTTCCAGAGCGCGGTCACCAGCGAGATGTCGGAAAGCTTCAGCGCCTTGGACAGGGCCAGCGTCGACACCGTCTGGCAGGCGCCGAAGAGCACGCACCACCCGACGAAGCCGGGACGGATGGCCGGCCACCCCTTGAGCAGGCTCGCGATCAACGCGAACGGCAGCAGGAAGGTGAAGCGCCCCCAGACGTTGATGTACTCGTCGAGCGCGTGGCCCAGCCGCTTCATGACGGTGTTGCGCAACACCTGGCAGAGCGCGGCGACCAACGCCAACGAGATCCAGGCCGTCGCCATCTACGCGCGCCGAGCGGTCATGCTGCGCCCCGGCCACTCACGACGGGACGCAGCCATTGACGAAGGCGTCGGCCGCTCGCGGGTAGCCGTGACGATGGCGGTCCTGCCGGCGAGCTTCATGCCGGAGCGGGGCGGACGATCAGCGTGAGCGGACGCCGCGCAGAAAGCGAACCAGCGTGCGGTTGAACACGTCCGCGTGCTCGACGAAGAAGCCGTGACCGCCCGGAAGGACGGCAAGCCTGGCACGCTTGATGAGCCGCGCGAGGTCCTTGGAGAACTGGAGCGGCGTGAGGATGTCGTCCTTCCCGACCATGACCAGCGTGGGCACCTTGATCGCGCCCAGCCGCTTCACGCGGGTGCCGTTCCAGGCGAGGATCCCGCGCGCCTGGCGCTCGATCGCCTCGGCCTTGGTCTGGTGCGGATAGGCCAGCGAGCGCTGGAACGCCGTCTCGATGTTCTCCTTCTTCTCGAAGAAGGCCGGGCTGAAGATCCACGGGTAGAGCACGTAGCGATAGCGCTCTTCGATGGGCACCCGGTAGGCGAGCGCCATCCAGGCTTCGATCGTGTGCAGGAAACGCGCGTCACCCTGCGCCCACGTGCACGCGAGCGCCAGCGAGCGCACCAGGGTCGGATGCCGCAGCGCCAGCTCCTGGGCGATCGTTCCCCCCATGGACGCCCCCACCACGTGGGCGCGGGCGAGCTTGAGCTGGCGCAGCAGCGCGGCCGCGTCGTCGGCGAGCTGCGCCATCGTGTAGACCGGATCGCCGGGCAGGTCAGTTTCCCCCACCCCCCGGTTGTCGAAGGTCACCACCTGGAAATGCGGGGCGAGCGCCTTGACCTGGAGCGCCCAGTTCGCCGCCGGCGCGGAGAGCCCGTTGATCATCAGCACGGGATCGCCCTGCCCGGCGATCTCGTAATGCATCCGGATCTTGTTGACGATGGCGTACGCCATGTCAGCGAGCCCCCTCCAGAGCAATGGCGACCTTGATGGAGCTCGGGTCGCGGTGCGCGGCAAATGCTTCGCCGATGGCGTCCAGCGAGAATCGATGCGTCACCAGCGGCCGCGTCTGCACCGTTCCCGCGGCGAGCAGCCGGAGCGCTTCCGGGAACTCCTGCTGGTAGATCATCGAGCCGGTGATCGTGACCTCACGCCGCACGACCGAGAAGAACGACACCGTGCTCGGTTCGTGGGGCAGCCCGGTGAGGACGATTCGCCCGCCCGGACGCACCAGCGCCAGCGCATGCCCGACGGCTTCCGGCGTCCCCGCCGTCTCCACCACGAGGTCGAGGCCTTCGCGGCCGGAGAACTGGCGCGCGGCGACGTCGGCGGGCCCGTCGGCGAGCGTGTGCACGCCATCGGCGCCCAGGCTCCGGGCCAGGTCCAGGCGCTTTGCCGTGCGCGTGACGACGAGGACCCGAACGCCCCGACTGCGAAGGACCTGGAGCGCGAGGAGCCCCAGAGTCCCGGCGCCCAGCACGGCCACCGTTTCGCCGGGCCGCGGCGTCCCGCGATCGACGGCGCGTACGACCACGGCGAGCGGCTCACAGAGCAACACGTCGGCGTCCATCGTTTCGGCGGGGATGGGCCAGCAGCAGCGCTCGGGAACGCGCACGCGCTCCGCGAAGCCGCCGTCGACGTCGATGCCGACGGTTGTCCGCTGAAAGCAGAGGTTGCGATTACCCTCGAGGCACAGGGGACAGTGACCACACGAATAGTTGGGTTCGACCACCACGCGATCGCCGATCCGAACGCGCGTGACGTCGCCACCGACGCTGGCGACACGGCCCACGAGCTCGTGCCCCATTACACGCGGATAGGCGACGGGACGGTCTCCGCTCCAGATGCGATAGTCGGTGCCGCACAGCCCCGCCAGCCCGACCGAGACCACCGCCTCGCCGAGCCCAACGGCAGGATCCGGGGTGACCTCCACCCGGAGATCCTTCGGGCCGTGCAGGATAGCCGCCTTCACGCCGCCAATCTACTTGAGGGAATACGCTGGCAGCAACTTCGCACGCCGGCCTCCGCCGCCGCCACCCCGCCGCTCGCAATCGCTCGGGGTGGCGACGTCCGCAAGTCGTCACGGCTTTAGTGTCATTTACATGTTATGGATAAGCTAGTTACCATCTCTCGCCTGTGACGTTGTCTCAGCGCGCGGTATGGCCGCCGTCGAGAAAGAGCGTCTGACCCGTCATGAAGTCCGAGGCGGACGACGCAAGGTAGACGGCCAGCGGGCCGATCTCCTCGGTGCGGCCCCGGCGCCGGGCCGGAACGTCGCGAAGCAGTCGCTCGGCGAGACGGCTATCGCCGGAATCGAACGCGGGCGCCGACATGTCGGTCGCGAACCAGCCGGGCGCGATGGCGTTCACCTGGATGTTGTGGCGCGCCCACTCGACGCCCAGCGTCCGCGTCAGCGCGATGATCGCGCCCTTCGTGGCCGAGTACACCGTGTACCCGGACAAGCCGACCGCGCCGAGCATGGACGCCACGTTGATCACCTTGCCGGAGCGCTGCGCGATCAGGTGCGCGGCCGCCGCCCGGCAGCCATTGAGCGCACCCCCGACGTTGATGCGAAAGAGCTCGTCCCATTCCCCCGGACTCCACTCCGTGAGCGGCTTGACGATGGCCTTGCCCGAGTTGTTGACGACGATGTCGAGGCGACCGAGCGTGGTGCGCGCCTGCTCGACGGCGCGCTCGATCTCGGCGTAGACCGTCACGTCGGCGGGCGCGACGCACGCCCGGCCGCCGGCCTGCTCGACCAGGCGCGCCGTCTCCTCGAGGTCGGGCTTCGAGCGCGCGGTGAGGGTGACGTCGGCGCCCGCGCGGGCGAGCGCCACCGCCATGGCGCGGCCGAGCCCGCGGCTGGCGCCGGTGACGAGAGCCACCCGGCCGGCCAGCACGCGGGAGTCGGTCACCGGTAGAGATCCTCCAGCACCGACCGGTATTTCTCGGTCACGACCTTGCGCTTGACCTTGAGCGTCGGCGTGAGCTCGCCGCCGTCCTGGGTGAAGTCGACGGGCAGCACCGCGAACTTCTTGATCTTGGCGTAGGACTGCAGCTGGGTGTTCTTTTCTTCCACGATGCGCTCCACCCGCTCGACGATCTTCGGGTGCTTCACGATCACTTGAGGCTCGGCGGCAAGGATCCCCTGCTCGCGCGCGAACTTCACGAGCTCTTCCGGATTGATGGTCACCAGCGCGACCGGATACGGCTTGCGGTCGCCGTACACCATCGCCTGGCTCACGAACGGATCGGTCTTCAGGAGATTTTCGATGTTCTGGGGCGCGATGTTCATGCCGCCCGCGGTGACGATCATGTCCTTCTTGCGGTCGGTGATGAAGAGGAAGCCGTCCTTGTCGACGTGGCCGATGTCGCCCGTGTGGAACCACCCGCTCGGCTCGAACACGTCGGCCGTCGCCTGGGCCTGCTTGTAGTAGCCCCGCGTGGCGATGTTGGCCCCGTGGGCGAGGATTTCGCCGTCCGCGGCGATCTTCAGCTCCACCCCGGGCAGCGCCCGGCCGACCGACCCGAACTTGAACCGGTCGGGCGAATTGAAGGTCAGCACCGGACACGTCTCCGTCAAGCCGTAGCCCTCGAGGATGAGGATGCCGGCGGCGTGGAAGAACTCGGCGATGTCGCGGGACAGCGGCGCGCCGCCCGAGACCGCCCAGCGCAGGCGGCCGCCCAGCGCGGCGTGGAGCTTCGCGAACACGAGCCGGTGGGCGAGGCGGTGCTTGAACTGGAGCACGCCCGGGATCGGCTCGCCCGCCTGCTGGCGCCGGCTCACCTCGCGTCCGACGCCGAACGCCCAGTGGAAGATCTTCCGCTTCGCCGGCGACCCCGCCTCCACGCCGGCCAGGATCTTGGCGTAGACCTTTTCGAAGACGCGCGGGACGCTGCAGATGAAGTGCGGCTGCACCTCGCGCAGGTTGTCGCCGACCTTGTCGATGTTCTCGGCGAAGGCGGTCACCAGTCCGTGGTGCACGCCGAGGAACGACTCCAGGCGGGCGAACGAGTGCGCGAGTGGCAGGAACAAAAGGTGCACCCAGCCCTCCTCCACCGGCGTCGCCTGGCCGCTCGCCTGCAACGCCGCCAGATGGTTGCCGTGCGTCTGCACGACGCCCTTGGGCGGGCCGGTCGTCCCCGACGTGTACACGATCGTCGCGACGTCCTGCGCGCTCGTCGATGCCACGCGCTCGGCCAGCGTGCTCTCGTGGGCGGCGCGCGCGTCACGGCCCAGCCGGCGCAGGGTGTCCCACGTCATCACGTACTCGGGCGGCTGGCGAGCGTCGTATCCGGTCATCACGATGATCTGCTGGAGCCCGTCCATCTTCGGGCGGGCCTCGAGCGCTTTGGCAAGCTGGCCGGCGTCCTCGACGATCAGCGTCCGGGCTTGCGAGTCGTTCACGACATAGGCGATGAGCTCGGCGGGATACGTGGGATAGATCGGCACGGTGACGCAGCCGGCGCTGAAGATCGCCATGTCCGCCTGCGTCCACTCCGCCCGGCTGGTCGAGAGCAGCGCGACCGCGTCGCCCTTCTGCCGGCCCAGCGCGACGAGACCAAGCGCCACCTCGCGCACGACGTCACCGACTTCACGCCACGTCAGCGTCTGCCACGCACCGTCGCGCTTGGCCTGCTGAGCCGGCCGATCGGCGCTCCGCTGAACGCGGGACCAGAACACCTGGGCCAGGCTGCTGTCCGCCATCGTTGTCCTCCTCCGCCCCCGACGATCGGGCCGGAATGCGTGCACTGACGCTTACTTGCGAGACCATATCACGCCCGTTTTTACGCGCCGCGCGAAAGTTCTGCCGGCTCCTGACTCGACGCGTTAGGCTCGATCCGGATCGAAACCACCAACGATCGGACCACGGAGGAGCGGGAGTATGGATCAGCGGAACGGGGCGCACGAGCTGTTCGGGCAGATCGCGGGCAAGACCATCGAGACGATGAGCGCGTGGGCCGACGCCAACCAGCGGCTGATGCGCGAGCTGGTCGAGCTGTCGTCGGGGACGGCCCAGGAGAGCCTCCGCCTCTACACCGAGATTCAGCGCAACGCCATCGAAGTCATCCGGGAATCGCAAGGCACGGCGACGCGGTGCCAGCACGCCTGGACGGAGCCCACGCCCGATCCTACCCTGTGGTGTCAGAAGGCGGTCGCCGAGGGCGTGGGCGGCGCGCAGCGCGCGTTTCGCTTTCTCGAGGAATCCGGCCAGGCCGTGACTCGCGCCGCCGAGCGGCTGCAGGCCAATGCCGAGCAGGCCGGCAAGGGAATCCAGGAGACGTTCGCGGGGGCGGTGACGAAGATGAAGGAAATCTACGCGGCGAGCTGACCGACCGCGGGGGGCGGCCGCCGCTCCCCCGTGTCCTACGCTACTTGGCGTCGGTGCGTCGCTTCTCGAGCCGCTCTTCCAGCGAACGCAGGCGTTCCCGCAGCGACGAGACTTCGTCCCGTAGTCGATCGGCCTCGGGCTCCGGCGTCGCTTCGCGCTTGGCGTCCGGCCGCGCCGGGAACGGCCATCCCGCGCGGCTTTGCCATTCGCGCCACACCCGCTCCATCTCGCGCTGGCTGCCCATGACGTTCTCGAGGCTCGACTTCATCGAGCGCTGCACGACATCCTGCCAGGCTTCGCCGTGCTTGATGAGCTGATGCAGAAACGACGCCGGCAGCGTGGTCCGGCGATTGCGCTCGTTCTCGAGGATGATCTGGGTGAGCGTGACCGACGTGAGGTCTTCGCCGGTCGCCGCGTCCACGACGGCGATCTCCTTGCCGGCGCGGATCATCTCCTCGATCTCGTCGAGGGTGACGTAGCGGCTTTCTTCCGTGTCGTAGAGCTTTCGATTCGAATACCGCTTGATGACGTGCGCCATCGCGAGCGTCCCTCCCCGCCGCGGGGATCGTGGCCGGTGATGTCGCGCCGAGTCTAACATCGTGCGTCGAACCCCACAACGTCGGCGGTGCTGCAGTGAGCGTCCCATCGAGGTCGAAGGAGGGCTCGCATGAAACTCCAGGGCCGAACCGCGCTCGTCACCGGAGGTTCTCGCGGAATCGGACGCGCCGTGGCGCTGCGCGGCAGGATCTTCGGGACGCAGTCCTCGAGCGAGAGCGTGTTGTCCTCGGGACCGAACACGCCCCAGTCGAGCAGATAGAAGTCGAACCCTTCCCGCGTCATGTGCTCGACGAAGCTACCGCCGGGCAGGAGGTCGAAGATGTACGGCCGGCTGATGCCGAGGTTCGGCACGAAGAGGAGCGGGGTTCGCTGCCTCCCCTTTTAGAATTGCGCCGGCGGCGCCGGCGCTCGAGAGCCCTGCTCCGGTCGGCCGGCTACACCGAGAACAGTGACCCCAGCTTCATGGCCAGCCCCATGTCGCCCTTCAATTTCAGCTTACCCGACATGAACAACATCTGGCCCGACTGTTTGCCCGCCGTCATGTCCAGCCAGTCCTGCGCCGACATCTGCAGCGTCAGATTCGGGCTCGCGGCCGGGCCCTGGTTGACCGCGCAGGCCCCGTCCTTGATGACGGCGTGCCAGGTGCCTCCGCCGTCGCCGCTGATGTCGTACTGGATGGTGGCGTTGGTGCCGGCCGCCTTGTCCGCCTTGAACCGGCTCGTCATCGCGTCGAAGGTCTCTTTCACCGTTGGCATGTCGCCCTCCCTGGTGGTCTTTGAATGGGGGGCCCCGAAATGGCCCCCCATATCCCCCAACGTTCGGGGCGCCCCGGCGAAGCCGTGGCACCCGTCTATCCCTCAATCAGAACGTGAAGAGATCCATTCCGCCGGTCACGGTGAGCACCGCGCCGGTGATGTAGCGCGCCCTTTCCGAGCACAGGAACGCGATGGCGTTGGCCACGTCCTCCGGCTGCCCCTCGCGCTGCATGGCCACGCGCTTGACCATGCGCTCGTAGAGCGGACTGAGCTCGGCGTTGGGCGCCATGATGCCGGGCGCGACCACGTTGCAGGTCACGCCGGCCCGGGCGCCCTCGAGGGCCACCGAGCGGGCGAAGCCGATCACGCCCATCTTCGTCGTCGCGTACGCGGTCTGGCCGAATCCGCCCATCAGGCCGGCGATCGACGCCATGCAGACGATGCGGCCCCACCGGCGCTCCCGCATGCCGGGGAAGACGGCCTTCGTCACGTGGTAGGTTCCGGTGAGGTTGACGGCGAGGTTGAGCTCCCAGTCTTCCTCGCGCGTGTCCTTGAGCTGGGCCACCGTGTAGATGATCCCCGCATTGTTCACGCAGATGTCGACCGGGCCCAGGTCGCGCTCGATCCGTCCCACCGCGTCGCCGACCTCGGCCGAGGATCGAATGTCGCAGCCGTAGCCGCGCGCGGTCTCGCCCTGCCCGGCGATCTCCTTGGCCGTCTCCTCGGCGCCTTCCGGATTCAGATCGAGCACCGCGACGCGGCAGCCTTCCGCCGCGAGGGCCAGGCAGTCGGCCTTGCCGAGACTGCGGGCGCCTCCGGTGACGACGGCGACGCGATCGCGGATCCCGAGGTCCACCTACTTGCCCTTGAAGGCCGGCTCGCGCTTTCCGAAGAACGCCTGCATGCCTTCGGCGGCGTCTTCAGTGCGCAGGCTCGCGAGGAACGCGCGCAGCTCGATCTCGAGCGCGCGGTCGATCGGCGCGTCGAGGCCGTCGTCCACCGCTTCGATGAGCAGCCGCGTGGCGATCGGCGGCCGGTTGGCGATCTGCCGGGCCAGCGCCCTGGCGTCGTCGAGCGTCTGGCCGTCGCGACACACGCGATTCACGAGCCCGAGGGCCAGGCACTCGGCGGCGGGCACCTGGGTGCCCAGGATCAGGAACTCGAGCGCCTTGGTACGGCCGATCAGACGCGGCAGACGCTGGCTGCCGCCATAGCCGGGGATGATGCCGAGATTGCTCTCGGTCTGCCCCATCCGCGCCGTCTCCTTCAGCAATCGGAAGTGACACGCCATGGCCATCTCGCACCCGCCGCCGAGCGCGTGGCCATTCATGGCCGCGATGACCGGCTTGGGGAACCGCTCGATCCGGCGGAGGACGCGATGGCCCAGCTCGATGAGCGCCTCCACGTCGCCGCCCGCGAACGCGGAGCCGAGATCGGCACCGGCACAGAAGATCCGGTCGCCGGCGCCGGTGAGGATCACCGAACGGACGGCGTCGTCGTTCTCGACCTCCCCGAGCGCGGCCTCGACCTCCCGCATGAGCGCGTCGCTGATGGCGTTCACGGGCGGCCGGTTCAGGGTGACGATCGCGAAGCTCTCCTCGCGCGTCAGCGCGAGCGTCTCATAGGGCATGAAACGACACTCCTCCCAGGAAGATCGTCGCAACCGCGTCGGCGGCGTCGGTAAGCCGATAGCCGCGCTTGCCGAGCACCCACGACGTGGCGAGCTGGTCCATGGCGCCGAACAGCATCTTGGTCGCGATCTTCACCGGCAGGTCACGCCGCAGCTGGCCGGCCGCCATCCCCTCCTCGAGGATCGATCCGATCAGCGCGAAGTAGGACGAGATCTCGTGGGCGGAGGCGCCGCGGAAGAACTTGTGGCCCTGCCGCAGCTCCACCTGGACGACTTCGGCGAGGTCGGGATCGCTCTCGAGCACGCGGAAGTGCAGGGCGACGAGCCGCCGGATCTTCTCGACGGCGTCCGATTCGGACGCGATCTCGCCCTGCAGGAAGGCCACCCACTCCGCCATCTTGTCGCGGAACAGCGTGATCAGGATCTCGTCCTTGGTCTTGAAGTAGAGATAGATCGTCCCGCTGGCGATGCCGGCCTCGCGCGCGATGTCCGCCACCCGGGAGTTGTAGTACCCGTTGCGGGCGAACACGCGGATCGCCGCGTCGATGATCTGCTGGGGCTTGCCCGGATCACGCATGGCAGGTGGATGAACCGGCGTTCATTCTAGGTGCGGCCGCGCGCCGGTGTCAATGCCGCGGAGCCCTCGTCTCCGCATGGTACGATCCGCGGCATGTCGATGAAATATCGCGTCGGGGTGATGCCGGGCCCGTGGCCGACGGACGGGAACGGCCGCGATTTCTTCTGGCGCTTCGTCGATCTGTGCGAGACGAGCGCCGTGGATTCGCTGTGGTTCTCCGACCGTCTGTCCTCTCCTCTGCCGGTCCTCGAGCCGGTGACGACGATGGCCGCGCTGGCCGCGCGCACGGAGCGGCTGAAGTTCGGTCCGAGCGTGCTCATCACGCCGTTCCGGACGCCGGTCCTGCTCGCCCGCGAGCTCGCGATGATCGACTACCTGTCGGGCGGCCGTATGCTGCCCGCCGTCGGCATCGGCGTCGAGCAGGATCGCGAGTTCAAGGCCGCGGGCGTGCCGTTCAAGGAGCGCGGGCGCCGGACGGACGAAGCGATCGAGATCATGCGGCGCTGCTGGGCCGAGGACGAGGTCACGTTCGCCGGAGAGTTCTGGCAGCTCGACAAGATCACCGTCCTGCCCAGGCCGATGCAGCAGCCGTTCCCGCTCTGGATCGGCGGTAACAGCGAGGCCGCGATGCGGCGCGCCGGCCGGATCGGCGATGGCTGGATCCCGTCCTTCATCACGCCCGACCGGTTTCGGGAAGGCGTGGGCCGAACGCAGGACTTCGCGCACGAAGCCGGCCGCGAGGTGCCCGCCGACCACTTCGGCACGCTCGTCTACTTCTGCTTCGATCGCGACCCGGCCGTGGCCAGGGCCACCGCCGCGCCGTTCATCCCGCGCGGCCGCGTGGACGACGTCACCCTCGACGCCTGCGCGGCGTTCGGTCCGCCCGAGATGCTCGCCGAGCGCCTGGAGCAATACGTGGCCGGCGGCGGCTCGAAATTCATCGCCCGTCCAATGTGCCCGCCCGACCGTCTGCTCGAGCAGGTCGCGCGCCTCGCCGAAGACGTCATCCCCCTCATCCACAGCCGCTAGACGACCCGGCCGGCCCCGGCGGGCGCGTATACTCGTGGGCATGCGCTGGCTTCTGCTCCTGGTCGCCCTCGCCGCGTCGGGGTGCTCCGTGATCTCGATCGACCTGACCCCGCGCGTGCGGCCGCTCGAGGAAAAGACCGTCGAGGGCAAGGGCGACGCGAAGATCCTCCTCATGGAGCTGTCGGGCGTGATCAGCGACGAGGGCGTCGGACCGCTGCTGACCATCGGCTCGCCGCCGCCGCGGGTGCCGCTCCTCGTTCGGTTCCGCGAGGAGCTCAAGAAGGCCAAGGCCGACGACAAGGTGCGCGCGCTCGTGCTGCGCATCAACAGCCCGGGCGGCACCGTGACCGCGTCCGACATCCTCTTCCGCGAGGTGGACGAGTTCCGGCGAAGGGCGAAGATTCCCGTCGTCGCCATCATGATGGACGTGGCGGCGTCGGGCGGCTACTACGTCGCCCTCGCCGCCGACACGATCGTCGCGCACCCGACCACGGTGACCGGCTCCATCGGCACCATCATGATCAGCGTCAACGCCCGCGACCTGCTCGACAAGATCGGGCTCAGCCCGACGACGATCAAGTCGGGCGAGCACAAGGACATGGGCAGCCCGTTCCGCGCGCTCACCCCCGAGGAACGGACGATCTTCCAATCGATCATCGACGACCTGCAGCGCCAATTCGTGAGCAAGCTGATCGACCGGCGCCGGCTGCCCGCCGACACGGCGCGCGCGCTGGCCGACGGGCGCGTCTACACCGCCCACCAGGCCCTGCAGCACAAACTCGTCGACCGTATCGGGTACATGAGCGACGCCATCGCGCTCGCCCGCAGCGCCGCGGGGCTGGACGAGGCGCGCGTGGTCGTCTATCACCGCCCGCGCGAGTACCGCGCGACCTACTACGCCAAGTCGGAGGCCACGGCCGGGGGGCTCGACGCCTCCCTGAGCCAGTTCGCCGCGCTCGCCGCCCTGGGCCCGCGCTTCCTCTACCTGTGGTGGCCATAGTACCCGGAGGGGGGCTTCGCCCCCCTTCCGACGCTCCGCGAGCCTGACGGCTCGCTCCGCTGCCTCCCCCCCGGGAAGGATTGCGCCGGCGGAGCCGGCGCTCGAACGCGGTCATTCCAGCGCGCTTCGCTCGTCTGCATCGGTCGTCGAAGGATCGCCGTCGGCCTGCGCGGGACTGTGGCCGGTGCAGCGGAGGACGGGGAGCGGCGGATACTTGGGGAAGCGGGGGTCGGTGTCGCTGAGGGCGCAGCGCAGGAAGCGGGAGCCGCGCGCCGAGATCACCGGGCGGGCGTGCCGGCAGCGGTCGCAGAGGCCGGCCGGGGTCAGCGTCCCTGCCAGTTCGGCTCTCGCTTGGCGAAGAACGCCTCGATGCCTTCGCGCGCATCGTCCGACAGCGCGACGAGCGTGAGCATCTCGCGCAGATAGCGCAGCGACTTCCCATATTCCATGTCCTGGATGTGGCTCACGCCAGCGCCGTCACCAGGTCGAGGTACTGCTTGAGGATCCGCGCGGTGGCGCCCCAGACCGTCTCGCCCTGGTAGTCGTAGAAGTAGACGGGGCGCGTGACCCCACTGCGCTCCCAGTGCTCCACGCGGAACGTTCCGTCGGCCACGAGCGCGGCGAAGGGAATCTCGATCACCTTCTCGATTTCTTCGCCGTCGGGTTGCCACGCCACCGGCTGGCGGACGACGCCGACGAACGGCGTGATGACGAAGTTCGTGGCGAACGTCTCCGTGTCGTCGAGCGTGCCGAGCGGCTCGACCGCGTCCCTCGGCAGCGCGATCTCCTCCTCGCACTCACGCAGGGCGCCCGCGAGCGGCGACGGGTCTGCGGCCTTCACGACCCCGCCCGGGAACGCGATCTGTCCCTGGTGGTGACCCACGCGGTCCGTCCGCTTGGCGAAGACGACGTGCGGCTCACCGCGGTCCACCAGCACCAGCAGCACGGCGGCGGGGACGAGTGAACCGGGCGGCACCACGCGGCGCTGGTAGCCCGTCAGGCGCCGGCGGGTGAGCGCCGCGAGCTCGGCGAGGGTCGGCGTGGCGCTCACCCGCTCAGCGCGCCTTGAAGGTTGATGGTGATGTGAACCCGACCTTCCAGCCGGCGACGCGCTCACCGCCCGCGACGAGCGTCTCGCGCAGGCGGTCTTGAAGCCCGTACGCCTCGGCGGCGGCGAGCGGGTGGTCCTCGCTCGGGGGCCGGCGCCGGGTCGGTTGCCGGCGGCCGGCGGCGAACATCTCGACGAGCTCGGTGGCGGTGGGCATCGTCAGTCTCTCCGGAGCAACGCGGTATCGAGATCGCGCACGACGGCGGCCATGACGTCGCTCGCCTTGGCGCGAATCACGAGATCGGCCTGCCGATCGCACGGCGTCGGCGTGAGGTTCACGATGACGAGGGTGGCGCCCGCGTCCTTGGCGTGCCGCGGCATGTAGGCGGCCGGGTAGACCACGAGCGAGGAGCCCACCACCACGAAGAGATCGCACGCGCGGGCGCGGCGCTCGGCTTCTTCGGTGGCCCGGCGCGGCATCGGCTCGCCGAACAGCACGGTCGTCGGCTTCACCACGCCCCCGCAGGCCGGACACGTGGGAACGTCGAGACCGTCGCCCAGCCATGCGTGGACTTCGTCGCGCGAGTACGGGGTGCCACAGGCCAGGCAGCGCGCCCGCGTCGCGTTTCCGTGCAGCTCGATCACCCGGTCGGCTGGCAACCCGGCCCGCTGATGCAGGTCGTCGACGTTCTGCGTGATGCAGCAGTCCAGGCGGCCGCGCTGGAAGAGCTCGGCGATCGCCGCGTGCGCGGCATTCGGCTTGGCGGACCGGATGACCGGATAGACTTCGCGGCCGACCTGCCAGTACCTCCGGCGACCGCGCGCGCTCCCCATGAAGTTCGCGTAGGTCAGCTCGCTCGGCTCGTAACGGTCCCACACGCCACCGGGACTGCGGAAATCCGGGATGCCGGACTCGGTGCTGACGCCGGCGCCGGTGAACACGACGGGCTGGCGCGCGCCTGCGAACAGCCCGGCCAGCCGGGCGGCGGGCTCGGTCACCGGCGACGCTTCTTGGGCTTGGCGGCTCCCCGCCGGGGTTTCGCATGCCGAGGGGCCGCGGAGGACCGCGTCTTGGCCCGCCGGCGCCTCGTGCGTGGCGGCGGCGCCGCGCTGTACGGCTCGTTACGACGGCCGACGTCGCCGCGCACGACGGGTCCGGCTTCGATCTCGCGCATCCACGTCTCGAGCTCCGCACGCAGCTCGGGGTAGCACGATTGCGCGTACGTGTGCAGCGCGCGCAGCGCCGCCGGATCCTTCCACGGCTTGAGGACGAACGGCTCGTCGGGATGCCGGGGATCGAACGGCGCCTCGGTGGCCATGGCCATGACGACGTACCGCCGGGTCAGTTCAAGCATCGATCGCCTCCGGAGCGCCTTGGCCGGCGCGACCCCGCAGCCATGAACGCCTCCTTGCGCGCGCGCCTAGCCTACCCCTCGCCGCCGAGCAACCGCAAGGTCGCCGCCACGTGATCGCGAGCCCCGCGTCGTGGCGCGCTACGACGCGGCGACCTTCGCCCGCGGTGGCGGCGCGGCCGGCGGTAGCGTGCGGTGGAGCCACAGCACGCTGCCGACGAACACGGGGAGTCCGATGGCGGCGAGGATCACGTTCGGCCGCACGTCCGTCACCGCGCCGACGGTGGCGGTCAGCACCGTGAACAGGGTGTTGTTGACCACGTGGCAGGCGATGGCGGGAAGCGCGCTGCCCGCGCGCTCCGTGACGAAGCCCAGGTAGAGGCCCAGGGCGAGCGCCAGCAAGACGTGCAGCCAGTCCAGGTGCAGGAGCGCGAACGCCGACGCCGTCGCCGCCACCCCGCCGCGCGCTCCCCAGCGCGCCGAGAGGTCCGATTGCATGTACCCCCGGAAGAACACTTCCTCCGCTGTCGCCGCCAGCACGCCGATGACGAGCACGGCGACGAAGAGATCGGGCCCAGAGGCCCCGGCGAGCGCGCGCCGGATGGTGGCCATCGAGCCGCGATCGCCGATTCCGATCAGCGTGGTGAGAGAGTCGAGGGTCTGTCCGAGCGCCAGCGTCCCCATGATCGCGAGGGCGAGGTGGCGGCCGGTCTCCCGGCCCGGGCGCAGCCGCAGTCGCGCCGGGTCGAAGGGGCGTAGGACGGCGAGCAAGGTCACCGTGAGGGCCAACGACGAGGCCAGTCCGCCGGCAATCAGCCCGGGCAGCCCTTCGAAGACCTCGCGATCGCTCAGATCCGGGTAGAGCGACCGCACGATGACCGCGGCCGTGATCGTGAACGACACGATTCCCAGGAACGCGAGCAGATACACGAGGAAGATGGGCCACGCCGATCGGCCGTCCATCGGGTCAGCGGATGGACGGGAGTCCGAGCTTGGCGGCGACCGACTCGCGGAGCTTGTACTTCTGGATCTTCCCGCTCGGCGTCATCGGGAACTCCTCGACGAGCTCGAGCCGCTCGGGAAGCTTGTGGCGGGCGAGCTGGCGCGACTCCAGGAATGCGCACAGCTCCTGCAGCGTGGGCGGCGACCCCGGCCGCGGGACGACGAACGCGCAGGCCCGCTCCACCAGCCGCGGGTCGGGCATGGCGACGACGGCCACGCTGGCCACCTTCGGGTGGGCATAGAGCAGGTTCTCGACCTCGGCCACCGAGATGTTCTCGCCACCGCGGATGATGAGGTCCTTCGAGCGACCGGTGATCGACACGTAGCCGTCGGCGTCCAGGGTGGCGCGGTCGCCGGTCTTGAACCAGCCGTCGGCGGTGTGGCCCTCACGGGTGAACTCCGGCCGTTTCCAGTAGCCCACGAACTGGGCGTGTCCGCGCACGAGCAGATCGCCTTCGTTCTCGGCGGGCAGGGGCCGGCTCGCCTCATCGACGACCAGGAGCTCCATCCCGCGCAGCGGGCGGCCGTCGGTGGCGAACACTTTCTCCTCGGAATCGTTCAAGCCGTTGCAGCTCACCAGGCCGTTCTCGGACATCCCCCACCCCGCGGAGATCGCGCACCGCAGCCGCTGGCGGGCGTCCTGCACGAGCTTGCGCGGAATCGAGGCGCCGGCCGAGATGAAGAGGCGCAGCGACGAAGTGTCGTGGCGCTCGAGCGCCGGCGCGTAGGTCAAATCTTGAAGAAACGGCGTCGCGCCCATCGTGTACGTCACCCGGCGGGCCTCGATCAGCCGCGCCGCCTCTTCCGCGTTCCACACGTCCAGCCAGACCCCCGTCGAGCCCAGGAGCAGCGTCAGGCAGTAACCGTACAGGTACCCCGTCTGGTGGCCGAAGGTCGACGACATGAGCGCGATGTCGCCCCCGTGAAAGCCCAGGCGCTCGATCAGCGGATAGATGATGGACAGCACGGTGTTCGAGGTGTGCATGACTCCCTTGGGCTCGCCCGTGGTCCCCGAGGTGAAGATGACCTCGCTGACGACGTTGGGATCGGTTCCGACCAGCGGCCGGCGGCCCTCACGAGCCTCCCACGCCCTGTCGGTCAGCGCCCTGAACGGCCGCATACCGGGGCCGGGCTCGCCGCGCGCGACGAACACGTGGGCAAGGCTCGGGACCTCGGGACGCAGCCCGTCGACCATGCCCGCGTAGTCGAAATTGCGAAACCGGGCGGGGACGACGAACGCCTGGGCCTCCAGCGCGCGGAGGATGAACCGCAGCTCGTTGGCGCGGTACGTGGGCGGGATGGGATTGAGGACGCCGCCGAGCCGGATCGTCGCGAGCGCGAGCAGGATGAACTCGTTCCAGTTCGGCAGCTGGCAAGACACGATGGCCCCCGGGCCGAGTCCGGCCGCCTGCAACCCATGGGCGACCCGCTCCACCGTCCGCGCGAGCTCCGCCCACGTGTACGCACCGCTGGCGTCGACGATGGCCGGCTTGTCGGGCCGCTCGGTTGCCCAGCGGTCCAGATACCGGTCGAGCGTCTCGTTCTTCCAGTATCCGGCGTCGGTCAGGGCCCGGATTCGGTCCGCGGGTACGGCGGCCGACTCGTTCACGGCCCGAAACATACGGAGGCCGTGTCGCGAACGTCCACGTGACTAGAACTTCGGCGCGCGCTTCTCGACGAACGCGCGCAGCCCCTCCGCCGCGTCCGGCGAGCGCATGTGGCGAGCGACGAGCTCGATCTCCGCCGCGAGCCCGGTGGCCAGGTCGTCATCTCCGGCGCGGTTGACGAGCGTCTTCACCGTCCGGTTGGCCGAGCCGCTCTTCGCCGCGAGGCTGCCGGCCAGCTCGTCGACGACGGCGGCCAGCGTCCCCGGCGGCGCGACGCGGTTGACGAGCCCCCACGCGCGCGCCTCCTCGGCGCTCAGCCAGCCGCCCAGCAGCATCAGCTCCTTCGCGCGCCGGGCACCGATGAGCCGCGGCAGTCGCTGGCTGCCACCGCCGCCGGCCACCAGCCCGAAGTTCGCGTGCTGATCGCCGAGCCGCGCCTCGGCGTCCGCGACCACGAGGTCCGCGACCAGCACGAGCTCGAGTCCGCCGGCGAGGGCCAGGCCATGGACGCCGGCCACCAGCGGGACGGGCAGCGCCTCCAGCCGGTTGAACACGCGATGCCATCCCCGGATGAACGCGCTCCAGCGCTCGGCGTCCGGCGCCAGCGTCTGCACCGTCTTGAGGTCGGCGCCCGCGCAGAACACCCGGCCATTCGCCGTCAGCGTGGCCACCTTGACCGCCGGCTCCCGCTCGACGCGCTCACAGGCCGCGTCGAGATCGTCGAGCAGCGCGGGGCTGATGGCGTTGAGCTGTTGCGGGCGATTCAGGACGATGCGCGCGATGGAATCTTCGATCGAGAGGAGAACGGTGTCGCCCATGGCCGCCCTCACATCATCGTATAGCCGCCGCTGACGCTCATCACCTGGCCGGTGATGAACGCCGCCGCGTCCGAGGCCAGGAACAGCACGGCACCCGTGACGTCCTCCGGCCGCGCCACGCGCCGGAGCGGGTAGGCCTTGCCGATGCGGGCGCGCATCTCGGGCGTCATCCAGGCGCGGTTTTCCTGGGCGTTCCACATCGACAGCGCGCTGATCTCCTCGTCGTCGTTCGGCATGGTCATGCCCGGGCACACCACGTTGAGGCGCACGCCGAACTTGCCGACCTCGCGCGCGATGCTCTTGCTGAGGGCCATCACCCCGGCTTTGCAGGCGCCGTACACGCCCTCGCGGAACTCGCCGATGCGCCCGGCGTCCGAGCCCATGCTGACGATGGCGCCCGCCTTGCGCGCGACCATGCCGTCGAGCACGGCGCGCGTGCAGTTGATCATGGACCAGAGGTTGATCTCGATCTCGCGCTGCCACTCCTCCCGCGGCTTCTCCATGAAGAGCGCGTCGCGGACCCAGCCGACGTTGTTGACGAGGACGTCGACGCGGCCGAAGCGGTCCTCGACCGTGCGCACCATCGCCTGCACGCTCTCCCACTTGGTCACGTCGGTCGGCACCGCGATCGCCTTCGCGCCCAGCCCCTCCGCCGCCGCCGCGGCCTTCCGGGCCGCCCCCTCGTCGATCTCCGCGATGGCCAGGTTCACGCGCTCACGCGCGAAGGCGAGGCTGATGGCGCGGCCGATGTTCGATCCACCGCCGGTGACGATGACGCTCTTGCCCGCCAGGTTCAGGTCCATACGCTCTCCCCTTCCAAACGGCTCAACGGCCAGGCCCGACGGCTCGGCGACGGGCCGAACGACTCACTCGCCGGCCAGGCGGCTCAACGGAGACACGATCGTCAGGCCGCCGTCGATCACGATGGTCTGTCCGGTGAGGAAGCCGGCCGCCGCCGACGCCAGGTATGCCACGAGCGCGGCGACGTCGTCCACCGTCCCGACCCGGCGCACCGGCGTCATCGCGGCCAGCCGCGCTTCGGCCTCGGCGGGGCCGAGCCCGAGCGATTCCATGTACACGCGGGACGAATCCGTCTCGACGAAACCGGGACTGATGGCGTTGACGGTGATCCCACGCGGTCCGAGCTCATAGGCCAGCGCCCGCACGAGACTCTCCAGCGCCGCCTTGGCCGCGCCCAGCATGCCATGGCCGGTCATCGCCTGGTGGCTGTCGATACCCGACACCACGACCACGCGGCCCGCGGGTCCCGCCATGAAGGGCAGCGCGGCCTGGACCGCGGCCACGAAGCTCTCGATCGAGAGCGCGAGGGTCTGGCGAACGTTGTGCGACTTTTGTGCTTCGATCGGACGGAAGGCCGTGGCCGCGGCATTCGCGACCAGGACGTCGACGCGACGGAACGTCTTGCCGACTTCCTCCATCATCCCCGCCACGCGGTCCGGCTCGCGCAGATCGAGCGCCAGCGCCAATCCACGACCTCCGTGACGTTCGATCGCGGCCACGGTCTCCTGGGCGGCCTCGGCCTGGCGGCGGTACGTGATGGCGCAGTCCAGGCCGTCGGCCGCCATGCGGAGCGCGATGCCTCGCCCGATCCCGCGCGAGCCGCCGAGCACGACGGCGACGCGACGGGCGGACGGGTCGGCCGCGGAGATGTTCAGTACGGCAGGCTCTCGCGCCCGATCAGCTCGCGGGCGACGACCAGCTTCATGACCTCCGCGGTGCCGTCGCCGATCTCGAGGCCGATCACGTCGCGCAGGCGCTGCTCGAACGGCAGCTCGTCGGTGTAGCCGTAGTGGCCGTGCTGCAGCAGGCACTGGTGGATGGTCTCGACGGCCAGCTTCGGCCCCCACCACTTCACCATCGCCGACTCTTTCGTGTACGGCTCACCGCGATCGGCCTGCCACAGCGCGCGGTAACACAGCAGCCGGCACGCGTCGATGTACGTGGCCGCCTCCGCGATGGGAAACGAGATGCCTTCGTACTGGGCGAGGATCTTGCCGAAGGCCCGACGCTCCTTGACGTAGGCAATGGTCTCGTCCAGCGAGACCTGGGCCTGACCGAGGCTGGCGAGGGCGATGAGGACGCGGTTGTAGTCGAAGCCCTGCATGACCTGGTAGAAGCCGGTGCCTTCCTCGCCCAATCGATGCGAGACGGGAATGCGGACGTGATCGAACGCGATCACGGCCCGGGCCACCGCCCGCGAGCCGAGGTCGCGCAACGGACTCCGCGACACCCCCGGCCGGTCCATCGGCACCAGGAAGGCCGTGACACCACGCGCACGGCCAGTGGGATCCGTCTTGGCGAACACGATGGTGGCGTGAGCGACCATGCCGAGACTGATCCCCGACTTCTCGCCCGTCAGCACGTACTCGTCGCCCTCGCGCACGGCGCGACACGCGAGGTTGGCCGCGTCGGAGCCAGCGTGCGGCTCGGTGAGCCCGAGCGCGATGATGGTTTCGCCGCGCGTGGTCGGCGGGAGCCACTGGCGCTTGAGCTCCTCCCTCCCGTTGCGACCGATCAGCTCACCCGCGAACCCGGAGAGCTGGATGCCGTAGGTGCAGCTGAAGTCGCCCCGCCCGATCTCCTCGGTGGCGATTCCGGTCGTGAGCAGGTCGGCCTCCTGCCCGCCGTACGCCACGGGCGCCCGCAGGCCGAGCAATCCGAGCTCGCCCATCTGGCGCCAGATGTCCCACGGGAACTCCGCGGTCTTGTCCCAGGACTGCGATCGCGGCGCCAGCTCCTTGCGCGCGAACACGCGCAGCGTCCGGATGAGCTCTTCCTGCTCGGGGGTGTAGCGGAAGTCCATCGTGCCTGCCTGGACGCGGGGCGCTAGCGTGACAGCGCGATACCGGGTTGCGACTCCCGGCTGCGGATGGCCCGCACGGAGCGGCCCTCCGCGTCGACGACCTCGAACTCCTCGGCGAGCCCTTCGTCGATGAGCTGCTGGACCAGCGCCTCGCGCTCGTGGCCGGCCGGCGGCAGCTGATGCGATCGCCACCGGGTGACGAAGTACCCTCGGCTGACGTGCGGGAGGCGGGCCTCCGCCCGCTGCAGCTCGGCCAGTCCACGCTCGATCAGCGTGTTCGCCATCCTCTCGGGCAGGCGGGTGACGCGTCCGTCGACCCGCGCCAGGCTCGGTCCCCGATCGCGTTCGGCGCGGCGCTCGACCCGGAACGCGGGCAGCCCTTCGGCGAGCTGCAGGTGACCGAAGCAGCGCACCCGCAGGTCGGTCGAGAGCTCGTCCGAAGACCACGTCGCCACCCAGACCTGCTTGCCGAGCGCGTTGACCGCTTCGACCGCGGGAACGAAGTCGGCGTCACCGGACACGAGCACGGCGGCGTCGAAGGCGCCGTTGGCGGCAGCCAGGATGAGGTCGGCCACGAGCCGTGTGTCGACCCGCTTCTCGGTGGTGTACTCGTAGTCCACCCCGCAGGCGGGACAGCGGTTCGAGCGCCGGACCCGCGCCTCGCGCTTGACGAAGTACCCGGGGCGCAGCTCCAGTCCCTTGAGGAAGCCCTCCACGAGCGGCGGGGCGTCGGCGGAGACACCCACGTAGTAGTAGGCGCCGCCGAAGAGTGAGCCGGGACCGCCGGCCGCCTGCGTGATCCACGCGGCGAGACGATCGTAATCGACACGGAGGGAGTCGTCGTAGCGCTGGAGGGAGCGGTAGAAGTTCTGCCCGTCAATGAAAATGCAAATCTTCATGGAAAGCTCCTCGGTCCAAATGCCCCGCTCAGATGCCCCCGCCTCAGATCGTGGCCCATACTAGCACCGGAGCCTAGCACCCCGGCACAAGCGGGGAAAGCCCCTGGAGCATCCCGGCGCCGAAGATCCGCGAGCCTTCCTGCGTGTGGTGAAAGTCGCGCTCGGAAAACAGCGGCGCGCCCGGCCGCTCGTTCTCCCGAAAAAAGCCCAGAAGGTTGACGACGGGGAAGCGTTCCCGCCGCCCTAGCTCCTCGAGACGGCGGAACGGCCGCTCGTCGCCGACGATACCCGCCCCCACCCCGAGCTTTCGCCGCCCGAGCGGCGAGGCCGTCGCCGTGACCTGGTACGGATGCGGGTAGCTCACCAACACGTACGCCATCCCTCGTCGCCGGGCCAGATCGCGTGTCGCCATCACGTACCCCTCGGTGGCCCGCCACGCCTCGGCCAGTCCGGGATGCTCGCCGTCGCGCACGGCGGCGACGACGTCGTACTGGACGTTCCCCACCAGCCCGCGCTCGGCGAGCTGCTCCGGCGTGAGCCGCACCGGTCCGAGCAGCCGCTCCCCGACCACGGACCGGCGGAACGCCTGGTAGAGCACGAGCCGGTTCGCCCCGCGCTCGACGGCGGCGAGCGCTCCGTCCGACCGCACCAGCGGGGGCAAGAGCAGGGCGGCCTCCGTGCGCGGGTCGTTCGGCACCGCCAGCGGCAACCCGGCGCCGTCGAAGACGGCCACCCGCGAGCGAATGAAGTCGTCGTGCACGTCGGTCATGTCGAAGTTCTGCACGACCATGTGCGGGCGCAGCCGGTCGGCGAGCTGCCTGAACAGCAGGTACTCGAGGATCGGCGAGTAGCTGCCGATCCCGGCGTTGATGACCTCGTAGCGGCCCCGGCAGCGCCCGTCGTTCAGCCCGCGCTCCACCCGCTTGGCCACGCTGTCCTCGAAGGCGAGCCGGAAGCCTTCGGTGAACGAGTCGCCGAGCATCAGGATGCGATAGGTCCCCGCCGGCGGCGGCGCCGCGTACTCATGATCGCGCAGCCCGAGCGAGTTCGTGCGGTACCAGGAACCGCTGACTTTTTTCTCGGCGTTCGGGCGGAAGCGGTGATGGACGATCCGGTCGGTGATCCCGAGACTGTCACCGCGGCCCCATTGACGCGCGGTGGCCAGGCGCAGCCCTCCTTCGACGATCACCAGCGCGATCAGGATGCTGCTGACCACCAGCACCACCGGGTGCCGGATCCAGGATCGAGCGCTCACCGATCGGTGACCGCTGGCCTGTGAGGCGCCTCAGACGGCACCGAGCGCGGATGATACTGAGTGAGCGGACGACACATAGAGCGAGAGACTACCAGCGGTCAGGCGACCGCCTCAAGTATGCGAATCGACGGATTGACGCCCCTTCGACGTCCACCTATCATGGCGCGCGCTCGCACCAGCGCGCACGCTCATGAACACCGACTGACCCCCGCGCGATCACGCGGAAGAGGAGGGCCTGGCTCATGAAGCTCGTACGCTACGGACGCGCCCGGGCCGAGAAGCCCGGGCTCATCGACGAGGACGGCACCCTGCGCGATCTCTCACGGGTGGTGAAGGACATCACCCCGGACGTCCTCTCGCCCGCGGGCTTGAAGCGGCTGCGCGCGGTCAAGACGACCCGGCTTCCCGTGGTTCGCGGCCGCCGCCGGCTCGGCTGCCCGCTCTCCGGCATCGGCAAGGTCGTCTGCATCGGTCTCAACTACACGGACCACGCGCAGGAGGTGGGCCTGGCGCTGCCGACGGAGCCGCTCCTCTTCATCAAGGCCAACAGCGCCATCACCGGTCCGAGCGATCCCATCGTGCGGCCCCGCGGCGCCGTCAAGCTCGACTACGAGGTCGAGCTCGGCGCCGTCATCGGACGCGACGCGCTGAACGTCGGCGAGGCGGACGCGCTCAAGCACGTCGCGGCGTATTGCATCGTGGACGACTTCTCGGAGCGCGCATTCCAGATGGAGCACGGCGGGACCACGACGAAGGGCAAGAGCTGCGACACCTTCGCGCCGATCGGCCCGTGGCTGGTCACGGCCGACGAGGTCGGCGATCCCCAGGCCCTCGAGGTGTGGACGACCGTCAACGGCGAATCACGCCAGCGCGGCCGGACCGCCAACATGATCTTCACCGTGCGCCAGCTCGTGGCCTACGTCAGCCGCTTCATGTCGCTGCGCGCCGGCGACATCATCTCGACCGGCACCCCGGCGGGCGTCGCGCACGGGATGAAGCCCCCGCGTTACGTCCAGTCCGGAGACGTCGTGGAAATGGGCATCACCAGGCTCGGAGTGCAGAACAACCGGGTCGTCGGTCGATGAGGCGCGGCGGCACCGCTGCGGCATCCGCCGTCAGCGGCCGGGCGGGTCTCCGATCTCCCGCGCGTAGGGCCGCTTCAGCATCCAGTTCACGATCGCCTCGACCGTCTCCCCCTCCCGGCCGAAGTAGCCGTGGGCGCTCATGGGCTCGCACTCCCCCGAGGTCGCCGGCCGTCCACCCTTGACGGTGACGAGGGGGAACGTCTTGGCCAGGTGGTACGCGTCGACGTACGGCGTCGCGGGGCAGCCGTCGTCCCGATGGTGGACGAGGAGGACGGGCACCTTCAGCCGCGCGAAGTCGAACAGGCTGAGGCCGGGCCCCGGCTCCCACGAGCGTGAACCGGTGGCCCGATACATGCTCGACGTGAGGACGACACCCGCGACGTTGCGGTCGAGCCGCGCGCCGAGGCTCGCGACCGACACCGTGCCCCGGCTGGTGCCGATGAGGAAGACCGGCAGGTCGGGGAAGCGCCGGCCCAGGTCCGCCTGGATCGCCCGGACGTCGGTGAGGTGCGCATCGCCCAGGCGGAACTCGTCGGTCATGCCCCAGCCCGACTGCGCGTCCGACGGCGCGTCGATGATCGCCGCGACGACGCCGCGTGTCACGAACTCGCCCCGGACCCGAACGAGGAAATTGCCCGGGGCGAACTTGATCTGACCACCTTCCGAGCGGAGGCGGATGTACCCGCCTCCACCAGGAAAGAGCAGGGCGACGGCCTGGGCGCCTGTGGGGACCCGAGCGAGGAAGTAGGACTGTGTGATGCCGGGGCGCGTGTCGAGGCGGACGAGCTCCTGCGCGCGGACCGGGGAGGCAGCCACGAGCCAGGCGGCGAGTGCCGTGAGAAACGCTTCGACACCGCGTCTATACATCAGCGCCGGTACAGCCGCGCTCTAAGCTCTTCCCAGGGAGCCGCTTCGACTGCGCCCGAGTCCAACTCCGCCATGCGGCGCTCGATCTCGACCCGCCACGCGTCTTCGACGCCTTCCTCAGACTCGGCGTCCAGGGTCTCGATCAGAAGCCGCATCAGCGTCGCGCGCTCCTCCGGATCAAGTCTCATCGCCTCTTCAAACAGCTCTCGCGCCGACCTTGTGCGCCGATCCTACCATTCCGGTGGGCCACTATTGTCCCGCGAACGCCGCGCTCAGCGGCCGGAGGGCGAGCAACGCGAGCCCCCGGGCCGCTGGAGCACGAAGTTCGACGCCCTGCTGACCCCTCGAGGGTTGGAATCCAAGAATGAGGGTGCCGCTCGGTCGACCGCACCTTCGTGGCCTAGTGTCCAACTTGATCCGCCCGAAGCAGCAGCGATTGCGGGATCGTCAGGCCGAGCGCCTTCGCGGTCTTCACGTTAATGACCAGCTCAAACTTCGTGGGCTGCTCCACGGGGAGATCAGCGGGCTTGACGCCTTTCAAGATCTTATCCACGTAGCCGGCGGCGCGCCGGAACAAATCGGCAATGCTCACGCCGTAGCTCATGAGCCCGCCGTCTTGCACAAATTCCGGCCAGGGGTATATCGCCGGGAGCCGGCTCTTTATCGCGAGTTCTGCAACCTTTGTTCGATGAGAATTGAGGATGGGGCTCGGCAGCACGACGACTGCGTCAGCACGCGCCCTTTGATAGCGGCTCGGAATGCAGTCTCAATATCCTTGAGACCTTCTACGTCCAGGTATTGAAGCTGCGCCCCGAGGGCTCCTGCGGCGACTCCCACTTCTCTCAACGCTTGTGCGTTGCCCGGTTGGCTCGAAGTCCCAAGGACGGCCACGCGGGAGAGCCTGGGAACGATCTCCTTCAGAAGCTCCAGTTGTTTTCCGCTTATCTCCGGCGCCAGCATGGACAATCCAGTAATGTTCCCGCCGGGTCGGGCAAGGTTGGCGACAACCCCCGAGCCAACAGGGTCGCTATCAAACGCCATGACAATGGGAATCGTAGAACTTGCTTCCTTGGCAGCACGGGTTGATGTCGGACCGGTCGTGACGATGACGTCAACCTTGAGACGCACGAGGTCGGCCGCAAGCTCACTCAGACGATCTAGTTTTCCGAGTACATGTCGAGACTCGATGACAATGGTTTTCCCCTCCACATACCCAAGCTCGCGCAGACCTTGGCGGAACGCTTCGGTGCGGGCCGCGATAGCCGAAGGGGAGGCAGCACTTAGGAATCCTATCCGGGGGACCTTCGGAGACTGCTGCGCCTCGGCGGCCAGCGGCACGGCCACAACCCCCACCGCGACTGCCCCGACGAACGCGCGACGCGAGATCATTCGCTGACCCGATCCGCCCGCAGCAGCAGCGACTGAGGGATCGTCAGCCCGAGCTCCTTCGCCGTCCTGCGGTTGATGACCAGCTCGAACTTGGGTCGGCTGCTCGACGGGGAGGTCGCCGGGCTTGGCGCCTCTGAGGATCGTATCCACGTAAGTGGCGGACCGCCTGAACAAGTCGTGACGATAGGGATCGATCATTCGCCGAGCTGATCCGCCCGCAGGAGCAGCGACGGCGGGATCGTCAGGCCGAGCGCCCTCGCCGTCTTCATGTTGATCACGAACTCAAAGATCTGGCGATACCCTTGACGACGCCTACCACGGCTGTCCGTCACGCGCTGTCCCTCCGCCTGTGCGGCGAACGGTCAGGCTGAGCGGCGCGCGGAGCGCGCCCGCTCACGCCTTTGGTCGGCGGCATTTTATTCTCGCCGCCGTCATGGCAGCAGTTCGAGCGCTCGCGTAAGACGGGGACCGACACGGATGGCGGCAAAATCGCGACGATCCGTCGTCAGCACCCGGTAGATGTGCCGTCGCTCAGCTACAGCGACGACTGTGCCGTCGACGAGCCCCAGGTTGAGCGTCGCGAATCTCGCATCGAGTTCGAGGGCACGAACGACGTCGGAGGGTAGCGGCAGCTCATACTCGTACCGTGTCGCCGGATCGAAAATCTCAGCTACGAGTTTCCGCATGGCGACCCTGTTCTCCCGGAGAAAGTAGTCCACCTCGGCTAGAACGAGCCCGGGCACGATAACCAGACTCGCGGACGTCAGGACCTTCTCGTACTCAGGAAAACTCGGCTTGCCGGCTCTTGTACTGGCGAGGCCGCGGAGAAGCCCTCCGGTGTCTGCGACGATCGGCGGACTCAAGCCTCGAGATCTCGAAAGAGTTCAGATTCATCGCCGAGTTTGTTGTACGTCGACTCGAAGAGGCGTGTAGAGGGCGGGCGGCGGCCGGTGTAATAGCGGGACGCCACCACCCTAAGACCCTTGCGAATAAGGGCCGAGGCGGAGTGGCCCGCCGCTCGGGCTCTCTGCAAAGCTCGGACATCCTCCTCTTCGAGCCGAACCGTCGTCGAAATTAAGCGCGCCATACGTTCACCATACACAGGCTAATGCCCGACCGCAACCAGCCCCCAACGACGCTTCTTGGCAGGGGCCCGGCCCGTTCACTGATACGTCAGGGGCGCCGTCGCAGGACCGCCCAACTTTCTATTCGCCACAACTGAGGAGCACGCCCGACGCCGCGGGCGGCGCAGTCTAGCATGCCACGCCGGAAGGGCCCGCCGGCCGGCCGCCCCTGTGGTGGCGCGCGGTTGCGAGCCGGTCGCCTTCTCCTCCCGCCGGCGCGCGGGATAGCACGGCGGGGCGGAGGACCAGTCGAGGGCCCATGCGTGCGTGTCTACGGGCCGAGCGTCGAGTCGGCCGGGCTGCGCACCGCGGCCGGGCCCCGGTTGAAGACGTGGGTGTAGATCATCGTGGTCGCGACGTCGTGGTGGCCGAGGAGTTCTTCCACGGTGCGGATGTCGGAGCCGTCTTCGAGCAGGTCGCCCGCGACCCGTTCCTGCCTGCACGTGGTGTAAGGTGACGCCCATGACGAATGCGCTCGATTCGGTGGTCGGGCTTGTCACGATCGGCCAGTCCCCACGCTCGGACGTCGTCCCCGAGATGGCCGCCGTGATCGGCCCCGGGGTCGACGTCCGCGAAGCGGGCGCGCTGGACGGCCTCGGACGCTCGGAGATCGAGGCGCTGGCGCCCACCGGCCACGACGAGATCCTGGTCACGCGGCTGACGGATGGTTCGGCCGTCTTCCTCGGCAAGCAGAAGATCGTCGGCCTGGTCGAGCAGCGCATCGCCGCGCTGGAGCGCGGGGGCGCGACGCTGACGGCGCTGCTGTGCACGGGGGCCTTTCCGAGGCTGCGCGCCACCCGGCCGCTGATTCAGCCTCACCCGGTGCTGCTGGGCACGCTGCGCGGGATGTCCTGGCCCGGCCGACTCGGCGTCCTCACCCCGTCAGTGCCGCACGTGCCGCAGACCGAGGCGCGGTGGCGGCGCGACGGCTTCGACCCCGTCGTGGCGCCGCTCTCCCCCTACGAGGAGGAGGACGCGGTCGCGCTACGCCGCGCCGCCGACGCGATGCGCGCCGGCGGGGCCGGCCTCGTGGTGATGGACTGCATGGGCTTCCGCCGCAAGACCCGCGACGAGTTGCGCGGGCTGACCGGCGTGCCCGTGCTGCTGGCCAATCTCCTCGTGGCCCGCGTCATCGCCGAGGCCTGCGGCGGCTGACGGTCCGCCATTTCGAGCGCCGGCTTTGCCGGTGCAATCGCTCATGTCCCGGGGGGCCCCTCCGACTTATGCGAGGCTCTTGGGATCGAGCAGGTCGCGCAGGCCGTCGCCCACGAGATTGAAGCCGAGCACGGTGAGGTAGATCGCCAGCCCGGGGAAAGCCGAGTACCACCACCACGTGGGCAGGTAATTGCGGCCGTGGCTGATCATGGCGCCCCACTCCGGGTAGGGCGGCTGGGCGCCGAGGCCGATGAAGCCCAGGCTGGCGGCGGCCAGGATGGCAGCACCCATGTCCATGCTCCCCTTCACCACGATCGGTGACACGCAGTTGGGCAGCAGATGTACGAGCACGATGCGCAGCCGGCCGGCGCCGCTGGCGCGCGCCGCCTCCACGAACGTCTCCTGCCCGAGCGCGAGCGTCTTCGCCTGCACGAGCCGGACGTAGCCGGGCCACCACACCAGCGACAGCGCGATCATCGCGTTGAGGATGCTCGGGCCCAGCGCGCCGACCACCGCGAGGGCCAGCACGAGCGCCGGTACCGACAGGAACACGTCGGTCACCCGCATGATCGTCTCTCCGACCCGGCCGCCCACGTGGCCGGCCACGATGCCCAGCGGCACGCCGAGGAGCGCGGCCACGACCGTGATGATGAGACCGATCTGCAGCGACACCCGCGCGCCCAGGATCACCCGGGTGTAGACGTCGTTGCCGACCTCGTCGGTGCCGAGCCAGTGGGCCGCGCTCGGCGGCTGCAGCTTGCGCTCGAGGTGGACCGCGCCGCGCGCATCCTCCGGGTAGGGCACGATCCACGGGCCGATCCCCGCCACCACCACGAAGACGGCCACGATGACGAGCCCGGCCATCGATGAGGCGCTCCGCGCGTAAGCACGGACATAGCGCCGGAGCTCGCGCGACGCGCCCAAGCGCTCGGCCGGCTGTTCCAGCGACAGAACGCGTGCGCTCACGTCACGCTCCTCTGGCAGATGCCCAAGTCGCGCAGCGTGCGCTCACCTGACGCTCGCCCGGCGGATGCGCGGGTCGAGCCAGCCGTAGGCGAGGTCGACCAGCAAGTTGGCCAGCATGAAGTTGAGGCCGATCACGAGCGTCACGCCCATGATCGGCTGGAAGTCGGAGGAGACGGCGGCGTTGACCGCGTAGAGACCGATGCCGGGCCAGTCGAAGACCGTCTCCACCAGGACGGTGCCGCCGAGCATCCAGCCGTAGCGCAGGCCGATCATCGTGAGCGTGGGGATCATCGCGTTGCGGAGCGCGTAGCGCGTCACGACGCGGAAGCCCGAGAAGCCCTGGGCCCGCGCGGTGACGATGTAGTCCTGCCGAAGTGTCTCCAGCATCTCGGCCCGGTTCACGCGCATGATCGAGGCCAGCGCCGGGAAGCACAGCGTGACGACCGGCAGCACCGCGTGGGCGGCGGCGTCGGCGAAGGTTCGCCATTCCCCGCGAAGCAGCGCGTCGACGAAGAGCAGGTGCGTGATGGGGCCCGGTGGCGCCGCCGTGAGGCCGAGCCGCCCGCCCAGCGGCAGCCAGCCGAGGTGAAGCGCGACCAGGAGCTGGAGCATCAAGCCGAGCCAGAACGCTGGCAGCGCCACCCCGGAGACCGACACCACGCGCGTCACGTGGTCGATCCACGTGTTCTGATAGACCGCCGACAGCATGCCGAGGGGGACCCCGACGACGACCGCCAGCAGCAGCGCCAGGGTGACCAGCTCGAACGTGTTGGGGAAGTAGCGGAGCAGGTCGTCGAGGACGGCGTTACGGCTGCGCAGCGACTGGCCGAGGTCACCGGTGGCCACGCCGCCGAGATAGCGCACGAACTGCACGCCGAGCGGGCGGTCGAGGCCGTACTTCGCGCGCAGCGTCTGCACCATCGACTCGTTGGCGTCGGGACCGGCGGCCAGCCGCGCGGGGTCGCCGGGCACCACGTGCGAGATCGCAAACGTCAGGCACAGGAGCCCGAACAGCATCAGGCCCAGGAAGGCCAGGCGCCTGAGCAGATACTGCGTCAGCGGAGGTCGGCCCTCACTTGGCGACGATCGCCAGCGGGTAGAGGTCCACCTCGCCCGTGAAGCGGACGGGGCTGAACACGAAGCCCTTCACGTGGTCGCGCATCCCCCACCGCCGGTTGGCCAGCATGCCGAACACCTCGGGGGCGTCGGCGGCGATCCTTCGCTGGATGTCGGCGTAGAGCGGCGCCCGCTCCTCCCACTTCGCCAGCGTTCGAGCGCGCTCGATCAGGCCCCAGACGTCGGCGTTCTGGTAGAAGTGGGAGCCGTAGTACTTGCCCCAGGAGTTCTTGTGGTACTGGTACGCCACCGCGTCGGGATCGGTCGACACCGGCGTGGTGAACACGGCCAGCAGGTCGGGCGAGGACTCCACCTTCGAGCCACGCGCCACCATGTTGGGCCAGGTCAGCGGCACCATCTTGACCTTGAGGTTCAGCTTCCCGAGGTTGTCGATGAGGACGAGCCCCATCTTGCGCTCCTCCTCGAGCCCCTGGACGTAGACGTACTCCAGCTCGATGCCGCCGTTGGGGTAGGCGCTCTTGGCCAGGAATTCCTTGGCGCGGGCCAGGTCCTGACGCGGGAAGCCCGGCACGGCGATGTGGCCGCGCGTCGCGTTGGGGAACGGGCTGGTCTGCAGCACCGCGTTGCCGTTGTAGATCTTGAGCAGCGCGTCGTAGTCGAAGGCGTGCACGATCGCCTTGCGGAGGTTCGCGTCGCTGGTCGGCGCCTTCTGCGTGTTCAGCTTGAAGCCGAACGTCGTCATGCCCGGGAAGTTGGGCACCGCGATGCCCGGCATCTTGGCCACCTGGTCGTAGTCGTCGGCCGAGAGCCCCTCGACGATGTCCGCCTCGCCGCGCAGCAGCGCCGCCCGCTGGACCGCCGACTCGCGCACCAGCTTGAGGATGACGCCGCCCACGTGGTCCTTCGACGGCCAGCCCTTCCAGTAGCTCTCGACGGCTTCGATCTCGTAGAGCACCCCCTGCTGCCAGCGCTTGATCTTGAAGGGGCCGCTGCCGGCCGCGTTGTCCGTCAGCCACTTCTGACCGAGGTCGCCCCCCTGCTCGTTGGCCAGCACCTGCCTGGGGTTCATCACGTACCACCACGGCACGAACGACAGGAACGGCGCATAGGGCTGGCCGAGCGTGAACTGGATGGTGTGCTCGTTCACGACCTTGATGCCGTCCTCCTTGAGGAAGTCCGACAGCATCCAGGCCGGCCCCTGGTTGAGCTTGAGCGTGCGCGCGAACGACCAGCGCACGGCCTCGGCCGTCACCGGGTCGCCGTTGTGGAAGCGCGCGTTCTTCACGAGGTGGAACGTCCACGTCCGGGCGTCGGCGGACACCTCCCACCGCTCGGCCAGCCAGGGGACGATCTCCGGCGGGTTGCCGACGTACTTCACCAGCGCGTCGTACAGCGCCTGCTGCATCATCCGGATCGACCAGTCGTACTTCACGCTGGGGTCGATCGTGGGCACTTCCTGGCGCCCGGCGAAGACGAGGATCTTCTTGTCGCCGACGCGCTCGAAGGCCGGCGCCGGCGCCACCGCCAGCGTAGTCACGAGAGTGAGAGTGAGCGTAAGCAGGACCAGCGGCAGGGCTCGTGGCGTCTTCATGGCAGCCTCCGAAGTCAGCGGAGCGCGCTACGGTTGTGCGGTGACGGCGGGAGGATAACACACGCGCGCGACCGCCTCACCGCCACTACCTTCGGCCGATCACCGGCCAGCGTGCGGAGCAGTTCGGGGACGCCGCGCGCGTCAGAGCCGTATTACACTGCGCGAGATGAAGACCCTCACCGTGCGGTTGCCTGAAGAGCTCGTGGCGGAGATCGAAGCCGAATGATTGATTTCAATCCATCACGGGCGAGATGACCACGGAGACACGATGACTATTCGCGAAGCGCTCAACAGGAATACGGCCGGCGCAATGGCTGGCATCGCCTTTACCGGGTGCGATCTGCTCGGTGCTGCGCGGGCCGGGGCTCGAGTCCAGGCGCGGCCGGCCGCGCGAGGGACGGAGCGAGCGAGACCGGCCCCGCGACGCCGCGAAGCGGTGGTGGCCGGCCGTCGCCGCGAAGTGGTGGTGGGCGGCCGTCGCGTGAAGACGATCGACGTGCACGCGCACTGCGTGATACCCGAGGCGCTCGCCTTGCTGGGGCTGACGCTGGAAGACCAGCGGGGGCCGGGGATCGGGGAGGTGGGGCCGAGGCGCCTACGCGAGATGGACGCGCAGGGCATCGACATGGAGGCGCTCAGCATCAACCCGCAGTGGTACCGGGCAGAGCGCGACCTCGCGGGCCAGGTGGTGAGAATCCAGAACGAGCGGCTCGCCGAGTTCTGCGGGACGTACCCGGACCGCTTCGTCGCCTTTGCCTCGGTCGCGCTCCAGTACCCGGACCTGGCGCTACAGCAGCTCGTGGACGGGGTGACAAAGCTTGGACTCCGCGGCGCCGCCGTTGGCGCGAGCGTCGCCGGCGAAGAGT
>JBGPXN010000239.1:0-5496 GCA_041492755.1 Methylomirabilia bacterium | reverse complement strand
CTTCACGCCGGCCATCGAGCTGGCCGGGATTCGCCACGCCACGCTCGACATGCGACTGTTCCGATCATGACCTCCGAGATCACCCCTGAGCTTCGGCGGTGAGCTGTTCCGGGCTCGGCATCGAAAGGATTCCCGACGTCAAGATGAGGTTGCTCCATCCATGACCCAGATCCCCCGCCCGCTCAAGATCGGCATCGGCGGCCCCGTCGGCTCCGGCAAGACCGCGCTCGCCGAGGCGCTGTGCCTGCGACTGCGCGACGAGATCGACATGGCCGTCATCACCAACGACATCTACACGAAGGAGGACGCCGAGTTCCTCGTGCGCCGGGGCGTGCTACCGCCCGAACGCGTGGTCGGCGTGGAGACGGGCGGCTGCCCGCACACGGCCATTCGCGAGGACGCCTCGGTGAACCTCGAGGCGATGCGGCTGCTCATGCAGCAGTTCCCGCACCTTGATCTGTTACTCGTCGAGAGTGGCGGCGACAACCTGGCCGCGACGTTCAGCCCCGAGCTGGTGGACGCGAGCATCTACGTGATCGATGTCGCCGAGGGCGAGAAGATCCCGCGCAAGGGCGGACCGGCCATCACGCGCTCGGACTTGCTCATCATCAACAAGATCGACCTCGCGCCGCACGTGGGCGCGGACCTCGGCGTGATGGAGCGCGACGCGCGCCGGATGCGAGGCGCGCGTCCCTTCGTCTTCACGAATCTGAAGACCGGTCACGGGGTCGATGAGGTGCTGCGCTGGATCCGCCACGAGCTGCTGCTGACGCCGGCGTGAGCACGACGGCGTCGCGCGTCGGCCGCGACGGCGCGCTCGCCCTGCGCTTCGAGCGGCGCGGGGCGGGGACCGTGCTCGCCGCCAGCCGGTCCGTGCTGCCGCTGCAAGTGCTCGCACCACTCACGCTGGACGACGTCGCCACGGTCGTCTCGATGCTGAACCCGACGGGAGGTGTGCTGGGCGGCGACCGCCTGACGGTGGAGGTCGACGTCGGCGATGCCGCCCACGCCTGTGTGACGACGCCGTCGGCAACGAGGCTCTACCGGACGGAGCGCGGGCCGGCGGAGCAGACGGTCCGTCTCACGGTCGGCGCCGGCGCGAGCCTCGAGTGGGTGCCCGACCACACCATCCCGTTCCCGGGCTCGGCGCTCCGGCAGTCGATCGAAGCGGACGTCGGAGAAGGCGCTTGCCTGATCTTGGTCGACGCCTGGGCCGCCGGCCGGATCGCGCGCGGGGAGGCCTGGCAATTCTCCCGCATCGACAGCACGATCACGGTCCACGACGGCGGGGGCCTCCTGCTGCACGACCGCTTCCTGCTCCCGCTCGAGGTCGCCGCCGACGGACTCGGCCTCGCCGAAGCGTCGCCTTACTTCGCCTCCGTCGTGGTGGTCGCCGATGACGGCATCGGGCATCTGACGGACGCTCTCGCCGACGTCGCGATCGGCGGGGCGACACTGGGCGCCGCCCGGCTCGCCCGTCGCGGGCTTCTCGTCCGGTGCCTGGCCGCCTCCGCGCCCGCGCTCCGAGACGCGCTCGAAGTCATCTGGCGTTTGGCGCGCCGCGAGATCCTCAAGCGACCGCCACTCTCCCTGCGCAAGGGTTGAGCTTCGGGGGCGTTCTCCCCTACGGCAGCAGCACCAGCTTCCCCGTCGATTGCCGCGACTCCAGATGGCGATGCGCGGCCGGGGCCTCGGCGAGCGGGAACGTCTTGCCGATGTGCATCTTGAGCCGCCCGGCGCGCATCAGCTCGAAGCATCGCTGCGCGCTCTCCTGGGTCTTCTCGGGGAAGCCCCCCGTCAGCGTCGGCAGCCGGAAGCCGCTCACCTTGACGGACTTGGGCGAGAGCGTCGCGAGGTTGAGGGGGTCGGGCGCGCCGCCGGCGCGGCCGAAGAGGATGAGGTGCCCGAACGGCGCGAGGCAGCGGAGCCCCTCCTCGAAGGTGGGCTTCCCCACCGCGTCGAGAATGAGGTCCACGCCGCGGCCGTCGGTGAGCCGAAGCACCTCGTCGGCAAACTTCTCCTTCGCGTAGTTGATGATGGTGTCGGCGCCGTTTTCCTTCACCAGTCCCGCCTTCGCGTCGCTCGACACCGTCGCGAAGACCCGCGCCCCCGCGACCTTGGCGAGCTGGACCGCCACCAGGCCGACGCCGCCGGCCGCGGCGTGGACGAGCACGCTCGTGCCCGGCCCCGTGGTGCCGGCCGTGTGGAGCAGGTGATATGCGGTGAGCCCCTGGATCAGGAAGGCCGCGCCCTCGGCGAAGCTCACGGCGTCGGGGAGGCGCACGATCTGGCTGGGCTGGGCCACACAATACTCCGCATACGTCCGGACGGCGAAGGCGGCCACCCGATCACCGGGCTTGAAACCACTCACGCCGTCGCCCACGGCCTCGATGAGGCCGGCCGCTTCCAGGCCGGGGGTATCGGGCAGGTTGGGCTTCAGGGCGTAGGTGCCCTGCCGGAAGAGCGTGTCGGCGAAGTTCACGCCGATCGCGTGGCTCTTCAGCAGCACCCTTCCCGGTCGAACGTCCGGCTTCGGGACGTCGGACAGCTTCATCACGTCGGGACCCCCGAGCTCGGAAAACACGATCGCTTTCATACGTTCCTCCCTGGCGCCAGCGCGCGCCGCGAACGGCCCATCACCCTCGGGCCGCGATGACCATGATCTCCACGAGGTAGCGCGGATTCGCCAGCCGCGTCTCGACGGTCGCGCGGGCGGGGGTGTTGGCGGGATCGATCCAGGCATCCCACGCCGCGTTCATCTCGTCGAAGCTGCCCATGCTCGACAGGAAGATGGTGGCGGACAGCAGCTTGGACTTGTGGCTACCCGTCTCGGCCAGAAGCGCGTCGATCTTCTTGAGCACCTGCTCGGTCTGGCCCTTGGTCGAGCCCGCCGGCTCCCCCGAAATCACACCGGCAAGGTACACCGTGTCGCCGTGAACGACGGCCTGGCTGAGGCGCGGTCCGACGTGATGCCGCGTGATGGTCATGCCCTCTCTCCCCGATCGGCAGTGAACTCTGCCGGCGGGCCACGTTAGTCGAAGTTGTCCGGGCTGTCGAGCCGGGTCTCGGTGATAATGGCCCCCCATGACGCCCCGACGGCCGGCGAGCGCATGACGCAGCTTACGACGCCCACCGTGCCGGTACTGGAGTCGCACCGCTTCGACGTCGCCGCCCTCGAGCGCTACATGCGCGAGCGCGTGCCCGGATTCCGCCCTCCCATCGAGGTGAGCCAGTTCCTGGGCGGGCAATCGAACCCGACGTACCTTTTGCGCACGGGGGCCGGCGAATACGTGCTGCGGCGCAAGCCGCCGGGCAAGCTGCTGCCCTCGGCGCACGCCGTCGATCGCGAGTACCGCGTCATCACCGCGCTCGGCGGCACCGGCGTCCCCGTTCCGCGCACCTTCGCGCTCTGCGAGGACGCCGACGTCCTCGGCACGTCGTTCTTCATCATGGAGTACGTGCCGGGACGGATCCTGAGCGACCCGCTCATGCCGGAGCTGACGCCGAAGGAGCGGAGCGCGCTGTGGGACTCGATGAACGACGTGCTCGCTCGCCTGCACCTGGTGGACTGGCGCGCGGTCGGTCTGGACGACTTCGGGCGGCCCGGAAACTACTTCGCCCGCCAGATCCATCGCTGGACGTCGCAGTACCGCGCGTCGGAGACCGAGCGCATCGAGTCGATGGAGCAGCTCATCGTCTGGCTGCCCGAGCACATTCCGGCCAGCGACGACACGACGCTCGTGCACGGCGACTACCGGCCGGGCAACATGATCGTGCACCCGACCGAGCCCCGTGTCGCCGCCGTGCTCGACTGGGAGTTGTCGACGCTCGGCCATCCACTGGCCGATCTCGCCTATCACTGCCTGCCGTTCCGGCTCAGTCCGAGCGAGCTCGGCGGATTCGCGGGCGAGGACGTCGGCCGCCTCGGGATTCCGACCGAAGCCGACTATCTGGCCACGTATTGCCGGCGCACCGGGCGGCCCGGCATTCCGGACTGGGAGTTCTATCTCGCGTTCGCCATGTTCCGGCTCGCCGGCATCGCGCAAGGCATCATGGGCCGCGTGATCGCCGGCACCGCCAACGACCCCAACGCCCGCTCGCGCGGCGAACGCGCGCGCCCCCTCGCCGACTCCGGCTGGGCCACCATAAAGGCCCGCGGCTGATGCGACCCGGCGCGCGCGACCAACAAAGGAGCGTCACGTGCGACCCAACACGCTGAGAGCGATCTGGCAGCGCGGCGAAGCCGCCATCAACGGCTGGCTGTCCATTCCCAGCTCTTTTCCGGCCGAAGTGATGGCCCATCAGGGCTTCGACTCGCTGACCATCGACATGCAGCACGGTGTGGTCGACTACCAGACCGCGGTGACGATGCTCCAGGCGATCTCGACGACCGCGGTGGTGCCGCTGGCCCGGGTTCCGTGGAACGACCCCGGGCCGATCATGAAGATCCTGGACGCGGGGGCCTACGGCGTGATCTGTCCCATGATCAACACGCGCGCGGAGGCGGAAGCGCTCGTGCGCGCCTGCAAGTACTACCCCCGTGGCTATCGCTCGTTCGGACCCGTGCGCGCGAGCATCTATGCGGGCGCGGACTACGCCACCCGCGCCAACGACGAGCTGATCGTCATGCCGATGATCGAGACCCGCGAAGCGGTCGGCAACATCGACGACATCCTGAGCGTGCCCGGCGTCGACGCCGTCTACGTCGGCCCGGCCGATCTCAGTCTCACCCTCGGCTGTACGCCCAAGCTCGACCAGACGGAAGCCCCGGTGGTCGAGGCGCAAGAGACGATCGTGCGCGCGTGCAAACGCCACCACGTCGCCGCCGGCATCCACAACGCGACCGCGGCCTACGCGGCAAAGATGATCGCGGGCGGCTACCAGTTCGTCACCCTCGCCAGCGACAGCCGGTTCCTGGCCGCCAAGGCGGCCGAGGAGGTCGGCGTGCTCCGCAAGGGCGGGACCAAGGTCGGTGTGGTCCCGGCGTATTGAGGTGAGCGTCATGCGAGTGCTGGTGACGGGAGCAGCGAGCGGGATCGGTCGAGCCACGTGCCTGCGTCTCGCGCGCGACGCGCGCGCCGGCGGCAAGGGCGCCCAGGTCGCCGCGGTGGACATCGGGCCGTCGGCGGGACTCGACGCGGTGGTCAAGGAGATGCAGGCGCTGGGCGCGGAGGTGTTGCCGCTGCACGGCGACATGGGCACCGTCGATGCGCCCGCGCGCGTGGTCGACGAGGCCGTGCGCCGCTTCGGCGGGCTCGACGGCGTCGTGAGCAACGCCGGCGTCAATCGCCCCGGGCCGCTCGTGGACTACGCGGTCGACGATTGGGACCGACTGTTCGCCGTCAACGTGCGCGCGACGTGGCTGCTGGCGAAGGCGGCGCACGCGGCGCTGCGCGCTGCGCAGGGCGCCATGGTCGCCGTCGGATCGATGTCGGGCTCCCATCCGCACGCCAACCTCGGCGCGTACGGACCGAGCAAGGCCGCGGTCATCATGCT
>JBGPXN010000061.1:0-25957 GCA_041492755.1 Methylomirabilia bacterium | reverse complement strand
GGCCGCCTCGGCGGCCAGCCGGAGCGGATGGTGGAAAGGCAGCGCGTTGACGTAGTTGCCGAAGCGCATGCGCGCGGTGCGCTGCAAGGCGGCGGCGATCATCAAGTTGGGACTGGGCAGCACGGAATAGTCGGTGAAGTGGTGCTCGGCGAACCAGCACTCGTCGAAGCCGAGCGTCTCGGCCCGGGCGATCTGATCGAGCATCTCGGCGTACGCCTGATCGTGGGGGACGCCTCGCCCCTGGCAGTAGTAGAAGAGCCCGAAGTTCACGCCGTCATCCTAGCCGAATCTGCCGGGGCGTCGTGACCGATGGCGTCACGCCGGGTCGAGCCACTCCTCGTGCACGTCCACGCGGAGCTGGCCGTCGGCGGAGCTGCCGAAGACGTCCTTGACCTCGAAGGCCACGGTATAGAGCGGCGGGTAGATCGCGCGATGGTCGAGCGGATTCGACATGACGCCGTGGAGGAACGTCACCACGCCCGTCTTGCCCCGCACGTACTGCGGCGTGCGGGGGTTCCCACCGGGCGACTCCGGCTTGACCCGCACGCGGTCGCCGAGCTTGAACCGCTGAGGGGCCGACGTCACGGTGGGGCCGCTCACGAGAGCGCGAAGAGACGGCGCCCGCTCTCCGGGGCGCGGCCGTCGGCCAGGCTCGCCGGGTCCAGCGGTTCACCGGCGCCGATGAGGCTGTCCGGCGTCACCAGGCGCGCGAGGTCCGTTTCGCTCAGCCCCTCGGTGCCGGCCGGCCGGCGCGGGATGACCATGTAGCGGACGTCGGACGTGCTGTCGTAGACGCGAACCTCTCTTGGCGACGGCACCTCGAGCCCGAACATCTCCGCCAGCGTGCGGCGCGGCTCCCTCACGATCCGCTTCCGGTACTCGTCGGTCTTGTACCAATAGGGCGTGTCCCCCAGCAGGTCGTAGGGATAGCAGGAGCACAGCGTGCACACGATGACGTTGTGGACCCCGTCCGTGTTCTCGACGACGCCGAGCTTGCCGACCCGGCCGGGTGGGATGTCGAGCTCGCGGACGGCCTCGCGGCCGATGGTCATGAGCCGTGCCTTGAATTCCGGATCGAGCCACGCGCGGGCGACGATCCGCGCCCCGTTCCACGCGCTCGGCTGCCGGGTCGCTTCCGCGCGCCGTCGCAGCTTCGCCTCGTCCACGATGCCGCGGTCGATGAGGGCCCGCGTGAACGCGCGGAGCACGGTCGTGTATTCGATCACGTCGCCCTCGAGCGCGGCCACGCGATCCTCCAGGGTGCCCTCGTGGTGCTTCTTCTTGAAGCGCAGGGCGTCGTCGTAGTCACCGCGCTCCTTGCGCGTGTCCTCGATCACCATGTCGACGCCTTCGAGCAGATCCGCGTACGACACGAGGGCGACCCCCCGCACGTACTCGTCGAGCGCATCCTCGAGCCGCCGGATCCGGGCCTCGAGCTCCGACGGCGCGTCCGGCAACGGCGCCGCCGGCGCTTCCACCCGCGCGCCGGCGTGCAGGAGGTCGTGGAAGCTGACGACTCCGCGCCGCACCATGAAGACGATCCGGGGCTCGAGACGCTTGGCGCGGTAGTACTCGAGGTCCTCTTCGACGGCGCGGACGTGGGCCTCGAAGTCGTGCATGTGAGATTTCGCGTGCTGACCGCCCTCGGCGTCCGAATGATGATGATCCTGGCTCATCGCGTCCTCCTTCGCCCGGTGAGAGTAGGACGAGTCGAGGCTCTCCGGCAAGCATCCGGGTGACTCACCGAAGAGCCGGGGTATGATGCGGCCCATTATGGGACGTTCCGACATCGACATCGCGCGCAGTGTGCAGCTTCGCCCCATCACCGACGTCGCCGCCGACCTCGGCCTCGATCCCGCCCACGTCGAACCGTATGGCGCGTACAAGGCCAAGGTGCGATTGGACGCGCTCGCGCGGCTCGCCGATCGGCCGGACGGCCGCCTGGTGCTCGTGACGGCCATGACGCCGACGCCGGCGGGCGAGGGCAAGTCGACCACGACGGTCGGGCTGGGCGACGCGTTCCGGCGCCTCGGCCGGCGCGCCATCGTCGCCCTCCGCGAGCCGTCGCTGGGGCCCTGCTTCGGCCGCAAGGGCGGCGCGGCCGGGGGCGGGCACGCGCAGGTCGTGCCGATGGAGGATATCAACCTGCACTTCACCGGCGACATGCACGCGATCGGCGCCGCCCACAATCTCGTCGCGGCGATGCTCGACAACCATCTCGCCCAGGGCAACGCGCGGCGGCTCGATGCGCGGCGCGTGGTGTGGAAGCGCGTGGTGGACATGAACGACCGCGCGCTCCGCAATATCGTGATCGGGCTGGGCGGACCGGTCCACGGCGTGCCCCGCGAGTCCGGGTACGAGATCACCGTCGCCTCCGAGCTCATGGCCATTCTCTGCCTGGCCCGCGACCTCCACGACCTGCGCGAGCGCGTGGCCCGCAGCGTGGTCGGCGAGACCACCGACGGCGAGCTGGTGACGGCGGGCGATCTCGGCGCCGCCGGCGCCGTGACCGTCCTGCTGCGCGACGCCATCAAGCCCAACCTCGTCCAGACCCTCGAGCACACGCCGGCGTTCGTGCACGGCGGTCCGTTCGGCAACATCGCCCACGGGTGCAACAGCCTGATGGCCACGCGGCTCGCGCTCAAGCTCGCCGACGTCGTCGTGACCGAGGCGGGTTTCGCCACCGACCTCGGCGCCGAGAAGTTCTTCGACATCAAGTGCCGCGTGGGCGGACTCGTCCCGGCCGCGGCCGTCGTCGTCGCGACGGTCCGCGCGCTGAAGCTGCACGGGGGCGCGCGGCCGGCCGACCTCGGCCGCGAGGACGCCGACGCCGTTGGCCGGGGACTGGCGAACCTCGAGCATCACGTGCGGAACGTGCGGAACTTCGGCATCCCGGTCGTCGTCGCCCTGAACCATTTCAGCGAGGACACCGAGCGCGAGGTGCAGACGGTGCTCGAGGCCTGCGAGAAGCTGGGCGTGCCCGCGCGCCTGTCCCGCGTCTGGGAGATGGGCGGCAAGGGCGGGGAAGCGGTGGCCGAGGCGGTGCTCGGCGTGATGAGCGCGGGCCCGAGCGCGTTCCACTATCTCTACGACGACGAGCTGTCCCTCGAGGGGAAGATCGAAACGATCGTGACCAAGGTGTATGGAGGCGCCGGCGTCAGCATCCTGCCCGCCGCGGCGGCGAAGCTCGCGCGCTACGCTCGACTCGGTTTCGGCCGGCTGCCGATCTGCATGGCCAAGACGCAGAACTCACTGTCCGACGACCCCAAGCGGCTCGGCCGGCCGCGCGATTTCACGCTGACCGTGCGCGACGTGAAGCTCTCGGCCGGCGCCGGGTTCGTCGTCGCCTACGCGGGCGACATCCTGACCATGCCCGGACTGCCCGAGCACCCCGCCGCCGAGAGCATCGACATCGACGCCGACGGCAACGTCGTCGGACTGTTTTAGTGGGGGGTACACTCGCGTCCATGCGGCTTCGATCCGACGAGACCGAGGTGATCCGGGCCGCCGTCCGCGACGTCTTCGGCCCGAGAGCGACGGTCCGCCTCTTCGGGTCGCGGGTCCGCGACGATCTCCGAGGCGGCGACGTCGACCTCTTCGTCGAGGTCGACCGCGGCCAGGCCACGATCGCGGCCGAACAACGGCTGCGGGATTTGATCGAGCCCGTCGTCGAGGATCTGCGTGTTGACATCATCCTCCACGAGCGCGACGCGCCCCTCACGCCGATCGAGCGAATCGCCCTCCGCGACGGCGTTCTCCTGTGACGGCAGACGAGGCCTCGGTCGCCGGCCAGGCGCTCCGAGCGGCCGCGGCCTGCGCCCGACGCCTCGTCCGGTCTCAACGGACCCTGGCCGCACGGTTTCCATTGTCGCCCGCGACCCTCGGCACCCTACCCGAAGACGTGGAGGACGATCTCGACGCGTTTCTCAAGCGCTACGAGCAACTCGTCAACTCCATCCAGGACGAGTTGTTCACGTCGGTCGCGATCCTCGGCGGCGAGGACATTCGGCGACTCGCCCGTCGAGAGGTGTCGGAGCTCATGGAGCGGCTCGGGGCGCTCCCGTCCGCCGAGCGTTTTCGGGGTCTGGTGGCGATCCGCAACCGGATCGCTCACGTCTATCCCGACGATCCCGACCGGCAGGCCCGGAACCTGAACGAGGCGTACGCCGCCATTCCGGACGTTCTGGCCGCCTACGAGACGGTTCGTCGCTACCTCCAGCGCCGGATCGAGCGCCCGGCGACCTGAGCAGGCGATGGTGAAGGGCGCCATGGACGCGGCGGAGGTGTTGTTAGACTCCCTCCGACGTGATGCCGACCGCATAGGGCGCTTCCGCCGTGTACCGGCCGGGCGCGACGCGGATCACCGTTCACGAGAGCAGCCGCGCGCGCCTGGACAGGCGCTCCACCGTGCCGCTCGCGCTGCCGCAGAACGGGCAGGCGCCCGTGCCGACGCCCAACCGACGACACTCCGCGCAGCGCTTGTCGTCGAGCATCAGATCGTGAAGCAGTCGTGGACCTCGGCGACGTCCACGTCCGCCGCGGTGATGCCCGCCTGCGCATAGGCCTCGCGCGACGGGGCGACCGTCGCGAGGAACGACGTGATGTCGGCGCTCTCCCAGAGCGCCGCCGTGGCCGGTGCCGAGGACCCGGACCGGCTTGGCGCCGAAATCGCGCGCCCACTCGGCGGGGCAGAGCACCGCGGCGTCGGCGCCGTCGGAGATGAGCGGGCAATCGAACAGCCGGATGGGGTCGGCGATGAGTCGCGAGGCGAACACCTCGTCCAGCGTCACCGGCTTACGGAACTGCGCCTTGGGATTGGCGGCGCCGAAGTCGTGGTTCTTGACCGAGACCAGACCGATCTGCTCCCGCGTGGTCCCCCAGCGCACCATGTGCTCGCGCATGACGATGTCGAAGGCGCCCGGGAAGGTGAGGCCCGTCCGCATCTCGGTCGCCTCGTCCCCCGCGGTCGCGAGCGCGGCGGCGCAATCCTTTCTTCGCGGGAGGCAGGACGAGCGCGAGCCGTCAGGCTCGCGCCGTCCGTCGGAAGGGGGGCAGAGCCCCCCTCCGAGGCTCTCAGCGGCCGAAGCGCGCGCTCAGGCCTGCTCGGACGGTGACGTCGGGCGCCGGGCCGAGCAACGAGGTCCCGGCGGCGGCGTCGAGGGCGAGCCAGGGGGCGAGCACGTATACCACGCCGGTCTGGGCGGCGAGCGTGTCGCGGCCGTCGCGCTCGGCGCGCGAGGCGAACGCGACCTCCACGAAGAGGCTCGCCGCCCCGAATCGCCGACTCAGCGAGGCGGAGGTCAGCGCCTGAACCAGGTAGCCGTTGGGCCGCGTCTGCCCCACGGCGACCGCCCCCGCGTTGACGTCGAGCCCGAGCTCGGCGGGCAGATCGAACGAAGCGAGCGCGATGACGCCGAAATCGGGACGCTCGGAGCCGATCGGGCCGTCGGCAATCGGCGGCTTCACGAAGGGCAGGACGCCGAGGGCCGGCCACCAGCGTCCGTCCTCCGCGTCAAGGAACCGGTACTTCACGCCGAACGCGTAGTCGCCGGAGCCTGTGTCGTCGTCCGCACCGCGGAGGCGCACGAAGGGCTCGCCGTCGATGCGGGCCTCCAGACGCTCGGTGAGGCCGATCCGAAGCGTCGCCGCGGCGCTCAGCCGGCGCTCGTCGGGGCTTGCCGCGAGTCGCGCGCGCGCGTAGGTGACTCCGGCCTCGACCTGCACGATGCCCGGCGCCACGGTCCGCGCGCTGTTGGTCGCGTCGGGACGGTCGGGGTCGATGTCGCCCGGCAGCTCCGCGGCGGCCGGACCGAAGGCCAGCAGCAGGATGCCGAGCGCCAACCGGCGTCGAGCCATAGCGTCGCGGATGCTAGCACAGCGTGGCGGCGCCGCGGCGACGGCTGGAGGCCTCGATGGCCGAGGTGGCAGGGGGGCAACCTCGACGCGCGCGGCCCCGTCGTCTCCAACGACGAGATCGGCGCCGTGGCCGAGGGTTTCAACCGCATGCTGGTCGGGCTGCGCGAGCGCGACTTCGTCAAAGAGACGTTCGGCAAGTACGTGACGCGCGAGATCCGCGACGAGATCCTCGCCGGCCGCATCTCGCTGGGAGGCGAGGCGCGCGAGGTGACGATCCTCTTCTGCGACCTGCGCGACTTCACGCCGTGGGTCGAGGCCAATCCGCCGCGCGAGGTGCTGCGCGACCTCAACGACTACTTCACCGAGATGAACGCGGCCATCCGCGCCGCGGGCGGGCTGGTGGAGGCGCAGCGCACGGCCGCGATCCTGACCACGTTCAACGAGATCGACTGCGGCGAGCTCCTCGCTCTGCGCAAGCGGCACCGCGAGCGCTTCCGCGCCAAGCACGGCGTGGACCTCGGCCTCATGTCGCTCTTCTCGCGCGCGGTGGTCATCGCGCTGCGCGACGTCCGCGTGGTGAACGCGCGCATCGACGGCAACGACATCGTCTACCACCGCCGCGTGCACCTCGGCGTCGCGGTCAGCACGCCGCGCGGCCTCGTCGCGCCGGTCGTGCGCGACGCCGACGCGCTGTCGCTCGCGGACCTCGAGCGCGCGATCGGCGCGGTGGCGGCGCGCGCGCGCGACGGCAAGCTGGCGCCCGACGACCTGAGCGGCGGCACGTTCACGATCACCAACGGCGGCGTGTTCGGCTCCCTGCTGTCCACCCCGCTGCTCAACCCGCCGCAGTCGGGCATCCTCGGCATGCACAAGATCGAGGAGCGTCCGGTGGCCGTCGCCGGCCAGGTCGTGATCCGGCCGATGATGTACGTGGCGCTCTCGTACGACCATCGCCTCGTCGACGGCCAGCAGGCGGTGACGTTTCTGGTGCGCGTCAAGGAGCAGCTCGAGGACCCCGCGCGGATGGTGCTGGAGGTGTGACCGGCGCTCGCGCCATCGTTCTGCTGCACGGCTTTCGCGGCAGGTGCCGGAGCCTGGCGACGATCACGCAGCGCCTCGCGGAGCGGTTGCCGTCGCTGACGGTCACCGCGCTCGATCTCCTCGGCCACGGCGGCGCGCGTCCGCTCCCGCCCGGCGCCGATCTGGGCACGCTCGCGCGCGCCGCTTTCGAGGATGCCCGCGGCCTTGGCCTGCCCGAGCCCTTTGCGCTGGTGGGCCACTCGCTCGGCGGCCGCGTCGCGCTGCGCGCCGGTCTGCTCGAGCGGGCAGCGATCGCCCACGCGACGCTGCTCGACATCGGGCCTTCGCCGCTCAGGGCCGATCATGAGACCGGCCGCATCCTCGAAGTCCTGCTCGCGGCGCCGGACGCAGCACCGTCGCGTGACGCCTTCCGACGCCACTTCCGCGCCGCCGGTCTTGCCGACGAGATCACGGAATGGCTGCTGCTGAACCTCGAGCCCGGGGACTCCGTCTATCGCGGGCGCATCGATCGCCCGGCGCTGGCCGCGCTGCGCGAGCGGACGGCCGGCGAGGATCTCTGGGCGGCGGTGGAAGAGCCGCACGCCTACTCGTTGCACTGCGTGCGCCGGGCTGTCCACGTACGTGAGCGACGAGGACGTGCGCCGGTTGACCGCGGCCGGCTGTCCCGTCGATACGATCGAGGGCGCGAGCCACTTCCTGCACGTCGAGCGACCGGCGGAGGTCGTCGAGATCATCCTCGGTCGGATGCCGCAGGAGCGCCATCCCATCGAATCGCGCTGAGGAGCGACCCCATCATGCCGCCAACGTCCGACCGCCTGGAGCGCCTGCGCGCCCGGCTCACCGCCACCATCAATCGCGGCACCGACCTCATCGCCGATCTGAAATCGGTCGACGAGTGGCTGCAGCTGGTGATGCCGTCGCTGGCCGACCTGCCCAACGACGAGCGCGAGCGCTACGTCGCGCGCCTGTGCGGCTACGACCAGGCGCTGCCCGACAAGCTCCGCGAGCTGGTCGAGAGCCTTGCGGACGTGCTCGCCGGGCTCACGAACGCCGACGGCGGCCAGGCATGGCTGCGCCACCAGCCTCTCGAAGCTCGAGACGGGCGGGGACGTGGACACGGCGTAATGGCCGCCGGTCGTGACCAGCGGAGCGCCCGGCCGTGATGGCTATGTTTTTATTATGTTATTAGGCAATAGATTTATTTCCTAACGACTCAGACAAGACAACGGTACTATTGTCATATGCTTCCTAGGCAGTCGACGGTCCGCAGACACCTTGATTCTCGGTTCGGTCAACTGCCGCGGGTGCCGGCGTTTGCCATGCCGCCGGACGGCTGGATTCGCGCTATCCGCCATGCTCTCGGAATGAGCGCTGTTGACCTGGCCGCGAGGATGCGACTGTCGAAAGCCCGAGTGCTCGCGATCGAACAGAGCGAGGTGGCGGGCACACTGAATATCGACACGCTGAATCGTGCGGCCGAGGCGCTGGGTTGTGCGCTCGTCTACGCCCTTATCCCGAAGAAGCCTTTGGAAGAGACCGTGCGCGAACGAGCACTCGAAGTGGCGGCCGAGCATCTATCGGCCGTGGATAAGAGCATGCGGCTCGAGAACCAAGGTGTCCCTGAGGACGCAGCGCAGCGACAACTCCATGAAGTCGCCGAAGAACTCCTCAAGCACTCTCCCCGCTCGTTGTGGAAACGCCGGTCGATCCGTTAGAAGAACCCGACGACGGCGCGACTCCACTCACCGCCGGGGAGCGTGATGGTCTCATTCCGGGACATGTCACGTTGCGCAGCGAATTGAACGAGCTCGAGCAGGCCGGCGTCCTCGCTGCGGCCGTGTGGGTATTCAGTCGGCGGCGGCGTAATCTTCTGGACGAACGCTTCATCGAACGCCTTCACCGTCGAATGTTCGGCGAGGTGTGGCGGTGGGCGGGAACCTATCGGACAACCGAGCGGAACATCGGGATCGAACCAGCGCAGATCAGACTCGCAATGCGGCAACTCATCGCCGATGCGCGCTATTGGGTGGAGCATCACAGTTATCCTCGTGATGAGATCGCCGTCCGTTTTCATCATCGCCTGGTGTCTATGCATCCATTTCCAAATGGCAACGGGCGCATCTCTCGCATGATGGCGGATCTCATCGTCATGAGCTTAGGGGGCGAGCGCTTCACTTGGGGCCCAGCCACCCTACTCACAGGCGAAACGAGGACGCGCTATATCGCTGCCCTCAGGGCGGCCGATGGCCACGATCCGGCGCCGCTCATTGCATTTGCGCGGTCGTAACGCCGGTTGAAGGGTGCAGCAAGGCCACGGCTGCGACTCACTCCCACGCACCCCCGCGTCGCGGCACGGCATGATCACCGCGACATACAGCCGCCTCGACCGGCGCGGGCGGCGCTGGTACACTCGCGAACTCCGCGATTCTCCGGACGTCAGGAGTGAGAATCGGTCCAGCCCGCCTGCGGAAGCCGCGTGGTAGCGTCTACGGCGGGGCCGGCCTGGGAAGATCGACGGTGAACACGCACCCCGAGCCGGGGAGGTTGCGTATGTAGAGCTTGCCGCCGTTCGCTTCGATGGCGCGACGGCTAATGGCGAGCCCAAGACCTAACCCCGTTTGATCGGTGCCCAGCTTCTTGAACGGTTCAAATATCTCTTCGGCCTTTCCCGGCGGGAGACCGCCGCATTCGTCCTCGACCTCGATCAGGACGCGATCCATCGCCGAGTAAGCTTTTAGAGAGACGCGACCGTGAGGTCGGGTGAACTTGAGCGCGTTCTGCAGGAGGTTTGTCGCCGCCGCAGCTAGAATCTGTCGATCAGCAACCACGGTCAGCCCGTCCTCAACGGGAGCGACGAAGAATTCGAGACCCCGGTCCGTCGCGTCTATCGTGGCGGCGACCTGGACCTCATCTATGAAGTCGGCAACCGAGACTCGTGCGCGGCGCTCCGGGATCCCAGCCATCAGACGCACTTCGACGAGCGTGCGGTTAACGAGGTCCCGCAGGCCTATCAGGCTGCGATCGAGCACGGCGCCAGTCTTTCCGGCCAATCCCAAGTCGCCTTTTTTGATAGCTGCGACCGAGAGGATCGCTGTGCCGATCAAGTTGCGTAACTCGTGCGCGAGAAACCCAAGGCGCAGATTCATGGCCTGACTGCTGTCGTCGGAGATGAACTGATCGCGTTGGCGCCCGAACTCGATGACGGCGTCGGCTATGGCGTTGTCAAGGCATTTGTTGAGAGTGAGAAACTCATCCGCCGCAACCGCCGCGTTCTGCTCGACGGCCATCTCGGTAACGGCTTGGCAGAGATCCCCATAGTCGTGGACAACCTGATCCACGGTGAACCCCTTGAGCAGCAATTCATTGCCGTGCTGGGAAGCGGCCATGCTGATGTTGGAATCGCTTCGAGCCTTGTTGATCTCCGACATGACGAATGAAACCGTGCCAGCTTCGGACTGGTCGGAAGCTTGTTCCAAGCGCAACATCCTAATGAGTTGATCTAAAAATAGTGGAATCCCGTACTGCAATTCCCTCTCCGTCGGCGATGGCCCGGGTCGTTTGCCGACCTTATCTCTGCAGCGAGAGATCAACTCTGCGCGGTGCTGGCTAAGGAATTCGTGCAGCATCGTCCCCATCCTGTGTGCGGTCGAGTGTCTCTCGACCACAGTAGCTATTCGGACTTTCCATGCGGGAGGTCAAGATGGAAAATCCTTTCCTACATCTAACGTAGGGCCCCCTGGCGCACCCTTGCTATCCAGAGCGCCGGCGAAGATTCCGGCCGTCACGATTACCGCGGCGCACGATCGCGACGCAAGGGGCCAACGCGCGGCACCTTACCCGCGGGCTGCGCCTCAGCGGCGAGCGGCGTCATCAGCAAGACTGCGAGGACGAGTGCAAGGATGCGCGCGACCCTGACCTTCACAGGACGCCTCCCCGGCGGGCAGGTGAGACGCTGGCGATTGTAGGGCGTCAGGCGGGTAGGGTCAAGCGGGCCGCGCGCGCCGCACGCTGATCTTCTCGTACGCCGGGAAGGTCGTCTGGCGCTTCGTCGCCGGCTCGCCTGGGCGCTGAACCCAGACGCGCTCGGTCTTGCCGCCGTGCATTCCTTCCGGCCCGGCGACGATCTCCCACTCGCCATCCGCGTCTCTGAAGCGGTCGCCCGGACGGAGCTGCATGGGAAAGAGCCTGATGGGTCGTCGGCCGCGACCCGGGCGGCCAGGATGAGGTCTTGCCGGCCGACCCCAGCCTGGACACCGGATAGTGCCCGGGAGTTCCTGGCGCGCATCGACGCGGCGGCGTCGGACGGCGGCGACCTGCCGCGGCCGGCGCGCTGGGGTGGCGATCGCGTCTGGGCCGAGCGCGTGGAACTGTGGGTCGGGCAGCCGGCGCGCGCCCACGATCGCGCGGCGTGGACGCGGACGCTGACGCCGGCGGGCGACGGGTTCGCCCGCTCCGGCTGGCGCGCGACGCGGCTGATGCCGTGAGCGCGCTCACGCCGCCGGGGACGCGGGCCCGCCGCGGCGCGCGCGGCACGCTCACCGTCGGATCGGTCGCGGGCAACCTGATCGGCGCGCTCGTTGCCTTCTCGTACTTTCGCTTCATCGACGACATGGCGGTGCGGCTGGGAATCACGCCCGGCCTCGTCGTGTATTCGCTCGTGGCGTTCGCCGCGCTGAGCCTGCTCGGCTATCGCATGTCGTCACGGTGGACGCGCACGTTCGACGATGTCAGCGCCCCTCGCGAGCTGGTGCGCCGGCGCGCGATCCAGCTCCCGCTCGTCATCGCCGGCACCACGTTCGTGGGCTGGCTGCTGGCCGGCATTGTGTGGGGCGTCGTGTGGCCGCTCATCGACGGCACCTTCCGTCTTCGGGATCTCCATCGTGTCCGGCCTGGTCACGACCGTGTTCATCTTCCTGTTCACGGAGCACCAGCGCGCTTCCTTGATGCACTCCTTCATGCGGTTGCGCACGGTGGCCGGGCTGCCGTAGATCACGTAGCCGCCCTCGTCCACCTCGTCCCACGTCGAGAGCGTGTTCATGTACTTGCGCTTGGGCCCCCCACGTCGACTATCGCGGCGGCTCGAGGCGCACGATGCGGCCGCGCGGGCTGTCGGTGAGGACGTAGACCATCCCGTTGGGGCCTTGGCGGACGTCGCGGACGCGCTCGCCGGGATCGATCACGTCATGGGTCTCGTCGGTGACCCGGCCGTCGGTGAGCCTCAGGCGTACGAGGCCGCCGGGAGTCAGCGAGCCGATGAGCAGGTCGCCACGCCAGTCGGCAAACGTGTTGCCGCTGTAGAACGTCGCGCCCGAAGGCGCGATGACGGGATCCCAGTAGTAGACCGGCTGCTCCATCCCCGGCCGCGCGGTACCCACGCCGATCTTGGCGCCGGAATAGTCGACGCCGTAGGTGATGACGGGCCAGCCGTAGTTACGGCCCGCCTGTGGGTTGTTCAGCTCGTCGCCGCCGCGCGCGCCGTGCTCCACTGTCCAGAGTTGCCCGCGCGCGTCGAGCGCGGCCGCCTGCACGTTGCGATGGCCGTACGACCAGATCTCCGGCCGGACGCCGTCGCGGCCGACGAACGGGTTGTCGCGCGGGATCGTCCCGTCGGGGTTGATGCGGACGATCTTGCCGATCGTGGTGGAGAGATCCTGGACGTGGTCGCGGGAGCCCCGGTCTCCGAGCGTGACGAAGAGCGTTCCGTCGGGGCGGAACACCAGCCGCGAGCCCCAGTGAATGCTTGTGCCCACCTTCGGTTGCTGGCGCCAGATCGTCTGCGTGCCCTCGAGCCCGCGCTTGCCGAGCCGCCCACGCGCCACCGCGGTGCTGGCGCCGCCTTCGCCCGGCTCGGAGAACGAGAGATAGACGAGCCGGTCCTGAGCGAACGTGGGGCTCAGCGCGACGTCGAGCAAGCCGCCCTGGCCGCCGGCGCGGGCTTGCGGGACGCCAGCGAGCGGCTCCGACAGCTCGCCGCTGCGGCCCACGATGCGCAGCCGTCCCGGCCGCTCGGTGACGAGCATGCGGCCGTCGGGAAGGAACGCGAGCGCCCAGGGGTGGTCGAGCCCTTGCGCGACGTCCACCTGACGCCCGGGCAGCCAACTGAACTTCGGATTCGGCGAGCGAGGCGCCTCCTGTCCGAGGGCGGGAATCACCAGCAGCACGAGCGCGGCGAGCGCCGGGAGCAGGATGCGACGTGTGACCATGTCGCCAGTGTGCCCGTGCACCGCGAGCGGCACAACGTATCGCTCACGTCCGTTTGACGCGTCGGAGCCCGCGCTCTATCCTGCGCGCGACCGATGACGAGAGGAGTGCCTGCGCGCCCGGGGGAGACTGTGAAGATCGAGGGGCTCGGCGAGGTACCGCTCGACATCGCGGTCGGCGCCGACAACGTCTTCGCCATCATCGAGGCCGCGAGCATGGGGCTCGCGATCCGTCGCGAGCTCGCCGACGAGATCGCGCGTCGTGGCATGGCCGCGAGGGCCGCCATCAACGAGCAGTTCCGCGTCGAGGCGCCCGGGGGCGACGTCACCCCGATCGAGAACGTGATCCTCCCCGAGCCGCTGGACCACGGCGTCTCGCGCAACGCGCTCGTCTGGGGACCGGGCCAGGTCGACGTGGCGCCGTGCGGCTCGGGGACGTGCGCACAGCCAGCGCCTGCTCGACGAGCTCGCGCACGCCGAGCGCATCGACTACCAGGCGATCAGGCGCGGGGCGCTCTATCTCCATCGCGACCCCGCGCAGTTCGAGGCCGGCATCCAGAAGATGAAGCTCCTCGCCGACCACGGCCAGAAGCAGGAGATCCTCGACGGCGCGGGCGTCGCGAAGCTCGATCCCGCGTTCGAGCCCGTCAAGGCGAAGGTCGCCGGCGCCATCCGCGACGTCGGCGACGCGAGCGGCGACTCGCGGCTCTTCGTCGAGCATCTCGCCCGGGTGTGTCGTGAGAAGTTCGGCGCGACGTTCGAGACCGGCACGCTCGTCACCGCCCTCCGTGCCGACGGCGGTCGCGTGCGCGCGGTCGCGACGGATCGCGGTGAACGGACCGCCGATCTCTACGTGCTGGCCCTGGGCGTCGAGGCGCCGATCGTCGCGCGGTCTCTTGGCCTTCGGCTCGCCATCTACCCGGCGAAGGGCTACTCGTCGACGTTCCCCATCAGGAACGGGGGTCTCGCGCCCACCGTGCCGGGGGTCGACGAACAGTGGCTCGTCGGCTGGTCCCGACTCGGCGACCGGCTGCGTCTCACGTCGACCGCCGAGTTCGCGGGCTACGAGCGCACGTGGACTCCGCGCGACTTCAACAACATCATGCGCTTCGCGAAGGACATCTTCCCCGACGCCGCCATCGACCCGGCTTCGACCGCGCCCTTGCGATCCAGACCCGGGCCGGGTGGCCCTCCCTTTGACCTCATCGCTCAGTGACCGTAAACTCCCGCCAAGCTGCATATTGGGTCGGTGTACGTCGAACGCCGTCGTGACCAGGATCGAGCGGAGGACCCAGCCGATGAAGACCATCAGCCGACGACAATTCCTCACGACCACGGTCGCAGCCAGCGCCAGCCTGCTCGGCGCTCCCGCCCTCGGCACCGCCCAGGGCAAGGAGATCGTGATGCTGGGCATCTGGCCCTTCACCGGCCCCTTCGCCGACGTGGGCCCGCTGCTCGATCGAGGAATGAAATTGGCCATCGAGGAGTGGGGCAACAAGGTCATCGGCCGGCCGATCAAGTACATCACGCGCGACGACGAGACCAAGGCCAGCTCGGCCACGCGCCGGATGGAGGAGGCGATCGACTCCGAGGGTGTGAAGGTCGTCATCGGGCCCTGGTCGAGCGGCGTGGCCCTGGCCTGCACCGAGGTCGCCAAGCGCCGCAAGGTCTTCTACTATTTCTCGGGTGGCACCGAAGACATCGCGGGCAAACGCTGCCACCGCTACGCGTTCAACTGGGCGGCCTCGCCCTATACGGCCATGCACGTGGTCGTCGACAACTACATGAAGCTCAATCCCACGCACAAGAAGTGGTACCTGTTCGTGAACGACTACGCCTTCGGGTGGTCGGTGGAGAAATACACGCGCGAGGCGGGCGCGCGTCACGGAATCGACTTCGTGGGCTCCGATCGCATGCCGCTCGGCACGCGGGAGTACTCCGGCTTCGTGAGCAAGGCCGCCGCGGCCAAGCCCGACGTGCTGTGCCTGCTCAACGCCGGGCAGGACGTCCTCGTGTCGATCCGCGAGGCCCACAACTTCGGGCTCGCGCCCAGGGTCGCCATCGTCAACAGCTGGGGCGTCGGCACCGAAGACTTCCTGCAGCTCGATCCCAAGACCCGCGAGAATTTCTGGGTGGGTACCAACGCCTACTACGGCGCCGACACGCCGGTGGCCAAGAAGATGACCGAGCTGTACCAGGCCAAGTACAATACGCCGCCCGGCTACGCGCCGTGCGCCGCCTACGGCATGACGCGCCTCACCCTGCGCGCCATCGAGAAGGCGAAGAGCGCGGAGCCCGCGGACATCGTGCGGGCGCTCGAGAACTGGGAGACCCAGGACTGGCCGGGCAAGGTGTGGGTGAACGGCAAGACCCACCAGACCGTGCGCGACTACTTCCTGCTGCGCTGCAAGAAGCCCGATCAGATGAAGCACCAGTTCGACTTCGCCGACATCGTGGCCGTGAGCAGCGAGCCGCGGATGCCCGACAGCATCAACGAGTGCAAGGACATCGGGGTAGTGTAGATAGCGACGTGGGGGCCTCGACCACCGAAATCGAGGAGCGCCCCGGGGAACCCGGGGCGCTGCCGAGCGTTGGGGGGGTGTGGGGGGCCATGTCGGGGCCCCCCACATGAACGTCTCGCTGTTCGCCGGCGCCATCCTCAACGGGCTGGTGACCGGGATGCTGTACGCGTTGATGGGCGTCGGGCTGTCGCTGATCCTCGGCTTGCTCAACATCCCCAACTTCGCGCACGGCGTGCTCTACGCGCTCGGCGCCTACGTCATGTTCTCCGGGGCGAAGGCGTTCGGGTTTCTCGGCGGCGTGCTGGCCGCGGTCGCCGCCATCGCCGTGGTCGGGGCGGCCATCGAATACCTCGGCGTGCGGCGCCTCTCTCGCGTTCATCCCGATTACACCTTGCTCCTCACCTTCGGCCTCTCGCTGATCCTGACCGAGACCATCATTCTCGTGTGGGGCCCGGTGGGGATCACCTTCCAGCCGCCCGCGCTCCTCGCGGGCGGCGTCGATCTCGGCGTCACCGTCTATCCGAAGTACCGTCTCGCGGTGATGCTGTTCACCGCCGCCCTCGTGCTCGCCTGCTACCTCTTCGTCACGCGCACGCGCTACGGCGCCATCATCCGCGCCGGCATCGAGGACAAGGACACGGCGGCGGCGCTCGGCATCAACATCAGGCTGGTGTTCACCCTGACCTTCGCGGCGGGCGCGGGGCTCGCGGGCCTCGGGGGGGCGCTCATGGTCCCGGTGCGCGGCCTCCTCTCGACGATGGGGCTCGACATCCTGCCCTTCGCCTTCGTCGTGGTCGTCCTGGGCGGGCTCGGCAGCTTGCCGGGCGCGATCCTGGCCGGTCTCCTCGTGGGCGTCGTGCAGTCGCTGATGACGGTCATCTGGGCGCCCGGGGCCGACGCCTCGGTGTTCGCGCTGATGACGCTCGGAATCATCGCCCGCCCCCAGGGCCTGCTCGGCCAGCGGTGAGCCGACTGTGGTCGAGGAACGAAGCGGTCCTGAGATTCGTTCTCCTCCTCGCTGCGATCGTGGTGCTGCCGCTCCTGGTGCGCCCCGTGGTGGCGTCGGAGATCTGGATCTTCGCCATCGCGGCTATGGCCTTGAACCTGATCTTCGGCTACACGGGAATGCTCTCCTTCGGCCAGGCCACGTTCTTCGGCCTCGCCGCCTACACCGCGGGACTCATGATGATCCACTGGCAGGCGCCGCTGCTCGCGGTGCTCGCCGCCGGCACGCTGGTGGGCGCGCTGGCCGCGGCCGTCCTCGGCTACGTCTGCATCCAGCGCGTGGGCACGTACTTCATCATGCTTACGTTCGGCTTCAACCAGATGTTCTTCTTCATCGCCTACAAGTGGACCTCGGTCACGGGCGGCGACGACGGCCTGCCCGGGATCCCCCGGCCGCCGCTGGCCCTGGGGCCGGCCTCGATTCGGCTCGATTCCTCGCTGCGCTACTACGTCTTCGTGGCGGCGGTCTTCCTGCTCGCCTTCTACGCCATGAAGCGCATCGTCGACTCGCCGCTCGGCGTCATCTTCCAGTCGATCCGCGAGAACCCCGGGCGGGCCGCCGCCGTCGGCTACGACGTCAAGCGCTACAAGTGGATCGCCTTCACCATCGCGGGCGGCTTCACCGGCTCCGCCGGCGTGCTCTACTCCATGATGTTCGGCATCGTGCCGCTGGAGTCGATGAGCTGGATCATCTCGGGCGACATCGTCTTCATGGTGCTCATCGGCGGCATCGGCAACCTCTACGGCCCGCTCCTGGGCGCCGCCGCCTTCAAGTGGCTGTCCGAGGCGATCTCGGTGGTGTGGGAGCGCTGGCCGCTCATCCTTGGCGTGGCCCTGGTGCTGGTCGTGCTGTTCCTGCGCGGCGGGCTCGTCGAGGCGTTCACGCGCCTGCGCGATGCGGTCGGGGGCCCGCGCGCGCGGCGCGAGCCCGGCGAGCGCGTGGCGGTGGGCGTCACCGCGGAGCGGGAGACGGGCTGGTGATCGGCGAGCCGCTCCTCCGCACCGAGGGCCTGACGTGCGACTTCGGCGCGCTCCGCGCCGTCAACCGCGTGACGCTCTCCGTCCAGGCCGGCACGCTCCATTCCGTCATCGGCCCCAACGGCTCGGGCAAGACGACGCTCTTCAACCTCATCTCGGGCGAGCTTCGTCCCACCGACGGCCGCGTCTACTTCGAGGGCCGCGACATCACGGGCTTGCCGTCGCATCGCCTGCCCCACCTCGGACTGGCGCGGTGCTTCCAGCGCACGAACGTGTTTCCGAAGCTGACCACCTACGAGAACGTCTGGGTGGCGGCCTTCGCCGGTCGCACTCCGGGCGCGCTCGGATTCCTGCGGCGCGCCTCCGAGTTCTCCGCGGTCGACACGGAGGTGCGGCGGATCCTCGGCGACATCGGCCTGGCCCACAAGACCGCGGCCCCCGCCGAGACGCTCTCGCACGGGCAGCAGCGCGCCCTCGAGGTCGGCGTCACTCTCGCGTCGTCGCCGCGCCTCGTGTTGCTCGACGAGCCGACGCAAGGTCTGGCCCCGGAGGCCACCCAGCAGATGACGCAACTCGTGCAGCGACTGGTGGGCCGCTACACCATCCTCCTCATCGAGCACAAGATGCGCATCGTGATGTCGATCTCCGACCGGATCTCGGTCATGGCCGTCGGTGAGCTGATCGCCGAGGGTACGCCCGACGAGGTACGCGAGAACCGGGACGTGCAGCGCGCCTACCTCGGCACGCGACGATGATGCTCCGGCTCGAGGGGCTCCACACGTACTACGGTCTCGTCCACATGCTGCAGGGCGTGTCGCTCGAGGTCGAGCGGGGCGAAGTCCTGGCCCTCCTCGGGCGCAACGGCGCGGGCAAGACCACCGTCCTCAAGAGCATTCTCGGGCTGGTGCCGCCACGCGCGGGGAAGGTCGTCTACAAGGACGAGGACATCACGGGGCTGCCGCCCCACGTCGTGGCGCGCCGGGGCATCGCCTACGTGCCGGCCCACCGCGGCATCTTCTCCACGCTGAGCGCCGTGGAGAATCTCGAAATCGTCCGGCGCCGCTCCGGGACGGGCACCGTGGACGAGGTCTTCGCCCGGTTCCCGGTGCTCGCCGACCTGAAAACCCGGCTCGGCCGGCACCTTTCGGGTGGCGAGCAGCAGATGCTCGCGATCGGTCGCGCCATCATGACCCGCCCGTCCCTGATGCTACTGGACGAGCCGTCGCAGGGCCTGGCCCCTCTCGTGCTCGACACCATCGTCGAGATGCTTCGCGATCTCAAGCGCGACGGTCTCGCCATGCTCCTGGTCGAGCAGAACGTCGACACCGCCCTCGCCCTCGCCGACCGCGTAGTCATCCTCGATCAGGGCGCCAAGGTCTTCGAGGGCCCGTCCTCTCAGCTCAGCTCCGACGAGCAGCTCGCCATCCGCTACCTCGGCGTCGGCGTGTAGTTCGCCTCAAAGCTTCGGCGCGGGGCCGGGGCCGAGGACGTCCTCGCACCACGCCGCCGCCGCGAGCAGCGGGGCTTCCGTGAACATGCCGCTCACGAGCTGGAGGCCCAGGGGGAGCCCCGACGCGGACAGGCCGCACGGCACCGTGATCGACGGCAAGCCGCTGAGCGACCAGGGAACCTGAAACTGCGGATCGCCCGTGGCCATGCCTTCGGGGGCGGGCGCGGGCGTCGTCGGGGTGAGCAGCACGTCATAGCGCTCGAGCAGCGGAAGCATTTCGCGACGGAACTGGCGGCGGACGCGGAGGGAACGGACGTAGAGCTCGCCGGGGACGAGCATGCCGGTCTCGATCATGCCGCGGATCGCCGGGCGGTAGAGGTCGGCGTGCTTCGCGAAGCGCTCCGCATGGATGCCCGCCGTGTCGCTGCGCACGATGAGGTTGGCGGCGGCGTGCACGGCGCGAAAGCTTCCCGGCAGCTTCGCTTCCTCCACCATCGCACCGGCGCGGGCCAGGCGGTCGACGGATTCCGACGTGATGCGAGCGACCTCGGCGGTGGCGCGCTCGAAGAAGAACTCGCGCAGGAGCCCGATCCGTGGGGCGCGGCGGCGCGTGATCGCGGCCAGGTAGTCGGGCACCGGCGCGCGCGACGAGCTGGGATCGTCGGGATCGTGACCGGCCACGAGCCCGAGGCCGAGCGCGACGTCCTCGACGCTGCGGGTCATGAGCCCGACGTGGTCCTGGGTGTAGGAGAGCGCCATCACTCCGCGCGCGCTGATCCGACCGAACGTCGGCTTGAGTCCGACGAGCCCGCAGTACGAGGCCGGACGCACGTTCGAGCCGATGGTCTGGCTGCCGAGAGCGAGCGGGACCATGCGCGCGGCCACCGCGGCGGCCGAGCCGCTCGAGGAGCCCCCCGGCGTGCACGCGAGATTCCATGGGTTGCGCGTGGGCGCCGGGTCGTACGTCGCGAACTCCGTCGTGTGGCACTTGCCCAGCAGGATCGCGCCCGCGCTCCGGAGTCGCGCCACCGCGGTCGCGTCGTACGCTGGCACGAACCCGGCCATCACCTTCGAGCCGCCCTCGGTGCGGAGCCCGGCGCTATAGAAGATGTCCTTGGCGCCGAAGGGCACGCCGTGCAGCGGACCACGCAGCACGCCGCGGGTCGCCTCGTCGGCCGCCTGGCGCGCCGCCGCGCGCGCGCCCTCCCGATCGACGAGTGCCCACGCCTGGACGCGGGCGTCGAGCGTGTCGATACGCGCGAGCACGGCTTCGACCAGATCGACGGGCGACAGCTCCTTGGCGCGAATCGCCCGGGCCGCCTCGGCCAGACCTCGTTCGTGCAGACTCATGGCGCCGGCTCCGCGTAGAACGCCGGGTGCTCGTCGGGATCGACGGGGAACGTCGCCACCTCGGCCATCCAGCCGGCGGTGTCCTCGATGGTCTGCCTGAGCGCCTCCACGCGCGCCGGCCCGAAGCGACGCCCCACCTCGGCGCGGAGCCCGGCCGCGTACTCCTCGCGTAACCTCTCCCGGTCCATCGGGTGACCTCCGTTCGGTCGCCGTGTCTGTGACGCCGGACTCTACGCCTACCCAGCGGGCCCTGACAAGAACTCCGGGCCCACGGGGATTGACCGTCGCCGCGCCTCCTCCAATAATGACGTACCCGCGGGCCCGCCCCGCGGCGAACTCAACCGGAGGGATGCCCGTGAGAACCAGGACGGCCTCGATCGTCGCGCTGCTGCTCGTGATCGCTCTCACCGGGGCCGGCCCGTGGGCCGGCCCCGCGGCCCAGGCCCAGCCGAAGCTGCGGCCCTTCACCTTCATCCTCGACTTCTTGCCCTACGGCGAGTACACGCCGTACTTCACCGCGCTCGACAAGGGCTGGTACCGGGAGGAAGGGCTCGACGTCAAGATCCTGCGCGGCGCCGGCTCCGGCGACACCGTGAAGCGGATCGCGGTCGGCCAGGGCGACGCCGGCAGCGCCGACTTCAGCGCGCTGGCCGCCGCCCGGGCCAACGAGGACGTCAAGGTGCGTGCCATCGCCGCCTACTTCCGCCGCCCGCCCCACTCGATCTTCGTGCGCGAGGGCACGGGCATCAACACGGCGAAGGACCTGGCGGGCAAGACCCTGTCGATCACGCCCGGCAACAGCCACGGGATCCTCTTCCCGCTCCTGGCCAAGCTCGCCGGCTTCCCGGCCGACTCGGTCAAGTGGGTGACGATGGACGGCGCGGCCATGGGGCCGGCCTTGATCACCGGTCGCGTCGACGGCGCCCCGTTCTTCGCCAACCACGAGGCGCGCCTGCAGAAGCAGGCGAAGTCGCAGGGCATCACGCTCAAGCGGATCTCCTACGCGGACGCCGGCTTCGACATGTACTCGCTGGTCGTCTTCACGCGCGAGGAGACGATCGCCAAGGATGCGGAGCCGCTCAAGGCGTTCCTGCGGGCCACCGTGCGCGGCATGAAGTACGCGTTCGCCCGCGAGCACCTGGAAGAGGGCGCGCGCGCCTTGCTCAAGTCGAACCCCGAGGTCGACTTCGACGCGGCCCTGGGCGCGGCCACCGTCGCCTCCCGGTACTCGTTCACGGCGGAAGTGACCTCGGGCGTGGTGGCCGTCGGCCAGTTCGAACCGGACCGGGTCGACCGCTCGCGCGACGTCTACACCGAGTTCATGCAGCTCAAGCGGCGCGTGCCGGGGGCGGACCTTTACACGAACGACCTGCTGCCCGAGCGCAAGTAACCGCGGTGGCGCTCCTCCTGCACGGCGGCCAGGTCCTGCGCGGGCCCGGCCCCGCCCTCGAGCGGGCCGACGTCCTGATCGAGGACGACCGCATCGCCGCCGTTGAACCGTCGCTGCCCCGGCCGGCCGAGGTCGAGTCGATCGACGCCAGCCCGTTCCTGATCGTGCCCGGGCTGGTCAACGCGCACACGCACGCCCACAACAACCTCCTCCGGGGCCTGGCGGATCGCTGGACCCTGGAGGACCTGCTGAACCACGGGCCCGCGCTCAACGGCGGCCGCACCGCCGAGGATCACTATCTCTCGGCGGCGCTCGGGGCCGTCGAGATGCTGAAGACTGGTTGCACGACGGCCTACGACCTCTTCATGGCTCCGCCCGCGCCGAGCGTGGAGGACGTGGAGGCGGTGGCGCGCGCCTACACCGACGTCGGCCTGCGCGTCGTGGTGGCGCCGACGGTCGGCGACGTGCCCTTCCACGACACCGTACCCGGCCTGATGGACCTGCTGCCGGACGACCTGCGCCGCCGGGTCCGCGAGATGACGGCGGCCCCCGCCGCGGCGCTGCTCCGCCTGGGCGACGAGTCGATCCGGCGCCTGCACGGCTCGGCCGGCGGCCGTGTGCGGATCGCGCTCGCTCCCTCCATTCCCACCCTGTGCACGGACGGGTTCCTGGACGGCACGGCGCGGCTGGCGCGCGAGCACGGCGTGGGCGTGCACACGCACCTGGCCGAGTCGAAGATGCAGGCCATCGCCGCCCAGCGCCGGTGGGGCCACACGGCGGTGACGCAGCTTCAGAAGATCGGGCTCCTCGGCCCCGGCTTCGTGGGAGCCCACGGCGTGTGGCTGACCGGCGACGACCTGGCCCGCCTGGCCGACACCGGCGGCAGCGTCGCCCACAACCCCGCCAGCAACCTGCGCCTGGGCAGCGGCATCGCCGCCGTGCGCGAGATGCTCGACCGCGGCGTCACCGTCGGCCTCGGCGCCGACGGCTCGATGTCGTCCGACAACCAGAACCTCTTCGAGGCGATGCGCCTGGCCGGGCTCGTCGGCAACGTCCGCTTCCCGCACCACACCGCGCGCTGGATCGGCGCGCCCGAGGTCTGGCGCATGGCCACGCTTGGCAGCGCGCGGGCCCTCGGTCTCGGCGACGAGATCGGGGCGGTGGAGCCGGGCCGCAAGGCCGACCTGGTGCTGCTGCGGGCGGACTCGACCTTCCTGCGCCCGCTCAACGACGTGCTGGGCTCACTGGTCTACGCCGAGACGGGTGCGGCGGTCGATACCGTGCTCGTCGACGGCCGGGTGGTCGTGCGCGACGGCCGGGTGCTCACCGTGGACGAGGCGCGCCTGCGGGCACGGGCCCAGGACGCGGCCGACCGCGTCCGGCGGGACAACGCGGGCCGGTGGCGCCTGGCCGAGGAGGTCGCGCCGTACCTTTCGACAGCCTGCCGGGCGGCCGCGGCCCTGCCCTATCCCGTGGACCGCTACGCCGGGCCGGCCGGGTGATCAGCCTCCGCGACGTTTCCAAGACCTACCGCACGCGCCGGGGCGACCTGGTCCACGCCCTGGACGCGGTCACGCTCGAGGTGAGGGACGGGGAGTTCGTCAGCCTCGTCGGGCCCAGCGGCTGCGGCAAGTCCACGCTGCTGCGCGTGGTGGGCGGACTCACGCCGCCGAGCGCGGGCGTGGTCCGCGTGCGCGACGCGGAGGTGCGCGAGCCCTTCCCCGACGTCGGCATCGTGTTCCAGAGCGCGGTGCTCCTGCCCTGGCGGTCGGTGCTCGACAACGTGCTCTTCTCCATCGAGATGCTGGGCCGGCGGCGCGAGAGCCATCGCGCGCAGGCGATGGCGCTGATCGAGCTGGCCGGTCTCGGCGGGTTCGAACAGCGCTACCCCTGGGAGCTGTCGGGCGGCATGCAGCAGCGCGTCGCCATCTGCCGGGCCCTCGTCCACGATCCCGGCCTCCTGCTGATGGACGAGCCCTTCGGCGCGCTGGACGCCATGACGCGCGAGGAGATGGGCTTCGAGCTGCTGCGGATCTGGGAGGAGCGGCGCAAGACCATCCTGTTCGTGACCCACTCGATCCCCGAGGCCATCCTGCTGTCCGATCGCGTGGTGGTGATGACGCCCCGCCCCGGCCGCCTGGCGCGTGTGCTGGAGGTGGGCCTGCCCCGCCCGCGCACGGCGGACATGGAGTTCGACCCGCGCTTCCGGGAGGCCGCCGAGGAGATCCGCCGGCTCATCTTCACGCGGCGCCAGGAACCGGCCCGTGCTGTCCGCGCTTGAGCGGCGCGCCCGGCCCGTCCTGCTGCCGGCCGGCGTGCTGCTGGGGGCTCTCCTGGTGTGGGAGATCACCTGGCGGATCTTCAACGTTCCCCGCTTCGTGGTGCCGTTGCCGTCGGGGATCGTCGCCGAGACGTGGGCGTGGCGCTGGTACCTGCTCAGCCACAGTTGGGTGACGCTCTACGAGACGCTGGCCGGGTTCGCCGTCTCCATCGCGGTGGGCGTGCCCATCGCCGTCGTCATCGTCTACTCGCCCGTCTTGCGCAGCGCGATCTACCCACTCCTCGTCGTCGCGCAGGCGATCCCCAAGGTCGCCATCGCCCCGGTGCTCCTGCTGTTGCTGGGCGCCGGTGAGGTGTCGAAGGTGGTCGTCGCGTTCTCCGTCGCCTTCTTTCCGGTCGTGGTGGACACGGCCACGGGGCTGGCCGCGACGCCGTCCGAGCTGCTCGACCTCAGCCGCTCCTATCGGGCCAACCCGCTCAAGACGTTCCTCAAGGTGCGGTTCCCCATGGCGCTGCCCTTCTTCTTCAGCGGGCTCAAGGTGGCGGTGACGCTGGCGGTCATCGGCGCCGTCGTCGGCGAGTTCGTGGGGTCGGACAAGGGGCTCGGGTACGTCATTCTGTCGGCGACGTCGTACTGGAAATCGAACCTCGCGTTCGCGGCGATGCTGCTGCTGGCGGTGATGGCGGTGGGGCTGTTCGGGCTGGTGGAGCTGGTCGAGCGCCTCGTCTGCCCATGGTACGTCCACGCGCGCGAGCCCGACCCGCCGGCGGCGTGAGGGGACTCATCGCGTGGCGTTCACGCTGGGGGGCGCCCGGTTTGTGTCAGGGGCGGTCTACGTCTATGCCACCTCCGTCGCCGCCCGGCGGCCAGACTCCGACGGGGCGGACTCCACGACGTGACAGGACTGGTGCGCGGCGACACGGTCGCGGATGTTGAGCAGGGATTTCAAGGCCTGGTCGATCTCGGCCAGCAGGTTGCCCAAGTCATTCCCAGTGGGAGCATTGGATTTCCGTCGATCCCGAGCCAAGTGGGCCATGTCGCGGAAGTATACAAGCGAGGGGTCAAATCCCGAGCATTCCGCGTACGCGCCCCCCCGGGGCGAGCTGGAGCCGGAGCGTAGGAGTGCCGGGTCGCGGGCGCGCGCGGCGCGGGCGGTTCGGGTGCGAGAGGGATAGCCGCCGCTCCTCGGCGCTTGGTGTATCACTCTTTGGACATTGTCGCCTGCTGTCCCGATGCGAATACTCCTTTGAGTGACACTCGCTCTTCAGACCATTCGCGCGGCCGCTTGGGCTGGCCGTATCAAATGGCGGCGCCACGCGCTGCGCAGAGCGTATCAGCGAGGGATCACTCGCAGGCAGGCGCTGCGGGTCCTGCGCACTGGCGAAATCATCGAGGTCCGGCCTGGCGCCAAGCCCTTCCCGAAATGCTTGGTCATGGCGATGGTCGCGCCCGACCGGCCGCTCTACGTGTCGGCCGGCTACGATCGCACGCGACAGTCTCTCCACGTCATCACCGTCCACTGGCTCGATCCCCGGAAGTGGGAGGATCCGTGGACGAGGAAGGCGAAACCGCCTAAGCTGAACAGGAAACCAAGCCCATGAGAACGAAAGCCCGACCCACGAAGGAGCGTTGCGCGGTCTGCGGCGGCACGCTCCGTCTGACGACGATCACGCACGAGGAGCGGCGGCGATCCCGCCTTTACCTGTTCCAGCACGTGCCGGCTCAGGTGTGCACAGTCTGCGGGGAGGTATGGATCGACGAGGCGACCCTCCGAGAGGTCGATCGGCTCCTCCGCAAAGGAGAGCCCGTCCGCAAACTGGAAACGCCGGTTTATGACTTCGCTGGGCAATGAAGAGAAAGAATGACCCCGTCTGCCGAGCTTGC
>JBGPXN010000187.1:0-9077 GCA_041492755.1 Methylomirabilia bacterium | reverse complement strand
GCTCACGCTCGTGCGCCCCCGGGGCGTGGTCCAGCTCGTCGGCGTCAATCCCAAGGGTAGCCAGCTTCCGCTGGATTTGTGGGACGTGCACTTCCGCGAGATCACCATTCACGGTGCGTTCGGGCGCGGGGGCGCGTTCCGCCGGGCGCTGGCCATGATGCCGAAGCTGCGGGTGAAGTCGCTGGTGACGGCGCGGTTTCCGCTCGATCGGATCGAGGAGGCGTTCGCTCACGCCGCGGCCGGGCGCGGCGTGAAGACGATGATCACACCGGGAGGGGCGTAGAACCGGCGGAGGCGCCCACGAATCGAGCCGGCCTACGGACCGAGCCCGAGCGCCTGTCGGCCGAACTGCTCGGCCCAGGTGTCCCAGGTCATTGCCGCATGGTGTGACGCGGCGTGAGCGTCGCGATGGAAGCGCTGGATCGGCTGCGACTCGAGGAGCCCGCGGGCGCCGCTCGCCTCGAACAGCCGGTTCACCGCCTGCACGCAGAGCCGGGCGACGAAGGCCTTGTCGCGACGGTAACGCGCGCGGTCCATCGGCGTGAACGGTTCTCCCCGCGCGGCCTTGTCGAGCATCTCGCGGACGTCGTGGCGATGAAACGCGCGCGCCGCGTCCACCTCGGCGGACGCTTCGGCCAACCGCATCTGCAGGGGAACGGAGGCCGCCGTCCGGCCGGGCCCGGACGTGCCCCGGAGGCCGGACGTGAACTCGTCGACGGCGCCCTGGGCAATGCCGACGAGCGGGGCCACCAGATCCCATCCCGTCAGACACCTGAGCGGGACGCGATAACTGGGACGCTGGTGGATCTCCCAGCCCGTGAGGTCGCTATCGCCGGCTCGGTTCGGGTCGAGCGTACGATGGGCAGGCACGAACACGTCCTTCACCACGATGTCCTTGCTGCCACTGCCGCGCAGCCCGGAAGCGAACCACGTGTCGACGATCTCGTAGTCCGCGCGGGGCAGCATGAGCCACATCAGCGCCTCGGGAGCGGGCGAGACGGCCACCATGACCCAGCCCGCCGCATCGCAGCCGCTGGAGAAGCTCCAGCGACCGGAAATCCGAAATCCCCCGTGCTCGGCAACGGCTTTCCCTCCCGCTGGATTGAGGCCGGAGGAGTAGATGGCATCCGGCCCGCCCGCGAAGAACTCCTCCTGGACTTCACGCGGAAAGTGGCCAAGCCACCAGTTGTGACCCGTCCAGAGCGCATAGCACCAGGCGGTCGAGCCACACGCACGGCCCAGCTCCCAGTCGACCTCGAACCCCGTGTCGATGTCGAGGCCGTGACCGCCGTAGCGCTGGGGGTTGCCGATGCGGATGAGACCGGCGGCGATCAGGTCATGGACCGACTCGGACGGAATCTGGCGGAGTTGTTCGGCACGAAACGCGCGCTCCTTGAACACAGGCACCAGCTCGGAGGCCCGCCGGAGCAAGGCATCCCGGATCGCGGCAGCGTCCATCGCGCGCGATCCTGACCCGCCCGCCCTCGCGCGTCAAGCTCTCACATCGCGGGCTCGGCCATCAGCCAGTCGAGGATTCGCGGACACATGACCCGCTCGAACATCTTCAAGATTGGGGGCAGCAGTCCCTCGATCGCGTCCATCACGGCAGCGGGCGCGGGCATCGTGGGACCGCGTGCTACTGGGGCTTGTCGGCCTGGACGATGACTCCAACCCGGAGCAGCCGCTCGATCTCCGCCTCGGCGACGCCGGCTTCGCGGAGGACGTCCACGGTGTGCTGGCCGAGCGCCGGGGCCAGCGTCGGCGGGACTTTCTCCTGGCCCTCGATCCGGAGAGGACCACTGACCGTGAGCGACGCACCGGTCCGCGGGTCGTCCACGGGGACGAGGGCGCCGCTGGCCACCATCTGCGCGTCGGTCGGAATGTCGTCGAGGGTGCCGACACCGCTGAACGCGATGCCGCTCGCCTCGAGGATGCGCCGCCAGTCGTCCCAGTCTTTCTCGACGAACACCTTGTCCAGGACCTCGATGAGCGCGCGCGTGTGGGTCCGGCGGGTCTGGGTGGTGGCGAAGCGTGGATCGTCGATGAGGTCGTCGCGACCGATCCCGCGCGCGAAGTCCTCCCAGCGCCGCTCGTCGCCGGTGACCGTCATGAGGAACCAGCGTCCGTCGCGGCACTGGTAGAGGTTGGCGAGCGCGCTGGCCGCCTCTTCGCGCGGCGGCCGGACATGGGTGCGCGCGCCGCAGAGAATCCCCTGCACCTGGATCGCGTTCCACCAGAGCCCGTTGGCCATCAGCGACGTCGAGACCATCGAACCCCGCCCGGTGCGTTCGCGCTGATAGAGCGCGGCCATGATCGCGCCGAACAGCGACATGCCGGTGGGATGGTCCCCCATGCCGGGCAGCGAGCGCGCCGGTGGCGAGTCCGGCGACGGGCGCACGAGGTCCATCAGCCCCGTGCGCGCCCACAGCGCGGTGCTGTCGAACCCGAGCCGGCCGGCGTCCGGGCCCGTCTCGCCATACGCGGTGATCGAGCCGTAGATCAGCCGCGCGTTGAGGGGAGCCAGGTCTTCCCAGCACACGCGCAGCCGGCGCCGCGCGTCCAGCGGCAGGTTGGTGACGAACACGTCGGCGCCGCGCACCAGCCGGTGCAGCACGGCCAGACCGTCGTCCGTGCGGAGATCGACGGCGACACCCCGCTTGCTCCGGTTGTCGACGATCCACGGAAAGTTGTACGGGCTCGCGGGATAGCCGGCGCCCCGCACCCGGTAGGGATCGCCGCCCGGCGGCTCGATCTTGATGACGTCCGCGCCGAAGTCGGCCATGAGCGTCGTCGAGACGGGGCCGGCGATGAAGCTGGCCACGTCGAGCACACGGATGCCCTCGAGGAGGCGCGGCTCGTCCATGCTCATGCCGAGGTGCCGTCGATCAGATCCCCGTGCCGAACCCTCCAGCGCTGCGGACGGTCGTCGCCTCGCCCAGGTGGCCGGCGGGGTGGAACAGGGCGATCCCGCTGAGGAGCATCGCGCGCGGCCGACCGGTGAAGGCCTTGACCAACCCTTCCCGACGATCGCCGAATGCGCCCTGGGCGGCCGCGCGCTCCATCGCCTCCGCCTCGACGGATCCTTCCCAGTCCTTCGCTTCGAAGTTGCCGACGACGTCGCGGGTGCGGCGCCCCACCGCGTCGCGGTATTCGCGAAGCGCGGCGAGATCGATCTGCCTCGTCAGATCCCACACCTGGCTGCTGGTCATGCCGATGCCGAAGTCGCGCCGCTCGATGTTGAGCCGCTTGAGCCACTGGTCATCGAAGACTTGCGGCCGCCCGCCGATCACCGGATTGACGATGATGTCCTCGGCCCGGGCGATGTGCCACATGAGCCACGCCAGCGAGTTCAGGTCTTCGCGCGGGCGCATGCGCAGCTGGTCGTCGCTCACGCCCCCGAAGGCGCGCTCCGCCGCTGACGCCTGATTGCCCGCCACGGCGGCGGAGTGCACACCACTGTGCTGATTGAGGAACAGGTCGCGCGCGTCCATCGAGCTCCTCCTTGATCCCGTCGCCGGCCCTTCTGCTCGACCGGCCTCGCGGGGACGTCCTCGTCGAGGATCGTATCGCCGGGTAGCCCACTATGCGGAAACCGCGCGGACGGGTCAACCTGTCCTTCACTGCAGCCACCGGTATCGCGCCGGGCGTCGTATCCGCCGAACAGGTGAAACCGGAGTCTTGCGCGTTCCTCCGCGACCGACGACGCCCAAGGCCGCAGTCTAGCCATCATCGAGCCGGCGACGACGCGGCTCAGGTGACGTTCGCGAGGCAGGTCTCCGCGCGCGTGAGCCAGAAGGCCATCGCCATCGCGCGGGAGAGATCGGCCGCGGCGGTCAGCTCGGCGCGTGCTTCCCGCGGCTTGCCGACCCTCCCGTAGAGCGTGCCGAGGCCGAGGTGGCGCGGCGAGTACAGCGTGAATTGACACTTCATTTGATCATGATAGTTTGAAGTCCATGTTCACGCGGCGCCTCCGCCTTCCCGCTCCCGGGACGGAGACCTTCTTCCTGTGGGGACCCCGACAGACCGGGAAGACCACGCTCCTCGGGGCCGCCTACCCGGACGCCGTGTGGATCGATCTTCTCAAGGCGGACGAGTATCGCCGATACCTGCAGAATCCCGAGGTGCTGCGTGGCGAGCTCGCCGAGCGCCCGTCCGTTCGCCAGGTCGTCGTCGACGAGGTGCAGAAAGTGCCCCAGCTCCTCGACGAGGCCCACTGGCTTCACGAGCATCGGGGAATCCGCTTCGCCCTCTGCGGGTCGAGTGCCCGGAAGGTCAAGCGCGGTCAGGCCAACCTCCTGGGCGGCCGGGCGGTGCGCTACGAGCTCCTTGGCCTGACGGCCCGGGAGATCGGCCAGGACTTCCGCCTCGACCGAATCCTGAACCACGGATACCTGCCGCGGATGTATCTGTCGGATCGCCCCCAGCGCCTGCTGAACGGCTACGTCGCCGACTACCTGAAGGAAGAGGTGGCCGCGGAGGGGCTCGTCCGCAACCTGCCCGTGTTCTCCGAGTTCCTGAACATCGCGGCCCTCTCCGACGGCGAGCTGGTCAACTTCTCGACCATCGCCCGCGATTGCGGCGTCTCCAGCCACACCATCAAGGGCTACTTCGGGATCCTCGAAGACACGCTCCTCGGGCAGTGGCTGCCCGCGTACAGGAAGCGCCCGAAGCGCCGGGTGATCGCCGCGCCCAAGTTCTACTTCGCCGATGTCGGCGTGGTGAATCATCTCGCCAGGCGGGGCGATCTCCACCAGGGCTCGGAACTCTACGGCAAGGCCTTCGAGAACTGGGTGTTCCACGAGCTGCGCGCCCACAACGCGTACAGCGAGGCGTTCGCCAGGCTCAGCTACTGGCGGCTGGCCAGCGGCATCGAGGTCGACTTCATCGTGAACGACATGCAGGTCGCGATCGAGGCCAAGGCCACCGCCAAGGTCACCTCGGACCACCTCAAGGGGCTTCGATCGCTCGTGCAGGACCACCCGCGAACCAAGCAGCGCGTCCTCGTCTGCCTCGAGCGGCAGCGCCGTCGGACCGATGACGGCATCCTGATCCTCTCCGCAACGGACTTCCACGAGAGGTTGAACGCGGGCGACCTGTTCTGAGTCGGAGGGAAATCATAGGCCCGACGCTTGGGCACGGAGATCCACTCGCTCGCGGTGGAGTCCCCGATGACGGAGGGGTGCGGGGTCAACCCGACCCGGAGCCCTCGACTTGCCACCGTACGGACAGAAATGCAATCATGTCCGTACGGGAGGGCCGCCATGCGCAAGAAGCTGACACGGACCGGGAACAGCCTGGCCCTGGTCCTGGACAAACGGCTGCTCGACCGGATGGGGATCGACGCCGAGACGACGCTCGACGTGTCGACGAACGGCGAGGTGATCGTCATCTCGCCCGTGCGTGCCCGCCGGCGGACCGCCAGGATCAAAGGAATCGCCGCCGAGGCGCACGCGCGATACGGCGGTGTCTTCCGGCGGCTCGCGGAGTAGTGCGCGCCAAGTTTCTCACCCTCGACGAGGTGCTCTCGCTCCACGCCGACCAGATCGAGCGCTACGGAGGTTCGCCTTCCATCCGTGACGTGGGGCTTCTGGAGTCAGCGTTGGCGATGCCGGCGGCCACCTTCAGTAGTCAGTTCCTGCACGCGACCCTCGAAGAGATGGCCGCCGCCTACCTGTTCCATCTCGTCAAGAATCATCCGTTCGTCGACGGCAACAAACGCACCGGGCTCATGGCCATGCTGGTCTTCCTGGGCCTGAACGAGCTGCGACTCGAGGTCCCCGACGGCGATCTCACCCAGCTCGTGCTGGGCGTGGCGGAGGGCCGCATCACCAAGGCCGAGGTCGCCGTCTTCGTGCGTCGTCACGCCACCCGACGAAAGGAGTGATGAGCGCGTCGGCGAACTCCCGGACCGTGCCGATGATGTGCTGGAGGCCGTGGAGGAAGACGAAGACGCGCCGCGCCGGACTACACTTCGCCGCGCAGCATGTCGCGGAACGTGCGTACCGCCAGCGTCTGATCGCGCATCCCCACGAGGGGCACGAGCCGGGCGAAGTCCATGCCGGGGAGGAGCGCGCTTCGCTCGCGCCGCGTGTAGCCGGTCGGCGTCAGTTGATAGAGCTCGAACGCGCCCCGACGCCAGAGCCACACTTCCGCCACCCCGAGCCCCTCGTAGATGGCCAGGCGATCGACCCCCCATCTCGTCAGAACGACCTCGAAGACGATGTCCGGGAATTCCTTGTCCTCGCCGACGCAGTAGCACTCGTCGGGCTCGAACCCCCGCTCCCGGGCGACCTTGCGAAACGTGGTCGAGCCGAGGCCGTTCAGCGGGATGTCCCGCTCGAGCGCATACAGCTCCACCAACCGGGCCACCACAGTCTTGATGTGCTCGTGCTGGCGCGACGGGCTCATGATCTCGAGCTGGCCCTCCAGGTAGGCCGTCCGGATGCCCGGCTGGTCGTCGCCGAATACCGCCAGGAGGGCCTCGTACTGCGCCCAGGTGACACCGCTCAGCACGACCCGCTGATCGGCATCGGGCAGAGTCTCGGCGCTCTCGATCATCGCATCCATCGCGGCTAGTCTACTCTGGACCTCTGAGACCTGGAAGACGGCCGGCCGACGCGCTCGGTGTTAGCCATCATCGAGGCGCGCGACGCGAACGGCAACGTCGTGTTCAGCGCTGCGGGCACCGTGGTCGGAACGCGGATCCAGCTCGAGCCGCTGCCCTGAGGAACCGGCGAGCAGGCTGCGGCGCGAGCGATGGGCACGAGGCCGGGAGCGGCCTGACGATCAGCGACGATTGATGCGGATGGACCGGCGTCAGTGGACGAGCGCGACGCCGCGCGCGCCCAGCGACACACTCACACGCTGGCCGGGCGCGAGGGCGTCGTCCATGGCGGGCACGATGGCAAGCAGCTCGCCGGCGGCGGTCTCGATCGTGTACTCCATCACGCGGCCCACGAAGGTGGCGCGGACGATCCGTCCCGCGATCTTTCCGCGGCCGTCGGGCGCATGCAGCGCGAGGGCGTCGGGCCGGATGGCCACCGTCACCTGGCCGATCGCATGCCCCCGGTGCGGCACCTGCACGGCGTGGCCGGCGACGTCCACGTCGCCCAGCTCGCCATTCGTCCCGAGGAGCCGCCCCGCCACGATGTTGGCTTCGGCGAGAAAGTCGGCCACGAAGCGCGTGCGCGGCGCGTTGAACAGGTCGGCGGGCGTCCCCTGCTCCACGAGGCGTCCGCCGTCCATGACGATGATCTGGTCGGACACGGCGAGCGCCTCTTCCCGGTCGTGCGTCACGTAGACGACCGACACCCCGAGCCGGCGCTGGAGCGCCCGGATCTCGTCCCGCACGCGTCGGCGCAGGCGCGCGTCGAGGTTGGAGAGCGGCTCGTCGAACAGCAGCGCGGCCGGCTCGAGGACGAGGGCGCGGGCGAGCGCGACGCGCTGCTGCTGGCCGCCGGAGAGCTGGGCGGGCAGGCGCGCTTCGAGCCCGGTGAGGCCGAGGAGCGCGAGCGTGTCGCGCGCCCGCGCGTGGGCGGCCGGGGGACGAACCCCACGGACGCGCGGCCCGTACGCCACGTTGTCGAGCACGCTCAGGTGCGGGAAGAGCGCGTAGGACTGGAAGACCAGGCTGACGTTGCGCGCCGCCGGCGCGAGCGCAATGACATCGCGGCCGCCGATGAGGACCTGCCCGGCGTCCGGCGTCTCCAGTCCCGCGATCAACCGCAGCGTGGTCGTCTTCCCGCACCCCGACGGCCCCAGCAGCGTCACCAGCGCGCCGGCGTCGATGGTCAGCGAGACGCGATCCACCGCGAGCGCGGCGCCGTAGCGCTTGCTCACGGCACGCAGCTCGATCCGCCCCGCCGCGGGCGCCGCGCTCACGAGGCGCCTTCCGCCGCCCGCGACGCGACGACGCGGACGCCGACCAGCCGCTGGATGACCAGAATGACCACCACCATGATGACGATGAGCACGGCCGAGTACGCGATGGCCACGCCGTAGTCGCCGTTGACCACGCGGCCGATGATGTACGTGGTCGCCATGTCGGTGTCGCCGGACACGAGGAAGATCACCGCGCTGACGGTGGTCACCGAGCGAACGAAGCCGTACACGAGCGCGCCCACGACGGCGGGTTTGATCAGGGGCAAGAGCACGCGCCGCGCGGTGGTGGCCCCGCCGGCGCCGAGCGTGCTCGAGGCCTCGTCCAGCGACCGGTCGATCTGCTTCAGCGTCGCCAGTCCGCCGCGCACGCCGACGGGCATGTTCCGGAAGACCAGGCACAGCACGATGATGATGCCGGTCCCGGTCAGCTCGATGGGAGGCACGTTGAAGGCGAGCACGTACGCCACGCCGATGACCGTGCCCGGCACCGCGAAGCTCAGGAGCGTGCCGAACTCGAAGGCGCGCTGTCCGGTGAAACGCGTCCGGTCCAGCAGGTACGCGGTCACCAGCCCGACGGCGGCGCTGAGCGGCGCGGCGATCGTGGCGAGGCGGAGCGTGTTCCAGAGCGACGTCCAGGCACCGCCGGTCCACAGCAGGCCGGCCGAGGTCCATTCGACCCCGAATGCCTTGGCGAAGTGGCGGAGCGTGAACGAGTGGTCGCGGCCCCAGACGGCCACGAACCCGCCGACGAGCGCCATCCCGTAGATCACGACGGTGAAGAGCAGCCACGGCCCGGCGATCACGACGAGCGCGCGCACGAGCGGACGGGGCAGCGCCGCCGGGATTCCGGAATCGCCTTTGCCGGTCACGGCCGTGTAGGCCCGGCCGCGCAGCAATCGCTGCTGGGCGAAGAACGCGCCCAGCGCGAGCATCAGCAAGATGATCGCGAGCACCGCGGCCCGGCCCTGATCGTACTGCGCGCCCACGAGGGCGAAGTAGACCTCGGTGGCGAGCACGTTGAAGTTGCCGCCGAGCACCAGCGGGTTGCCGAAGTCGGCGATGCTCTCGATGAACCCGACCAGGAAGGCGTTGGCCAGCCCGGGCGCCATCAGCGGCAGCGAGACGGTGCGGAACACCTGGCCCGGGCGCGCGCCGAGCGTCTGGCTCGCCTCTTCCAGCGTCGGGCTCACGCCTTC
>JBGPXN010000313.1:0-2478 GCA_041492755.1 Methylomirabilia bacterium | reverse complement strand
TAGCGCCCCCAACCGGACCGGGCAAGGGCGCGTCCGCCGGGCGCCCGGCAGACAGGAACCAATAGCGCTCACCAGCCTCAGCGAGCCCGGTGATGACCAAGTCGTCGGACCGATGCGAGGAGCAGCGCGATCGAGGAGGCGCCCGCGAGTGGCCCGTGAGCGAGTCCAGCGCCGCTACCGGCGGCCGCGCTTGCCGAGATCGACAGACGCTCGCTTCCGATGGCTGGCGTGGAAGCCAGCCGGCGCAATGCGGGGGACGTGCAAGAGTCGGCATCGCCTCATCGACGGAGCAACGCGGGGACCAGAACGCGAGCGCGTGGATTCGCGGGGAATGCTCGTCTCCTGACGACGACCGCGTTCTGGGCTGCCCCGCGCCGTGAGCAGTGTGGTGCCCCACCAGGGCAGCGAGGTGAGCTAGACGCCCCTGTCAGAACACGGGCCCTGCCCGGGAATGACGGGACGCCGACATCTCGACGACGCGCTGGACCGACCCGGGGCGGGGATCAGCGGCCCGGCTTCAGGTGTTGATCCAGGAAGGCCAGCGTCCGTTGCCAGGACAGGCGGGCGGCCTCGGGGTGATGGTTCACTTCCGGACCCACGCTGAAGTTGAACAGGTGGTCGGCGCCGGGGTACGTGTGAAGGGTGCTTGCCTTGCCCGCGGCCACGATCGCGTCGTGGAGCAGGCGCGCCTGGGCCACCGGCACGTTGCGGTCGGCGTCCCCGTGGTGGATCAGGATGGGTGCGCGGATCGCGGGGACGCGCTGGGTGAGCGGTTGCGCCGTCGCCGCGCGCCCGGCGAGCGGACGGCCCAGCGCCGGGTGCGACGTCACCGCGTAGTACGCGACGACGGCGCGAACGCGATCGGGGGCGAGGCTGGCCAGGATCACGGCCAGCCGGCCGCCGAACGAGAAACCGACGACACCGAGGCGGATCGGATCGACACTGGGCTGGGTGGCCAAAAAGTTGAGCGCGCCCTCGGCGTCCTTCAGGATGAGGGGATGGTCCACCCGGCCGTCGGGCCCGAAGTCGTGCAGGCTGAAGACGTCCGGCGTCATGGTGACGTACCCGGCGGCGGCGAGGTCCGCGGCGAACGCCTCGACATTTGGGCCCGGACCGGCCACGGTGTGTAATACGAGGACGGCGGGCCGGCGCCCGGGCTCGGCCGGCGTGTAGAGCTTCGCCGGCATCTCGCCCTCGCTGCCGGGATACTCGACGGCGCGGGCGGTGATGGCCGGGATGGACGCGACGAGACCCGGCGCCACGAGCGTGGCGCCGACGAGACAGAGACCGAGGAGGAGGAGCACGTGATGAAGGATCATGTCGTGACTCGCCGGTGGGTGCTGGGAACGCTCGGCACGCTCGGCGCGGCGGCGGTCGCCGGCGGGCTGACCTTCGGGCGCCCGCAGGCGGCCGAAGGTCAGCAGCTCGGCGCCCAGGAGAGTGTGCAGGACGCGCTCAAGCGCGTGTTCGGGAGCCGGCCCATGAAGGACGGGGCGGGGATGGTGAAGCTCGAGGTCCCGCTCATCGCCGAGAACGGCGCCGTCGTGCCGGTGGCGGTCGAGGTCAACTCGCCGATGACGCCCACGAACTATGTGAAGCACATCTACGTGGTCGCTGACAAGAACCGGATTCCGATCGTCACGCGGGTGGCGCTGTCCCCCGAGGCGGGCCAGGCCTACATGGGGGCCAACGTCCGCCTGGGCGAGACCACCGACGTGCGCGCCATCGTCGAGCAGAGCGACGGGACGCTGCTGCAGGTGAAGCGCGAGGTCAAGGTCACCGTCGGCGGCTGCGGCGGATAGGGGGCAGCCATGAGCGACATCGGCAAGGTGCGCGTGCGAGTGCCGTCGACGATCAAGCCCGGCGAAGTGGTTCGGGTGCGGACGCTGGTGATCCACCCCATGGAGCGGATCGAGCGCGACAAGGACGGCAAGGTCATCCAGAAGAACTACAACTACATCAACAAGGTCACCGTGACCTACCTCGGCAAGACGGTGGCCACGTTCGACACCACCCAGAGCGTCAGCGAGAACCCGTTCTTCTCGTTCACGTTCAAGGCCACCGATCCCGGACAGCTCAAGATCACGTTCACCGACACCACCGGCGGCAAGTACGAGGGGACCGCCGACGTCAAGTTCTCGTGAAGCGGATCCCGGACGCCGGGCGGGGATCGACGATGATGCGCCCATGCGCGGTGCGCTGGCTCGGCCTGGCCCTCGTCGTCGCGGGCTGCGCGGCCGCGACCAATGGGATGGGCACGGCGACGACGGTTCCCCACACGCCGCCGGACTACGCGGGCGTTCCCCCATGGACGACCCGGGCCATTCCGGAGGCGCGCGGGAACGTCACCACGCTGCCCGACGGCCGGCGGCAAGCCGTGCGGTACAAGGGCTGGACGCCGAAGGACTTCGGCAAGTTCCGCACCTACGCCTACGACGAGCAGCGCCCCGAGCCCGCGGTGCTGAAGGCGGAGATGCC
>JBGPXN010000252.1:0-5007 GCA_041492755.1 Methylomirabilia bacterium | reverse complement strand
TAGTTGACCGCGAGACCCTAATAGAGAAGCTCAGAGAACTTCGTCTAGGTATTGACGTAGCCATGATTGAGCAGGTCACCGTGAACGAGGAATGGTTTCGGTCAATCTAGACACGCAAGGCGATCGGCGGCACTGACTCAGCGGTGATATCTCGCTCCCTCGTCGGCCGGCTCTTCCGGTAGTATCCTCCGCACCATGCAAGTTGCCGCCGTCCTCATGGAAGTCCTTCGCGCCGCGGGCGTCCGCTATCTCTTTGGGAACCCCGGCACCACCGAGCTGACGTTCCTGGATGCGCTGCCGGACTCGCGCCTCGAATACATCGTCGCGCTGCAGGAGGCGACTGCGGTGGCGGCGGCGGACGGTTACGCGCAGGCGTCCGGCACCGTCGGTGTGGCGAACGTCCACGTGGCACCCGGCCTCGCCAACGGACTGGCGATCCTCCACAACGCGCGGCGCGCCAAGAGCCCTCTGATCCTCACCGCGGGACAACAGGATACGCGCCTCCTGATGGACGAGCCGATCCTGGCCGGTGATCTCGTCGGCATGGCGCAGCCGCTGGCCAAGTGGGCGTGCGAGATCCACCGGGCGGAAGACGCGGCCCCCATCCTGCGCCGGGCGATCAAAGTCGCGCTCACGCCGCCCATGGGACCGGTGTTCCTGTCGCTGCCGATGGATCTCATGACCGCTGTCGTCGATGACGCGGGAACGGCGCCGCCGGCGGTGTTCAGCCGCTCGCGGCCGGAAGCGTCCGCGGTGGAGCGTGCCGCCGCGATCCTCGCGGGCGCCAGGGCGCCGGTCATCATCGCGGGCGACGGCGTCGCGCGCGCGGGCGCCGTCACCGAGCTGACCGCGCTCGCCGAGACGATCGGCGCGCGTGTGCACGGCGAGCCCGTGTACCGGCGCACGAGCTTCCCGGGGACCCACGCGCTCTGGCGTGGCGGCCTGTATCCGGCGCCGGCCGCGATCCGCAAGGCGCTGGATGGCGCCGACGCGGTGCTCATCGTCGGCGCCAACGTCTTCACCTGGTTCCTGCACTCCGAGGGCGAGCCGTTCCCGCGCGGCCTGAACGTCATCCAGGTGGACGACGATGCCTGGGAGGTCGGGCGAAGCATTCCGGTGTCGCTGGGGATCGTCGCCGATCCCAGGGCGACGCTGGCGGAGCTCACCTCCGCGGTCGCGAGCCGCATGAGCGCGGGCGCGCGGGCCGCGGCACGCGAGCGGGGGGCCGCCATCGGTCAGGGCCGCGCCCAGACGGTGGCCCGGCTGCAGAGCGCCGCCGACGGCGAACGCGAGCGCACGCCGATCTCACCCGCGTATCTCATGCGCACGCTGGCGACGCTGCTGCCCGCGAACGCGGTGGTCGTCGACGAGTCGGCCAGCTCGCTCGCCCACGTGCTTCGCCACCTGCCGTTCAGCGCTCCCGGGTCGTTCTACGGCTCGAAGACCGGCACGCTCGGCTGGGCGATGGGCGCCGCGGTCGGGATCAAGCTGGCATGTCCCGATCGTCCGGTGGTCGTCACCATCGGCGACGGCTCGGTCATGTACGCGCCGCAGGCGCTGTGGACGGCCGCCCACTATCGACTGCCGATCACGTACGTCGTGGCCAACAACTCGTCGTACGCGATCCTCAAGGGCGGGATGATGACGCTCGGCCTGCCGTCGGCCAAGCGCGGGATCTTCCCGGGCATGGACCTGGTGGATCCGCTCGTCGACTACGTCGCGCTGGCCCGCGCGCTCGGTGCCCGCGCGGAGCGCGTGGAGAAGCCGGGCGATCTCGGCGACGTGCTTCGCGCGTGCCTCGGTCATCCCGGACCGAGCGTCGTGGACGTGGTCATCGATCGCAGCGTGACGCCGGCATGAGCACGCCGGTCTCGCTGACCGGTGGCGAATGGGTCGTGCAGGCGTTGCGGGCCGAGGGCGTGCGGCACGTGTTCGGCATTCCGGGCGTGCACAACCTCGCGATCTACGACGCTCTCTTGAAGCAGTCCGACATCCGTCACGTGCTGACCCGCCACGAGGCGGGCTCGGCGTTCATGGCCGATGGGTATGCGCGCGCCTCCGGCCGACCCGGGGTGGTCACGGTCACGACCGGCTGCGCCGCGACCAACACGCTGACGCCCCTCACCGAATCCTATTCCGCCTCGGTGCCGGTGGTCGTCGTCGCGTCGGACATCGCGTCGCATCTGGTGGGACGCGGGCTCGAGGCGTTGCACGAGGTCCCCAACCAGATCGACTGCTTCCGGCCGGTTACCCGTTGGGCCGAGCAGGTGGGGGAGACCGCGGCGATCGCGGCCGCCGTGCACACCGCGTTCGATCTCCTGCGCTCGGGCCGTCAGGGTCCGATGGTGCTCTCGATCCCCAACGATCTGCTCGCCGCACGCGCCCAGGCGTTGCCCCAACCGGGTGGGCACGGACGTCGCCCGCCTTGCCACGTCCATGACGTCGAGGAGGGCGCGCGCCGGCTCGCCGACGCACGCCGGCCACTGATCCTCACCGGCGGCGGGGTCATCGCCGCGGGGGCGGAGACGGAGCTGCGTGCGCTGGCCGCGCGGCTCGACGCGCCGGTGATCGCGACCGTGACGGGGCGCGGCGCGATCAGCGAGCGCGATCCGCGCTTCCAGAGTGTGTTCCCCGATCGGCGCCGCACCGCGGACGTCCTGCGTACGGCCGACGTCATCCTGGCCGTCGGTTGCAAGTTCGGCCATCGGTCGACGGAGAAGCTCAACGTCGCGCTCGGGCCGGGGCAGGTGCTCGTGCATCTCGACCTCGACCCCGCCGTCATCGACCGCGTCTTCAAGGCCGACGTCGGGATCGTGGGCGACGCCAAGGACGGGCTCGCGCGGCTGCTCGAAGCGCTGGGGTCGGTACCAGCTCGGAGCGACTGGGATCGCGAGTGGCTGGCGGCCCGGCGTGCCGAGGGCGGGCCGCGCTACAGCGCCGAGATCGCCGGAGTGATCGAAACCCTGAGAACCGCGCTGCCCGACGACACGATCGTCGCGAACGACCAGACCGGGCTCACGTACTGGATGGAGTGGCGGTTCCCTGTCGTGCAACCGCGGACGTTCCTGTATCCGGCCGGCTCGGCCTGCCTGGGCTACGGGGTCCCGGCGGCGATCGGCGCGAAGATCGCGTGCCCGGATCGGCCGGTCATCGCCATCGCCGGGGACGGTGGCTTCATGTACTCCGTCAACGAGCTGGCCACGGCCGTGAAGTACAAGCTCCCGGTGGTGTTCCTGGTGGTGAACGACGGGCGCTTCGGCGCCATCAAATGGTTACAGGAAACGTTCTACGGCCGCTGGGGCGAGACCGACCTCGCCAACCCGGACTTCCCCGCACTGGCGCACGCGTTCGGCATGACGGGCGAGCGCCTGGCCGGCCCGGCCGCCTTGCCGAGGGCGCTGTTACGCGCGTTCGCCGCCGACGGCCCGACGCTGCTCGAGCTGCCGATGTCCATCGTCCCGCCCTGGGAGTAGCACGTTCTACATTCCGCTCGATCGGCTCAGCACTCGATCCCGCCAACCGTCGCCTGAACCGTCGCCGCCCGTCCCGAATCCGTCGCCGCCCGCGGACGGGACCGCGCGGTCGATGGTATCGCGGCTGCATCGATCTCGACTGCCGCCGAGCGGCGAGCACTGCGTCCAGGAGTGGCGGATGGCCTCCGAGGGTTTCCACGAGAGGGAAGAGCATCTCAAGCCCGAGACCCGTGACATGCACCGGGCGGTCGTCAGCCTCATGGAGGAGCTGGAGGCGATCGACTGGTACCAGCAGCGGATGGATGTGGCCCACGACGACGAGCTCCGCGCGATCCTGCGCCACAACCGGGACGAAGAGATGGAGCACGCCGCCATGGTGCTCGAGTGGATCCGGCGCCGGAATCCCACGTTCGACGGCAAGCTCCGGCCCTATCTCTTCACGTCCGGTTCGATCGTCGAGCGCGAGGACGCGGCGGAGGGCGGCGCCGACGGCAACGGCAGCCGCAGTTCGGCGTCACCGCGGCCCACGATCGGCTCGCTTCGCGGAGGTCGTTGATGGATTACCTGCGTCGCCCGTTCGCCCCGCTGTCCGACCGCGTCTGGACCGCCCTCGACGAGGCCGTCGCCCAGACCGCGCGCCACGTCCTGTCCGCGCGCCGCGTCGCCACGTTCGACGGCCCCAGGGGCTGGGAGACGGTCGGCGTGCGGGTGGGGACGATGCCGCCGTGCCAGGCGTCGAATGATCGCGCCTCGGTGTGCCTGCCCGACGTGGTCCTGCTCGCCGAGATCCGCGCCGACTTCACGATGGCGTGGTCGGCGATCGAAGGCTTCGAGCGCGGCGCACCCTCGCTGGACACGGAGCCGGCGGAGGCGGCCGCCCGGCAGGTCGCCATCGCCGAGGACCTGCTCGTGTTCTACGGTGAGCCCGCGGGCTCGGGACTGCTGACGGGCAAGGACTCGCCGCGCGTGCAGGTGCACGACTGGACGAAGCCCGGCGCGATGCTGGCGGACCTGCTGAAGGCGGTGGAGACGCTGGACGCGCTCGGCGTTCCCGGGCCGTACGAGGCCGTGCTGCCGCCCCGCGGCTATTACATGTACCACCAGACGGTGGACCAGGGCGGATACCCGACGTCCAAACAGCTCGCGCACATCCTCGCGGGCGTGCACCGCTCGAACGCAATGCGCGAGCCGGGCGCCCTGGTGTCGACGCGCGGCGGCGATCTGGTCATCACGATCGGCGGCGACCTCTCGGTCGGCTACCGCCAGCACGACCGTGACGCGGTCTACCTCATGTGCGTGGAGACGGTAGCCGCGCAGCTGGCGACGCCGCAAGCGGTGTGCTTGCTCGTGGAGTGAGGCACCGCGGTGAGCGGGCTCTGAGGTTGGAGTTATTAGCCCGTCGATTCCGTCAGGGGCACGCAGGCCTCGGCGGGCGCGGTGAGCAGGACGGGCTCGCCCGGCGTGAAGCGCGCGTTCGTCGATCCGGTCACGCGCAGGCGGAGGCCACCCTCGACGTCGACCTCGTAGTCCATGG
>JBGPXN010000203.1:0-8069 GCA_041492755.1 Methylomirabilia bacterium | reverse complement strand
CCCGTCGAGCGGACAGTATGGCCGGACCGAAAGGTTGTCAATGCGTCACCGCGTGACGATCCCGGAATGAATGGCGGGGTCCCCATCGCTCCAGAGCACGTTCTGGGTGATCGACGAGATCCGCCAACCCACCGCCGACTTCGACAGCTCGAGAAGGTAGAGGCAATGCGTATCGAGGACGCGGTAGACGGACTCGGCGAGACAGGGCTCGAGCGCGTCCCAGTCCTTGAGGTCGAACGCGTTCGCGAAACGCGCGACGAGGCTCCGGATTCGGACTCAGCGTCGGCTGGATGCATCGTCTCTCCTTCGCGGCGCCGGCCGCCCGGCCGCATCGCGGGCCGTCGGTTGGTCTATCATGGGCGCCGCGCCGCACCCGGCGCCGGAGGACTCACCGACATGTTGAAGCAAAGCGCGCAGGACTATCGCGGCTTTCGTACGGCCGGCATCCGGCTCTCCGAGGAGATGCTGCCCAGCCTCGGCCAGCTCTACGCGGGCCGGACGCAACCGATGCAGCCGATCATGCACGCGTTCGACAAGGCGCACGCGGTGATGCTGGTGGAGGAAGGCCTGCTCGCGCGCGACGCCGGCGCGGCCATTCTCCGCGCGCTCCGCGAGATGGAGAAGCAGGGCGTGCCCGAGGTCCGATCGAAGGTCGGCGGCGGCCTCCATTCGGGTGAGCAGTATCTGATCCGCGTCCTCGGCGAGGACGTCGGCGGCCGGCTGCATCTCGCGCGCAGCTCGGGGGACCTGAGCTCGGTGGGAATCAACGTGCTCGAGCGCGAGCATCTGCTCCGCGTCATGCGCGGGGTGAACCGGCTCCGGCGCGTGCTCCTCGACCTCGCGCGCGCGCACACCGACACCATCCTGCCCGGCTACAGCTTCGGCCAGCACGCGCAGCCCATGACGCTCGCGCATCTCTGGCTGTCGTGGGTGGCCACGCTCGCGCGCGACTTCGAGCGCATCCACGGCGCGTTCCGGCGTGTGAACCTGTCCCCGGCCGGCGCGGCCATCATGGTGGGCTCGGACTTCCCCGTGAACCGCGCGCGCACGGCCGAGCTGCTGGGCTTCGACGGCGTGCACGAGAACTGCGCCGACGCGATCCTCGAGCTGACGACCGACGACAGCCTGGAAACGCCCATGGCCATCGCCATCCTCTATCACTCGCTCGCCAAGTGGGCCGACGACCTCATCCTCTGGAGCACGAGCGAGTTCCACTTCGTCGACGTCCCGGACCGGTTCTGCAACACGTCGTCGATCATGATGCAGAAGAAGAACGTGATCGGGCCCGCCGAGGTCAAGGGCGGCGCCGCCGAAGCGCTCGGCTGCGTGGTGACGTCCTATCACGCGCTCAAGGGACCGACCGGGCTGCCGGTGCAGGAGCGGTACTACGCGCTCGACGCGCTCTGGCGTGTCGCCGACAACTGCGTGCGCGACCTCGGCTGGTTTTGCGAGCTGCTGCCCGCGCTCGGCATCCGCAAGGAGCACATGCGCGAGCAGGCGTGGCGGCACTGGGCGACCGCGACCGATCTGGCCGGTGCGCTGGTCCGAACGCGCGACCTGCCCTGGCGCACGGCCCACCAGATCGTCGGCGTCGTCGTGCGACTGGCCGAGGAGCGCGGCCTCGGCCCCGGCGACGTCACCCCGGCCCTGCTCGACGAAGCCGCGCAGCTCTACCATGGCCAGCCGGCCGGGCTCGACGCCGCCACCATCCGCGCGGCGCTCGATCCCGGGCGCTTCGTCGCGGCCCGCACGTTGCGTGGCGGCCCCGCGCCGGCCGAGTCGATGCGGCAGGCCACCTTGTTCGAGACGGCGCTTGCCGGCGACGAGCGGACCGTGGCCACGATCGAGGAGCGGTTCGCCATCGCGGCCCGCACGCTCGAGGCCGCGGTGGACGCAATCATCGGAAGCACCCGGTGACGCTGGCAAAGCCGCGCCGGTGGCTCGCCTTCGCGACGATGGCCGCTGTATGCTATCCGGCATGACTACGCCAGCCCGCGAGCACTTCGAGTCCCTGCTGTCCGTTCGCGCCCGGATCAGCTGGGGGGCCCCCATGTGGACACCCCGCCCGGGGGTGAACCCACTCTACGAGTTCGGGGGCGGCCTCCCCGATCCCGCGTCGTTCCCCTACGACGGCATGGTCGAGGCGACCGCGCGCATGATGAAGGTCGAAGGCGCCCAGGCCATGACCTACGGCGAGCCGCAGGGCTATCGGGGCCTGCGCGAGCTGGTGTGCGAGAAGTACGAGCGGTTCGAGAAGTTCAAGGTCGAGCCGGAGAACATCGTGGTCGCCTACGGCTCCGGCCACGCGCTGTCGCTCGCCTTCAGCGCCTTCGTCGATCCCGGCGATCCCGTGATCTTGGAGGCGCCCACGTTCGCGGGCTCGCTCAACACGATCCGGCGTCACGGCCCGGAGATCCTGGACGTTCCCGTGGACGACGAAGGCATCGTCACCGACGCCGTGCGCGAGCGGCTCCAGATGCTTCGCCGGCAAGGTCGCCGCTGCAAGCTCATCTACACGATCGTGAACTTCCAGAACCCCGCGGGCCCGTCGCAGTCGCTCCGGCGCCGGCACGAGCTGATCCGGCTGGCCGACGAGTACGACACGTTGATCGTCGAAGACGACGCCTATGGCGAGCTGCGCTTCGAGGGCGAGACGCTCCCGCCCCTCTACGCGCTCGACCAGAACCGCCGCGTGATCCGCGCGGGGACGCTGTCGAAAATTCTCGGCGCCGGCGTCCGGCTCGGCTGGCTGTGCGCGCCCCGCGAGATGATCCCGGCCTTCCAGGGCTTCCTCTTCGGCGGCGGGGTGGGCCCGTACATGTCACGCGTGGCGACCTGGTACATGCGCGATCACATGGTCGAGCACGTCCACCGGCTCATCGACGTCTATCGCGCCAAGCGCGATGCCATGCTGCGCGGGCTCGACGAGGTGCTGGCTGGCACCGACACGGTGATCAGCCGGCCGGAAGGCGGGTTCTTCGTCTGGATCCGGCTGCCGGCGGGGACCGATCCCCGACGTCTCGCCGCCGGCGCCGTCGAGTCGCGCGTGCAGTACACGCCGGGCCCCCCGTTTTTCCCGCAGGGCGGCGGTCACGAGTTCATCCGCCTGGCCTTCAGCTACGAGTCGCCCGAGAAGTGCTACGAGGGCAGCCGGCTGATGGCCAAAGCGATCCTCGCCGCCCGCGCCCGATAACGCGGGTTCCAGCGCCGGCTTCGACTACACCAAACTCGCGATGACCGCGGCGAGCGTGTCCGGGTCCACCGGCTTGGCCACGTGGGCCTGGAAGCCGGCGGCGAGCGCGCGCGCGCGATCCTGGGGGCGCGCGTAGCCGGTGAGCGCGACGGCCGGGGTGTCGCCGCCGTCGTGGGCGCCCCGCTGGCGAAGGCGGCGCACCAGCTCGTAGCCGTCGACGTCCCGGAGCGCGATGTCGCTGAGCACGACGTGCGGCTGCACGGAGCCGATGACGTCGAGCGCGGCCAGGCCGGACTCGACGGCGGTGACCTCGGCGCCGAAGGCCTCCAGTCCCTCTCGAAGCACGTCGCGCGCATCCGGTTCGTCCTCGACGAGCAACACCCGCACTCCCCGGAGCACGTCCGGTGCGACGTCGTGCTCCGGGTCCCCGCCGGCCGGGGTCGGCGCAACCGCGGGTGGTTCCGCCAGCGGGAGTGTGACCGTGAACTCGGCGCCCTCGCCCACGCCGGTGCTGCCCGCGGTGACCGACCCGCCGTGCAGTTCCACCAGGTGCCGTGCGATCGTGAGCCCGAGTCCGAGGCCGTCGTGTCGTCGGGATGCGTCGGGCTCCGCCTGCCAGAACCGGTTGAAGACGTGCGCCAGCACCTCGGGCGCGATGCCCCGCCCCGTGTCGCGCACCGCGATCACCGCCTCCGCCGACGTCTGCGTCACCGAGACGTCGACGCGCCCGCCGGGGGGCGTGAACTTGACGCCGTTGGAGACCAGGTTAGCCACCACCTGCTGAAGCCGGCCGGGATCGCCCATCACGGGTCCAATCGCGTCGCCTGCCGTGACGTCGATGCGCACGCTCTTGGCCGCCGCCGCCGGCCGCGCGGCTTCGACCGCGGCGTCGACGACGTCGTTCAACGTCACGGGCCGGAACTCCAGGGCCAGCTTGCCGGCGATGATCCGCGAAACGTCGAGCAGGTCCTCGATCAGCCGCGCTTGCAGTCGGGCGCTGCGCTCGATGGCGTCCAGCGCGCGGGCCCGGGTGTCGGGGTCCACGGTCGCCGTCCGCAAGATGCGGGCCCAGCCCAGGATCGGCGTGAGCGGCATCCGGAGCTCGTGGGAGACCACGCCGAGGAAATGGTCCTTGGCGCGATTCGCCGCCTCGGCGTCGGCGCGGGCGGCCTGTTCCTGGGCGAGCAGCCGCCGGCGCTCGTCGTCCGCGCGGCGGCCCTCGGTGACGTCAGCAACCACGCAGACGCTGCCGCCGTCCTTCATAAGATGGATGCTGACGCGGAACCATCGGCCCGCGCGGGCCAGCTCCAGCACCCGATCGCCGGAACCGTTTTCCGGCGGTGCACCGCTCCACCCGGCGGCCCTCTCCTGCCACAACGCGCTCGCGGAAACACCGGTGAGATCGGACGTGGGCGCGCCGAACAATCGCGCGAACGCGGCGTTCCACCGGACCAGACGGCAGCTCGCGTCGACGATCGCCACCCCGTCGCCGATCGTGTCGAACGTCGCCTGCCATTCGTCCGCCGCGCGCTGCAGGGCCACTTCCGCGCGCCGCGCGCGGAGCAGCGCCTTCACCGTCGCGATGAGGACCCCGGGCTCGACCGGCTCGACGAGGTACGCGTCGGCGCCGCCATCGAGCGCCACCACCGCGTCCGCCGGCCTCGTGAAGGTGGCGGAGATCTGAAGCACCGGAATGGTCGCGGTCGCGGGGGTGGACTTCAGCCGCCGGCACACCTCGAGCCCGCTCATGTCGGGGAGGTTGACGTCGAGCACCACCAGCTCGGTGTCACCATTTTCGATCAGCCGCAGCGCCTCGGCCGCGCTGGCCGCCTCGCGGACCAGCAGGTCCGCCGCGCGCAGCATCTGCGTTCGCGCGTAACGGCCGGGGCCGTAGTCGTCGACGTTCAGCACTACGGGCTTCACGGCGCGTCCCCTCCTCCCGGCAGCCCTGCCCGCGCGAACGCGGACCTGATCGCCGCGACGGCGACGTCACGCGGGCTGCCTTTGTCGACCACGGCGAGGACGCCGCGCGCCAGCGTGGCGCGCTCCTCGTCCGTGAGCGTCTTCGACGTCATGACGATGACCGGGATGTCGGCGGTGTGCGGGTCGGCACGAAGGGCGGTGAGCACCTCGTGACCGGAGCGATCGGGCATGACGAGATCCAGGAAGACGAGGTCGGGGCGGTCTTCGCGGGCCCGGCGCACACCGTCGTCGCCGTTGACGGCCTCGCTCACGCGGCACGGGAAGTCGTCGATCAGGCCGCGAATCAGGTACCGCGACACCTCGTCGTCGTCGATGATGAGGACACGGCGGATCGGCTCGTGCCCGGTCAGCTCGCGAAGCCGATCCAGGAGCCAGTGCCGCTGAACGGGCTTGATGCAATAGGCGTCGGCGCCGAGCCCGAGCACCTTGCCTTCGTCGTCGACGGTGGTGATCACGAGCACCGGGATGTCGCGCGTCGTCTCGTCGCTCTTCAGCTCGGACAGGAGCTTCCAGGCGTCGTGCCCGCGCAGCAGCATGTCGAGGATGATCGCGCGCGGCCGAAGCTGCCGCAGCGCCTGGCGCGCCTGGTAGACCGTCGCCACCGGCACCGGCTGAAACCCGGAGCCCCTGAGGAGTTTCTCGTACACGAGGAGATCTTCGGGACTGTCCTCGATGACGAGGATCGGCTCGCCGGTCGACGCGGCCGCGATGGTCCGCTCGACCGCCGGCGTCTCGGGCTCGGCGCCGGGGCCGGCGTAACGGACGGGAATGGTGGCAGAGAACGTTGACCCGACATCCGGGACGCTGTGGACGGTGAGACGGCCGCCGAGCAGCTCGGCGAGCCGGCGCGACAACGGCAGGCCCAGCCCGGTGCCCCGCACCTTGCGCTGGACCGGATTCTCGACCTGGCCGAACTCCTGGAAGATCCGCTCCTGGTCCTCGGGCGCGATGCCGATGCCGGTGTCCGCCACCGAGAACACGACGGCGTCGCGGTCGTCGGTCATCCGCGCCGAGACCCGGACCTCGCCGCGCTCGGTGAACGTGAGCGCGTTGGAAATCAGGTTGCGCAGGATCTGGGAGACCTTGGCCTCGTCGGTCGTCATCACCGGCAGCTCGCGGGGATCTTCGAAGACGAGGGTGACGGCGTCGGTCACCAGCAGCGGTCGCAGCATGCCGCGGAGCGCGCCGAAGAGACTGGACACTTCGAGCTCGGCGGCCCGGATGACGATCTTGCCGGCCTCGACCTTGGCCAGGTCGAGCAAGTCGTTGACGAGCTCCGTCAGCTCCTCGGCGGCCTTGCGGATGTACCCGATCTGCCGCTCTTGCTCGGCGTTGATGTCGCCGTCCATGCGCTCGAGCAGGACGTGCGTCAGCGCGCGGATGGCGTTGAGCGGCGTCCGGAACTCGTGGCTCATGTTCGACAGGAACCGCGACTTCAGCTCGTCCGCGCGCCGCAAATGATCCGCCCGCTCGTCGAGCTCGGCGTACAGAGCGACCACGCCCCGGTTGGTGTCGTCGAGCTCGTTGTTGACCCGCTCGAGCTCGGCCTGGCGCGCATTGAGCTCGCTCAGGGTCCGCAGCAGCTCCTGGTTCTGAAGGCGCATCTCCTCCAGCGGGCTCTCGGGCCCGACCCGGGTGAGCGCATCGGTGAGCGCCCCCAGGCGCTCCGCGGTCATCAGCGGCGCCGTGCGCGCCAGGATCTTCCGCAGCACGATCCGCGTCCCGGTCGCGCCCGACTCGATGTGGAACTGGTCCACGAGCCGCCGCGCGCCGATGATGCCGAGTCCCAGGCCCGTGGACGAGCGGTACCGGCCGGCCAGGACGTCGTCGAGCCCGCGGATGCCGGGGCCGTGATCGCTGACCCGGATCAGGAACACCTGCGGCGCCGTGCGGCCTTCGAGGCCGAACTCCACCCGCCCGCCGCCCGCGTAGTTGACGGCGTTGCGGGCGATCTCGGACACGGAGGTCGCGATCCGCGTCTGGTCCTGCGCCTCGAAGCCCAGCAGGCGAGCGATCTGCCGCGCGCGCTGGCGGGCGACGACCACGTCCGGCTCGTACGTCACGTGCACGACCAGCAGCGGCTGGATCACGCCGGCCGCTCGCGGGCGACGACCACGCAGACGTCGTCGCGCCCGCGCGTGAAATCCCGGTAGAGAACGCCGGCGACGAGGCCGGGATGCCGGACGGTCAGCCCCGGATACGCCTCGAGCCGCCAGTGACTCGCCAGCCCATCGGAATGGAGCACGAGCAGCGCGTCGGGCGTCCACGGGTACGTGAACTCGGCGATCTTCCGGACGGTGTGACCGACGATGCCGTTGTGCGACACCAGGTGGCGCGCGCCGGCCGCGTTGAGGACGGCGGCCGAGATGTTTCCCACGCCCGCGTACCGCACGAGATCGCGCGCCGGGTCGACCTCCGCGACCGCGGCGGCCGCGCCTCGGGTCGCCCGCAGCGCGCCGTGGATGCTGTCGAGCAGCTCCTCGGGCGGCGCCGGCGAATGCGCGTTGAAGGCCGCCACCGCTGCGCTCGCCGCGTCGGCGGCGACGACACCATGGCCGAGGCCGTCCACCACGAGCAGCGTCGTGACCCCGGCGCGATGCTTCACGGACCAGGCGTCGCCGCAGACGTCCTCGCCCGGTGCCGGCCGCGTGACTCCCGCCGATTCGATCACGCGACGGCCGGCGGGCGCCGGGGGCTGCTCCGGCCAGATCCGAGCGAGGAGCGCCGTCCCGTTGCGTTCGGCTGAATGGACCTCGAAAAGCTGCGCGAGCCGGCGCACCGCGCCGAGGCCGGTGCCCGCGCTCCCCGCGGTCGAGAATCCGTCCTCGAGCGCCCGCGCGATGTTCGGGATGCCACGCCCGCGGTCCAGCCCGAGCACGTCGATGCCGCTCGT
>JBGPXN010000238.1:0-5637 GCA_041492755.1 Methylomirabilia bacterium | reverse complement strand
CTATCTCGAGGGCGACGTGGTGCCGGGTGGCCGGCCGATCCGGATCAAGCTCGATCTGACCGCGCACGACGGCGAGCTCACGCTCGATTTCTCCGAGACCGATCCGCAAGTGCGGGCCGCGCTCAACATCCCGACCTACGGCCAGGACGGCCACTACTTGATGGTGATCGGCCTGGTCGGCTTCCTGCGCTCGGTGAATCCGGACATCACGTACAACTCGGGCCTGGTGCGCCCGGTCCGCATGATCGCGCTGCGCGGGAGCCTCGTGAACCCGGAGGCGGGCGCCCCGTGCGGCGCGCGGCAGGCGACGTTCTTCCGGGTCGCCGAGGTCATCATGGGCGCGCTCGCGCAGGCGATTCCCGACCGGATCCCGGCCGCCGGCTGCGGGCAGGGCTCGATCCTGTTCCTGGCCGTGCCCGAGTTCACCACGGGACGCTCGCGCGTCAGCATCGTGCAGCCGCTCGTCGGCGGCTCCGGGGGCCGGCCGACCATGGACGGCACCGACGGTGTGGACTTCAACACCGGCTTCTATCGGAACATCCCCTCGGAAGTCCTCGAATGCGACATGCCGGTCGTGGTGGAGCGCTATGCGCTGCGGCCGGAGTCCGGCGGCGCCGGGAAGTTCCGCGGCGGGATGGGCCTCGACTACGCGCTGACCGTGCTGCCGCCCGAGGCCGTGCTGACCGCGCGCGGCATGGAGCGCTACGCGTTCCAGCCGTGGGGCCGGGAGGGCGGCCGGCCGGGCGCCAATGGGTACACGGAGCTCGTGACCATCGACGGCGCCCGCACCGCCCTCGGCAAGATCGACGTGATCCGCATGCCCCCGCGCGCGACGCTGCTCGTTCAGACCGCCGGCGGCGGCGGTTACGGCGATTCGTTCGAGCGTGATCCGAATCTCGTGCTCGCCGACGTCCTCGACGGACTCGTCTCGCGCGACCAGGCGCGCACGGAGTACGGGGTGGCGATCGTTGACGGGCGCATCGACGCGCGCGAAACCGAGCAGCTGCGCGCGACGGCCTTCCGAGCGTGCCACCCGTTCGACTTCGGCGGCCACCGCGCCTCGTACGAAGCGACCTGGCCCGACGCCCTCCAGACGGCCGTGAACCGGTTGACCGCGAAGCTGGCGCCCGCGCCGCGCCAGTACGTCCGGGGGCGATTGATCGAAGCGGTCGAGGAGCGCCGGGCGCGCGGTGAACGCGTGGACGAGGCCGGGCTGGGAGAGATCTATGAACGCGTGCTGGGAAAGCTGGAGGTCGGGCTGCTGGAAACGTTGTAGGACGGCTCCGGGCGCCTTGTGAAAGCTGCAACACGGAATCCGAACCCGACGTCTCCCGGACCAGCACTGGCCCGCGGACGGTGGTAGAGTGTCGCGCGCCGGTAGCACCGCAACCCCGCACCGCTGAAAGGAGCCCAACGTGATTTACGAGATCCGCACCTACCGCATCGCTCCGGGCAGTCTGGCCGAAGTCGAGAAGCGCTACGGCGAGGCGTACGAGTACCGCAAGAAGTACTCGGAGCTGACCGCCTTCCTGCACACCGAGATCGGCCCGCTCAACGAGGTCGTCCACATCTGGGGCTACAAGGATCTCGCCGATCGCGCCCGCATTCGCGCCGAGTCGTCCAAGGACGCGAACTGGCCGCCGAAGATCTCCGAGTTCGTCCGCGAGATGCGCTCCGAGATCATCACGCCGTTCGGCTTCATCCCCGAGCCGCATCCCGGCAAGATGGGCCCGATCTACGAGCTGCGCTACTACACGCTGAAGCCGGGCACGCTTCCCGGGCTGGCGCAGGGCTGGGAGTCGAAGATCGCCGAGCGCATGAAGCTCTCGCCCGTGGTGTTCGCCGGTGGCGTGGAGTTCGGCAAGGCCAACGGCTTCGTGCACATCTGGGCCTACTCGAGCATGGATCAGCGCATGCAGGTCCGGGACGACGCGCGCAAGAAGGGCGTGTGGCCCCCGCCGGGCGGCGGCGATCGCCTGCTCACCCAGGACAACAAGATCCTCCTGCCCGCGGCCTTCTCTCCGCTGCAGTAACGTCTCCACGGTCGTCGCGGGGCGCCGGCGCTCGGCCAGCGCCCCGCGTATCACTCCGCACGTTCCTTTCCGCCGCGGTAGACTTCGGGCGGGAGGCGCGACGATGGCCGAAATGACGTTCATCCCGGAGTTCCTGATGGACGCGCCGGAGGCGTGGACGCGCGCGACGCTGCCGCCGGGTGCTGGTCGGCGGCGGGTCGGCCTCGTGTGCCTCGAGGAGCTCCTGGCCGCCGTCGCCGCCATACGCGCCAATCCGCTACCCGTGCTCTCGCTCTCGCCCGACGACTTCGAGCTGCCGGCCTGTCGCCACCTCATGAGCGAGGTCAAGCGCGTGCTCGACCACGGGGTCGGATTCGTCGTGCTCGATGGCCTGCCGCTCGACCGGCTCACGCCCGACGAAGCGGTCTGCTGCCACTGGCTGCTCGGCCGCCTGCTCGCCCGGCCCGTCGCCCAGAAGTGGGACGGCACCATGGTCTACGACGTGCTCGACACCGGCCGCCTGCCGGGCAACGGCGTGCGACCCGACCAGACGAACGTCGAGCAGAACTTTCACACCGATAACTCCTACAACCTGTGCCCGCCCGAGTACGTGGGGCTGCTCTGCCTGGAGACCGCGATGGAGGGTGGGATCAGCCGCATCGTCTCGTTCAGCGCCGTGCACGAGCAGATGCGCCGGCAGCACCCGGAGCGGCTGCGCCGGCTCTATCGACCGTTCTACTTCGATCGTCAGCGCGAGCACGCGCCCGACGACGTGATGGTCACGCAGCACCCGGTGTTCGAGTGGGACGGCCACCGCCTCGGCGCGCGCCACTCGCTCTTCCAGGTCAAGAACGGCCACGACCTTGCCGGCGTGCCGCTGGACGACGCCGGCCGCGAGGCGCTCTCCGTGCTCGAGGCGGCAATGAACGACCCGGCAATGCACGCCGAGTTCGCCTTCGAGCGCGGCCAGATGCAGTGGGTCAACAATCGCACCCTCGGCCACAAGCGCACGGGCTACCAGGACTGGCCGGATCGCAAGCGCCACCTCGTGCGCCTGTGGCTCCGCAACGCCGGCCGCGCGTTCTACAACGGGTAGTCTGGCTGTATCCGTTTCGCGGCATTCTCAGGGCCGGGAGCAGAAGGCTATGCCGAGCACCGCGTAGCCAACCGTGGGGAGACGATCGGGCTACCGGGCTTGAGCGGCGATGCGCGCAGCCAGCGCGTACGTGGCGAGCCAACGATCGCGCGCGACGATCTCACGAGAGATCAGGTCCGCCATGGCGGTGATGTCCGCGATCCGCTTTTCGCGCCACCAGGTGCGCCAGCCGACGACGAGTGCTTCGACGTCAACGGCGGTTGCGGCGCTCGGGCAGGCGGTGAGTTCCTCGAATCGGGCGAGCAGCCGCTCCTCCTGCTCGGTGGGAATGTGAGGAAGACGCCGCTTCAGTACCCGCAGGCTCACGTGAACCGACCGTCCACCGAGGTCCCGGCTGGCTCGATCTTCGAGGAGCCGGGCGAGATCTGGATCGATGGGCACGAGCAGATCGAGTGGGAGAAGATCCTCGCCCGCGAACTTGAGGAGTCGGAGAATCCGCAGACGCCCCTGTGCCACTTCCACCGGGCGGCCAGGAGGACGCGGTCGTCAGGGCGCCGACGATCGAGCGCAACTCCTCATAAAGGTCCACCGGCCCGTAGCGACTCTACCATGGGGTCAGCGCGATTGAACGTTCGCTGCTGAGCTCGCGCCCGAAGCAGAGCCGTTGCCGCCGTCCGCGGCACCCGCGGCCAGCCCGCGTGATACCCTCTGCCCGCTGTCAGCCGGGTCTACTGCATCCAAGGAGAGGACTCATGCGTAGCCGACAAGTGCTCACCGCCCCGGACGTGCAGAAGATGATGGCCGCCTGCAAGGCCGAGGCGGAGAAGAACAAGTGGAACGTCACCATCGCCATCGTGGACGACGGCGGGTACCTCCTGCAGCTCGATCGGATGGAAGGCGCCGGCCCCCTGACCGCCGAGGTCGCGGCGGCCAAGGCGCGCACGTCGGCCGTCACCCGGCGCCCGACGAAAGCGTGGGAGGACATGGTGAAGGACCGGCCCGCGTTCATGAAGTTTCCGGACAACCTGCCGATCCAGGGCGGCGTGCCCATCCTGCATCAGGGCGATTGCCTCGGGGCGATCGGCGTCTCGGGCGTGCAGTCGCACCAGGACGAGCAGGTCGCGCAGGCGGGGATCGCGACGCTCGCGTAGGCCCGGCGATGGCGCAGCCGAGATCCGGGGCGGCGGGCAGCGGCCTGCGCGCACACGGCGAGTAGGCGCGTGCGGCTGAAGGACTCGGTCGCGATCGTCACCGGGGGCGCGCAGGGCATTGGCCGTGTCTACGCGCGCCGCCTCCTCCAGGAGGGCGCACGCGTGGTCGTGGCCGACGTCGTGGATCCAACCGAGGCGGTTCGCGAGCTATCCACGCACGGTGAGGTCCATGGCACCACGACCGACGTCGCCTCGGCCGAGGCCGCCCAGCGCATGGCGGCGGAGACGCTCCGCCGCTTCGACCGCATCGACGTGCTGGTGAACAATGCCGCCGTCTTCGCCACGCTCCGCCCCACCGCCTTCGAGGAGATCCCGGAGGCGGAGTGGGATCGCGTCATGGCCGTCAACGTCAAGGGCATCTGGAACTGCGTCAAGGCCGTCGCGCCCTCCATGAAAGCCCGGCGCGCGGGCCGAATCATCAACGTCGCGTCGGCCATCGCCCACAAGGGCACCGCGCATTTGCTCCACTACGTCGTGTCCAAGGGCGCCGTCATCACCATGACCCGCGCGCTGGCGCGCGAGCTCGGCGAGTGGAACATCGCCGTCAACGCGCTGGCCCCGGGGCTGACGCTCAGCGACACGGTGCTCCGCAACCCCGACATCACGGGCTTCCAGGCCCAGGCGGTGCTCCAGTCGCGCGCGTTCAAGCGGGAGGAGACGCCGGAGGATCTGGAGGGCGCGCTGGTGTTCCTCGCGTCGGCGGATAGCGCGTTCATGACCGGCCAGACGCTGGTGGTGGACGGCGGCTCGGTGTTCGTGTGAAAGCCATGCGTCTCTAGCCTGGACTTTTCGTGAACGCGCGACGCGTTCGCCGACCGGGGGGCACGGTCGGAGCTGGGGGGACGGGGTCCTCTGACCACAGCCGACGGCGTACCGATCACCGGCGAGCCGTTCCCATTCCATCCGGCGACGTCGTCGTCTCGCGTGGCGGGACATGGGTCACCCGGACCCCATCCCCCCAGCTCCGGCCGTGCCCCCCGGTCGATCGCGGTGTGCGCGTTCAAGAATAATCCAGCCTAGCTGGGCGCGATGTTCTACGTGTTGCTCGAGGAGTACTTCGCGATCCGCTGGGTGGACTTCCACCTGTTGATCTTCGGCAGCGAGGTTTCAACGTTTGCGGTCAGCGGCCGGAGCGCGAGCGACGCAAGCGCGCGGTCCGCTGGACGGCGTTATTGGCCGGCGCGCTGGCCGCCGCCGTCTCACGGGCAATCCGTTCCGCGAGAAAGACCTTCAGCAGTGACTGATACGGCACGTCACGGCGATTGGCCAGCGCTTTCAACTCTGCCAGGAGCGCGGCCGGTAGCCGCAAGGAGATTGT
>JBGPXN010000181.1:0-9323 GCA_041492755.1 Methylomirabilia bacterium | reverse complement strand
TCTCTTCTGCCTTGAGCAGGCCGGTCACGACGTCCTGGCCGCGCTGCCGGCCGCCCGGCGCAAGGACGCCGGGCTGACACCCGGACAGCTCGCTTGGGCGATCAGCCAGGTTCCGCTCGATCGCCCGCTCGACGGGTTGCTTGCGCCGGTATCCCTCGACGCGCTGCGGGCGTTCCAGGCTCGGCTGCGCGATGCCCTCGAGCGCCTGAGCTTTCCCGCATAGGTCGACCCGACTCACCGGCAGCGCAACGCCGGCCCAGGCTGGCGGGGGCTACGCCTCACAGCGTTTGCTTGTAGGCGCGGCCGCCCTTCATGATGACCTTCAGATTTTCGGACGACTGGAACACGCGCAGGTTCTTGAGCGGGTTGCCGGTGACGACGATGAGGTCGGCGTACTTACCCGGCTCGACGGTGCCGATCTTGTCGCTCATGCGGAACAGCGCGGCGTTGACCTTCGTCGCGGACAGGAGCACCTCCATCGGCTTCATGACCTGCGCCTTCAGTTCGAACTCCACCGCGCGCTGGGCGGCCATGTCGCCGAGCAGGTCGGAGCCGGAGCCGATCTGGCAGCCGGCCTTGTAGGCGTAGGTCAGTCCCGCCACGCTCTGCTCGCGGGCCAGGTTGATCTTCTGGATCTGGTGATCGCCGATCCCGTAGCGCTTGCCCTCGCGGTAGATCATCTCGTACGTGATCATGGTGGGGACGAGGAACGCGTTGGCTTCCTTGATGGCTTGCGCGGCCGCCTCGCGGATCAGGTTGCCGTGCTCGATCGAGCGCACGCCGGCGGTGATGGCGTTGCGCACCGCCGTGTCCGAATAGGCGTGGGAGAGGACGTACTTGCCGACGGCCTGCGCCTCCTCCACGGCCGCGCGCATCTCGGCCACCGTGTACTGGGTCGTGTCGAGCTCGTCCGACGGCGACATGGCGCCGCCCGAGGCCATGATCTTGATCTGGTCCGCGTCGTGCCGGAGGTTCTCGCGCGCGGCCCGGCGCATTTCGTCCGGCCCGTCGGCGATGAACCCGATCATGCCGACACAGCAGTCGATCGGATCGGTCCACTCCGAGCGCCGCCGCTTGTCGCCGTGGCCGCCGGTCTGCGAGATGTACCGCCCGGACACGAGCAGCCGAGGACCGGGGAAGTGGCCCTCCTCGATCACCTGGCGGAAGCCATAGTCGGCGCCGCCGGCGTCGCGGATGGTGGTGAACCCCTGCATCAGGCACTCCTCGGCGCGCTTCATCGCCCGCGCGGCGATGTACGACGGCGGGTAGTGCCGGTGCTGATCGGTGATGTTCTCCGTCACCGCGCAGATGTGGACGTGCGCGTCGGTCAGCCCCGGCATCAGCGTGGCGCCCTTGAGGTCGAGCGTCGTCACCGGGCCGGAGATCGCGCCGACCTTGCCGTTGGGGATGACGTCCGCGATCCGGTCGTCCTCGACGACCACGGCCGCGCCCTCGACGGGATCAGCGCCGGTGCAATCGATCAGGAACGCGTTCTTGAAGACGAGCATCGGACCTCCCCCGTCGCGGTGACCCCGCGACCCTCTCCGCTACCGCGCCGTGACCTTCGCCTCGTACATCCACACCTTCTCGTCCGCCCGCGGCCTCCACTCCACGTGGTTGGCCACGCCGTAGAGATCGTGCTGCTGTTGTAGCACGGGAGCTGCCCGCCTCGGGGGCGGCCGCGCCCGGCTCATCGCGCGGACCGCCTCTCAGCCCGTGGGCTTTTCTTCGACGCGGCCGTGCAGATGCAAGGGCTTCTGGTGCCGCCGGAAGCGCATGTTCAGGACCTCGACGCCGAGCGAGAACGCCATCGCGAAGTAGATGTAGCCCTTCTCGACGTGGCGTCCGGTGCCCTCGGCCACGAGCATGACACCGATGAGCAGCAGGAAGGCGAGGGCGAGGATCTTGACGCTCGGGTGGCGCTCGACGAACCGGCTCAGAGCTTCCATGGAAAACAGCATGACGACCATGGCGACCACCATGGCCGCCACCATGATCGCGAGCTGGTCGGCCATGCCCACCGCGGTGATGACCGAGTCCAGGGAGAACACGACGTCGAGCACCATGATCTGCGCGATCACGAACGCCACGCTGGCGGCGCCGGCCCGGGCCCGCGTCTCGTGGGGCGGTACCTCGAGCTTCTCGTAGATCTCCCCGGCCGCCTTGAACATCAGGAACAGCCCGCCCCCGATCAGGATGAGGTCGCGGCCGGAGACGCCGCGGCCGAGCACGGTGAACAGCGGGCGGGTCAGTCCCATGAGCCAGGTGATGGCGAAGAGCAGCGCGATGCGGGTGATCAGGGCCAGGGCGAGGCCGATGCGGCGCGCGCGAGGCTGCTGCTCGGCGGGAAGGCGGGCGCTGAGGATCGAGATGAAGACGACGTTGTCGATCCCGAGCACGATCTCCATGACGGCCAGAGTGACGAAGGCAACGAGCGCATCCGAGGTCAGCAAGTTTTCCATCGATGGTCTCCGGCCGGACGGCCTCCCGGCAGTGGTTCGCGGCGGGCGCTTCGGCGTGCGGTAGACTGCCGGACGTGACCGCTCTCGACCGTGCCGCCGAAGCCGCAATTCCCGACACTGCGCCCGCCGGCGCGGCCTGACGCCCCGTGTACCTGAACCGCCGCCTCCTCCAGTTCACGCGCGGCGTCCGCCTGCGCATCGCGGCGGGGGTGGGGCTCGGGCTCCTGCAAGTGGCGGCCGGCATCGCGCGGCTCGCGCTGCTCGGCTGGCTGCTGGGGCGCGTGCTCACCGGCGCACCGCTCGAGACGCTCGTGGTCCCGATTGCGCTCGCCGTCACCGCCGTCGTCGTCCGCGCGGGTCTGGAGTACGCGCGCACCGCGCTCGCGCACCGGACCGCGGCTGCGGTGCAGGTGAGCCTGCGCCGAACGATCTACGATCACGTCGTCTCCCTGGGGCCGGCGCACTTCGCGGGCGCGCGCACCGGCGAGGTCTTGCTGTCGATGGTGGAGGGCGTGCAGCAGCTCGAAGTGTACTTCGGCCAGTACCTGCCGCAGCTCGCCGTGGCCACCCTCACGCCCGTCCTCATCTTCGCCTTCGTCGCCTTCGTCGATCTTCCCGTCGCGCTCGTCCTGCTCGTGGCCGCGCTCGTCACGCTGGTGGCGCCCGCGCTGTGGCACCGCCAGGACCGGCGCGCGAGCATGGCCCGCTCGAAAGCGTACGCCGCGTTCGCGGCCGACTTCCTCGATTCGATCCAGGGCCTGGCCACCCTCAAGGCGTTCGGCCAGAGCCGGGCGCGCCTGGCCTTGCTCGAGACACGCGGGTGGGCGCTCTTCAAGAGCACCATGTGGGTGCTCGGCACCAACACGATGGGCCGCGGCATCACCGATGCCGGCATCGCCATCGGCGCCGCTACCGCGCTCGGCGTCGGCGCGTGGCGGGTGGCCGCCGGCGAGATGTCGCTGCCCGCGCTGCTGGTCATCCTCATGCTCGGGGTCGAAGTGTTCCGGCCGCTCCGAGATCTCCGCATCCTGCTGCACCAGGGCATGCTCGGCCTCTCCGCCGCGCAGGGCATCCTGGCCTTGCTCGATGCCCGTCCGGCCGTCGAGGACCACGCCGCCCCTACCGGTGCGCCGCTCGCGCCAGCCGTGACGTTCGAGCGCGTGCGCTTCAGCTATCGGGGCGGCCGGCGCGCGGCGCACGACGGCCTCGACTTCGCGGTGGCCGCCGGCGAGCGCGTCGGCATCGTCGGTCCGAGCGGCTGCGGCAAATCGACGATCGCGCGGCTGCTCCTCCGGCTGCACGACCCGCAAGCCGGTCGCGTCCTCGTCGGCGGCCGCGACGTCCGCACCCTCGCTCTGGCCGAGCTGCGCCGGGCCATCGCGGTGGTAAACCAGGACACGTATCTCTTCCACGGTACCGTGGAAGACAACCTCCGCATGGGCAAGCCGGACGCGTCGACCGCGGAGCTGGACGCCGCGGTGCGCGCTGCCAACGCCCACGAGTTCATCGCGCGCCTGCCCCACGGCTACCGGACCGTCGTCGGTGAGCGCGGGGTGCGGCTGTCCGGTGGCCAGCGACAGCGCATCGCGATCGCGCGCGCGCTGCTGCGCGACGCGCCGATCCTCGTGCTCGACGAAGCGCTGTCCTCGGTGGACGCGGAGAGCGAGGCGGTGATCCAGGAGGCGCTCGACCGGCTCATGCGGGGCCGGACGACGCTCATCTTCGCGCACCGCCTGTCGAGCGTCATCGGGGCCGACCGCATCCTCGTCCTCGACGACGGCCGCGTGGTCGAGAGCGGCCGCCACGCCGAGCTGATGGGCCGGAACGGGGCGTATCACCGCTTGATGTCCGCGCAGACGCGGGACGCCACCATCGCGGACGTCCTGATCACCAACGGGGGTCCCACGCCACCCCCAAACGGCGGCCCGGACCCGGACCCGGCGCGTTCCCAGGGGGGCGCGGCGGTCGACGGCGTCGACACGCTGGCGGCGTCGGCCGATGGCATCGTGGCCGCGCGGGGTTTCGGCTGGAGGCAGCTCTTCGGCGTTCTGCTTGGAATGGTCGGTCCCTATCGCGGTCAGCTTGCCGTCACGTTCGCGCTCGGTGTGGCGCGCGTCGTCGCGCTGATCGGGGTCGGCGTGCTGAGCGCGCTCGTCGTGCTCGCCCTCAAGCGAGGCGCGCCGTTCGGGTGGCTTCTGGTCGCCCTCGCCATCGTCGCGCCGCTCGCGGGCATCCTGCACTGGATCGAGTCCTGGCTCGCCCACGACATGGCCTTCCGTCTTCTCACGCACATGCGGCTGGATCTCTTCCGCAAGCTCGATGCCCTGGCGCCGGCCTACCTCGCCCGCCGGCGCTCGGGCGACCTGGTCGCCGCCGCCACGCACGACGTCGAGCTCATCGAGTACTTCTTTGCGCACACGATCACGCCGGCGTTCGTTGCTGTCATCGTGCCCGCCGGTGTCCTCGCCACGCTCGCCGCCTTCGGATGGCCGATGGCGGTCGCCGTCCTGCCCTTCCTCGCCTACGCGGGTCTGAGCCCGGTGCTCGGCCGCGGGCGTATCGACACGCTGGGCGCCCGATCGCGCGAGGCGGCGGCGGAGCTCAACGCCCACGCCGTGGACTCGGTGCAAGGCCTGGGCGAAATCGTCGCGTTCCAGCAGGAGCGCGGGCGTGGCGAGGCCTTCGCCGATCGCGCCCGCGCCTACGTGTCGGTGCGCCTGGCGTTGCTGGAGGATCTCACGCGGCAGGCCGTGTTCCAGGAAGCGGCGACCGGGCTCGGGGGGCTCGCGGTGGCCACGGCTGGCGCCATCCTGGTCGCGAGTGGCCGCCTCGAGGGGGGCGTGCTGCCACTGCTCACGCTCCTCGCCATGTCCGCCTTCGTCCCCGTGTGGGAGATCGCGCAGGTGGCGCGTCAGCTCGCCGACACGCTGGGCGCGGCGCGACGGCTCGACGCCGTGCACGCCGAGCCGGTGCCGGTCACCGACGGCCGCGGGGCGGGTGCGGCCGTGACGGGGACGCCCGCGCTCGAGATGGTGAACGTGAGCTTCGCCTACCCGGGACGGACGCGACCGACGCTGGATGGCGTCTCGTTCGCGGTGCCCTCCGGCCGCACCGTCGCCCTCGTCGGACCGTCCGGCGCCGGCAAGACCACGGTTGCGGCACTGTTTCTTCGCTTCTGGGATCCCGCGACGGGCGTGGTGAAGCTCGGCGGCCACGATCTTCGCACGTACGGGCTGGACGAATTGCGCGGCCAGATCGCGCTGGTGGCGCAGGACACCTACCTCTTCAACGACACGCTGCGGAACAACATCCTGCTCGCGCGCCCGGGGGCGGGCGAGGCCGAGCTCGTCGCCGCGGTCGACCAGGCTTCGCTCGACGACTTCGTGCGCGAACTGCCCGACGGGCTCGACACGCTGGTGGGTGAGCGGGGCGCCCAGCTCTCGGGCGGACAGCGCCAGCGCGTCGCCATCGCGCGCGCGTTTCTGAAGAACGCCCCGATCCTGATCCTGGACGAGGCGACGTCGCACCTGGACACGATCAACGAGCAGGCGGTGCGCGCCTCGCTCGCGCTCCTGGCCCGAGCCCGCACCACCCTCGTGATCGCGCATCGGCTCGCCACCGTGCGTGACGCCGACCACATCGTCGTGCTCGACGACGGCCGCGTCGTGGAACAGGGAGATCACGACACCCTGCTGTCGCAGGGCGGTCTCTACGCGCGGCTGGTATCCCGTCAGCTCGCCGGGGTGGCTTCAGTCGCGCCGTAGTCGGCGGCCACCGCGCCGGCGTCGTCGTCGGTCGTGCCCGGCGTCGGCGGCAGCCGTGACTCAGAGGGTGTGACGGAATTCGAGGCGCGCCCCGGGTTTCCCGGGGCGCGTCCGAGCGGTGGGGGGGATGGGGGGCCCTGTCGGGGCCCCCCATGTACTTAGCTGCCGGCAGCACTCTCGATCGTCGACCGGTACCAGGGCGCGTCGGGGAACGTGATCGGTCGCACGGCCGGTAACGTGACGCCGGCTTCGCGATAGCGCGCGACGTAGGCGCGCGCCGTGTCCGCCGGACCGACGGCGCCGAGCGCGTCGGCCAGCGCCTCGGGCGTCTCGCCGCTGCGATCGAACGCGGCGAGATGCGCGCCGAGCCCGGCCGCGTCCAGCATCGCGCGGTAGAACGGGAGCTGGAGATACCGCGTCAGCTCGTTGCGGAACGCCCCGAGCGCCGCCGCGCGGTCGTCGGTGATGGCCAGCGGCACGGCGGCCACGATCTCGAAGCCGTCCAGGGTCTTGCCCGCGCGCCGTCGACCCTCGGCGAGGGCGGGACGAACCACGCGCTCGACGTAGGAGGGCGGGGCGAGCCACAGGATCACGCCGTCTGCGATCTCGCCCGCGAGCGTCAGCATCCGGGTGGAGAGCCCGGCCAGGTAGATCGGGGGCGCGGGCGGACGCTCGGGCAGCGCGAGGCTCCACCGGACGCGGTAGTGCTTGCCCTCGAAAGAAGCGCCGGCGCCGAAGGCGCCGCGAAGAACCGCCACGTACTCGCGCATGACGGCCAGCGGCTCGCGCAGCTCGAGCCCGAGCATCGACTCGATCATCGGCCGGTGGCTCACCCCCAGCCCGAGGCGGAAGCGGCCGCCCGTCACCTCGTTCAGCGTCAGCGCGGTTTGAGCCATCGCGGCGGGATGGCGCGGCTGGATCGGGACCACCCCGTTGCCGAGTCCGATGCGGCGGGTCACGGCGCCATAGGCCTGTAAGACCGGGAACGAATCGCGCCCGAGGCCGTGGGTCACCCACAGGCTCTCGTAGCCCAGGTCCTCGGCGCGCGCGGCGAGCGCCGTGGCGGCGGAGAGATCTCGCCCGGGGATCAGGTACGCGGCGAGCCGCATCCGGTCACCCGATCAGTCGCGGATCCAGGATTCCGCGAGCGGGATGTCCGCAGGGTGTCGCCGCGGCGGCTCGGGCCCGGCGCTCGGACTCAACTGCACGAGCGCTTCCACCTCGGCGCGCCGGTAGAGCCGTTGCCGCTTGATGCCCTGGCGATAGCTGCGAAGCACGCCGCGGCTCACGTAGGCGTACAACGTCGCTCTCTTCACGCCGAGGAGGCGCGCCGCTTCGTCGACCGTGAGGTACTCGTCGCCTCCCAGGACGATCATCCCCTCCACCGTAGCAGCCGCCAGCGCCCTGCGTCCACCTGCGTCAACTGTGATATAGTTAAATCAATCTAAATCAACCTATCGGGCTCCGCGGGGAGCGCCGGGAGGCCGGTCATGGCGACGACGGAATGGAAGGCGGGACTCGAAGACGTGATCGCGACGCGCTCGGCGGTGTGCACGGTGGACGGCGAGGCCGGGCGACTCTACTACCGCGGGTACGAGATCGGCGACCTGGCCGGGACCATGTCGTTCGAAGACGTGACGTGGCTCCTCTGGTTCGGCGAGCTGCCGTCGAAGGCCGAAGCCACCGGCTTCACCGCGCGGCTGCGAGCCGCACGCGGTCTGCCCGCCCCGGTACTCGAGCTGCTCGAGCGGCTGCCCCGTGACAGCCACCCGCTCGACGCGCTGCGGACCGCCGTGTCACTCGCGGCCACGCTCGACCCGGACGTGCGCGCCGACGATCGCGACGCGAACGTCCGCAAGGCGGTGCGTCTGACCGCGCTGGTGCCGGAAGTCGTCGCCGCCTGGCAGCGCATCCGCACGGGCCGCGCGCCCATGCCGTCCCGCGCGACGGGCTCGCACGCCGCGTACTTCCTCTATCTCCTGGACGGGCGGGAGCCGACGCCGGAGGTGGCGGGCGTGCTCGATACCGCGCTCGTGCTCCACGCCGACCACGAGCTCAACGCCTCCACCTTCGCGCTCCGCGTGGCGATTGCCACCCTCGCCGATCTGCATGCCGCGTTCGTCGCCGCCGTGGCGACCCTGAAGGGGCCGCGGCACGGGGGCGCCAACGAGGACGTGCTCGAGATGCTGCTGGAGATCGGCGACCCCGCGCGCGCGCAGGACTACGTCGGCGAGCGACTGGCGCTACGCGCGCGCCTGGACCGCGTCGGCCGCGCCGATCCGCGCGCCCGCGTCCCCGGGTTCGGCCACCGCGTGTACAAGGTCGACGACGCGCGCGCCCGCGTCCTGCGTGGAATGGCGAAGTCGATGGCGGAGGCCACCGGCCGCGGGCGTCTGTTCGAGGTCGCCGAGCGAGTCTACGACGCGATGAAGGCGGACACGAGCCTGCCCGTGAACGTCGACTTCTTCTCCGCCGTGGTCTACGACGCGCTCGGGATCCCGCCGGACTTCTGTACGTCGATCTTCGCGGTCGGCCGCTCCGCCGGCTGGTGCGCCCACGCGCTCGAGCAGCAGGCCGACAACCGTCTCATCCGTCCCCGCGCCCACTACGTCGGCTCGCCTCCGCGCGCCCTCCGCGCGTCGTGACGGGGACAGCCTACCGCTTGACGCTGACCTCCATCGCGTCGTCGTCCACCTCGTACTCGCGGGAGGTGTAGGGGCCGGCCGGATCACGCACGTAGGTGAGGTACGACGCGACTTCGCGGCGGAAGATGCCGGTGTTGTCGGCCACGATCACGGCGCCGGGCACGAGCTTGGGCTCGAGCTGACGGAGGTAGTCCAGATAGTCGTCCTTGGCGGCGTCGATGAGCGCGAAATCGAAGCGTCCGGGCAGGAGCGGGATGGCGCGGAGCGCGTCACCGGTCACGACCTTCACGCGCCCGCCGAGGCCGGCCGCCTTGGCATTGGCGCTCACCAGCCAGGCGAGGAGCTCGTTGACCTCGATGCACGTGAGCCGGCCGCCCGCGGGCAGGGAGCCCGCGATGAGGATCGCCGAGTAGCCCAGGAACGAGCCGATCTCCAGCGCGCGCTTCGGACGA
>JBGPXN010000309.1:0-2639 GCA_041492755.1 Methylomirabilia bacterium | reverse complement strand
TGCCCGGCTCGTTCGACGCGATGTGCGCGTTCGGTCCGAGCCCCATCATGACCAGATCGAGCCCGCCCGCGGCCGCGATGGCGGCTTCGTAGTCGCCGCACATCCGCCGCAGGTCATCCGCGTGGACGGCATACGGACGGCGGCCGGTGGGCGACACCCCGGCCCACGACAGGAACTCGCTGCGGATCTGACGCCAGAAGTACCCGTCGGCGGGCGCGGGTGGGCACAGCTCGTCGATGGCGAACACCCGCATGGCAGCGAAGTCGACGGGATCGACGTGTTGCAGCTCCCGCATGCGGTGATACATGCGCCGCGGCGTGCGGCCGGCCGGGACAGCCATGGCCAGCGTCGGGCGCGCGCGGACGCGATTCCGGAACAGCGCGGCCGCGCGCTCGGCGAGATCCTCGGTGTCACGGCAGACGATCGTGCGCACGCCGCCCGATGGTACAGGTCGCTGGATGGACGCCGGCATGTCGCTCGACCACACCTCTTCCTTTTGGGGTGGGGACGGTCCCCGTCCTCACCCGGCTGGTGCAACCGGTGGGCCAGCGCCGCCACCTCCCGCCCCACCGCCCCTGCGACGACAGCCCAACGGATGCCCGGGCCGATGGTACGGTGAGAGCAAGAGGCGACGAAACTTTCGATGATCGTCCACGCGCTCGCGGTCGACTACGACGGAACCATCGCGGACCACGGTCAGGTGGCCCCGGCAACGTTCGCTGCTTTGGCTCGCGTCCGCGAGTCGGGCCGCAAGGTTTTGCTGGTGACCGGGCGGATGCTGCCCGATCTCCGCCACGTCTGCCCGGAGGTGGACGACACCTTCGACGCGGTCGTGGCCGAGAACGGCGCGATGCTCTACGTGCCATCGCGGCGGGAGATCACGGGCCTCGGGGATGGGCCGGAGCAGGCACTGGTTGTCGCGCTCCGCCGGCGCGAAATTCCGTTCGACCTCGGGAGCGCCATCGTGGCGACCGACGAGATCTACGCGGAGGCCGCGCTGGCCGCCATCCGCGAAACCGGTGTCGAGCGCACGCTCGTCTTCAACAAGGGCGCGCTGATGCTGCTGCCGGGCGGCGTGACCAAGGGCACGGGCCTGCTGGCCGCGCTCGCGATGATGGAGCTGTCGCCGCACAACACGGTGGCCATCGGCGACGCGGAAAACGACCACGCCTTCCTCTCCGTGGCGGAGTGCGCGGTCGCCGTCGCCGACGCGATCCCGGCGCTGCGCGAGCGCGCCGACTACGTCACTCGCGGCGGCGCCGGCGTGGGCGTCGTCGAGTTCATCGGCGAGCACGTCCTGCGCGATCTGATCCAGATCGTTCCGCGCCTCGGCCGCCACGCACTCACGGTCGGCCGGACCGCGGAGGGCGCGCCGGTCCAGGTTGCGGCCCACACCACTCGCCTGCTCGTCGTCGGGCCATCGGGGAGCGGCAAATCGACCCTCACGGGCGTGCTGGTCGAGCGCCTTTTGCAGACCCAGCGCTCGGTCTGCCTGATCGATCCCGAGGGCGACTATCAGACGCTCGGCGAGCTGGATCGGGTGGTAGTCCTCGGCGGCAAGGCCGACAAGACGGTGCCGGCCCCCGACGAGCTGCAGCAGCTCCTGCGCACGCCGGGCCACGGCCTGGTGCTGAACCTCAGCGCGATGTCGCGCGCCGAGAAAGTCGCGTACGGCACCCAGGCGCTGGCCGCGGTGGCGAGCGTGCGCAGCTCGAACGGCCTTCCCCACTGGCTCGTGATCGACGAAGCGCACCATCTCTTTCCCGCCGACGGCTCGGCGGCGGCGGAAGTGCTGCCGGCCGGCCACGAGTCGGTGTGCCTCATCACGCTCGGGCCTCGCGACCTCGCGCCGGTGGTGCGACAGACCGTGAACGCCGTGGCCGCCACCGATCTCGAGAGCTTTCGCGATGCGCTCGCCACCCTCCGCGAGGATGGCGTGGCGATGGAGAACGTGCCGTCCGTCCCGGCGGGACCGCTCGCGCGCGGCGAGGCCGTCATGGCGTGGCTCGGCCGGCTCCCCCGCGCCACCCGCTTCGAGGTCGCCAAGCGCACGGTGCTGCACCGGCGTCACATCAAGAAGTACGCCGAGGGGGAGCTGCCGCCGGACCGCAGCTTCTACTTCCGCGGCGCGGACGACGCCCTCAAGCTGCGCGCGGCCAACCTCACGCGCTTCTGCGAGCTGGCGGACGGCGTCGACGAGCGGACGTGGCGTCATCACCTCGGCCGTGGCGATTACTCGCGATGGCTGCGCGAACACATCAAGGACACCGAGCTGGCCGACGAAGTGCAACAGGTGGAAGCCATGGCGGCGCGCCCGGCCAGCGAGACGCGACCCGCCGTCCTCGACGCGATCCGCCGCCGCTACACCGTCTGAGCTGCGTGCGCGCCGACCCGCGACGGACGCGCCACGAATGGCGTAGGATCGGTCGCATCCGAACGAGGGAGGCTCGACGATGGCCGAACACGAGACCGCAGACACGAAGACCGATGGTGCGATCAGGGCTGGAGCCGGCCGGTACGTCTTCGATCTCGCCCGGCTGAGCGCCATCGACGCCGGCCCCGGGTATTCGACCGCGCACGGGCCGGTGGTGGAAGGCGATCGGATCCAGATCGGGCTCATCCGCATGCCCCGCGGCACC
>JBGPXN010000002.1:0-86076 GCA_041492755.1 Methylomirabilia bacterium | reverse complement strand
GTCCTTGTAGGCCATGAGCTTGAAGAGATACCGCGCCACCGCCTCGCTCAAGCGCGTCTCCCCCGGCATCGCCGTGCGCTCCGCGGCCGCCACACGCTTCACGACGTCCACGTACTCCCGCGCGTACGCCGCGTCCTGGTACGCGACGAGCTCCGGTACCCGGATCTCGAGCAGCCGGCGGAGCTCACCGGTGGCGCCGGTCGCATCGATCAGCGCGCGCGCCTCCGGCGTGAGCTGGGCGACGGCCTCCACCGCGCCGACGCGCTCGCGACGCACCGTCGTCACCCAGGCCGGATCGGCGACCACGAGGCGGCCGGCGCGGAAGGCCTGCGTGTTCATCCCGACTGCCACGCCGTTCAGCGTGATGGCTTCCTCGATCGCGGCCGCGCTGACCGGAATGGCGCCCGCCTGGTAGGCGGCGCCGAGGACGAGCATGTTGGACGCCATGTGGTCCTCGAACAACGTCTCGGCGAGCCCGAGCGCGTCGAGGTAGACGTTGTCGTCCTTGCGGGTGACGCGATCGATGGACAGTCGCAGGCCGCTCGATTCCGGAAACTGCACGTCGGTGTGCGTGATCATCGCGCCGGTCGGCACCTGGCTGGTCGAGACGACGGCGATCGTGCGGTCCGGGCTCGCGTGGTCGAGGTTCACCTGCGACGTCGCGACCAGCACGTCGAACCCGAGGTAGCAGTCGGCCCGCCCCGCACCGATCTTGTTGGACACCTCGGCGGTGGTGGCCGGAAAGATCTTGAGATGGGAGACGACCGGTCCGCCCTTCTGGCTGAGACCGGTCTGATCCAGCCCGCGCACGCTCTTGCCGTCGAGCAGCGCCGCCGTGCCGAGGATCTGGTTCACGGTGACGACACCGGTGCCGCCGATGCCGAGCATGAACACGTTGCACTCGGCGGGCACGTTCAGCACCGGCTCGGGCAACGAACGATCCACCGTGAAACGCGTCTTCTCTTTCTTTCTCGGCGCGCCCAGCGGCGTGACGGTCAGGAACGACGGGCAGTCGCCGTTGAGGCACGAGTAGTCCTTGTTGCAGGACGACTGGTGGATCTGGGTCTTGCGGCCGAACTCCGTGTCCACCGGCTGCACCGACAGGCAGTTGGACTTCACCCCGCAGTCGCCGCAGCCCTCGCACACGGCTTCGTTGATGAACACCCGCAGCGCCGGATCCTCCAGCTTGCCCCGCTTGCGCAGGCGGCGCTTCTCGGCCGCGCAGCGCTGATCGTGGATCAACACGGTCACGCCGGGCGTGTCGCGCAGCAGGCGCTGGGCGTCGTCGAGCCGGTCGCGATGCCACACCTCGACGCCACGCCCCCAGCGGGTGTCTTTCGGGTACTTGTCGGGCTCGTCGGTGGTGACGATGATCCGCTTGGCGCCCTCGGCATCCAGCAGCCGCGTCAACTCCGGCACCGGCATGGCGCCCGCGGCATCCTGGCCGCCCGTCATGGCCACCGCGGAGTTGTAGAGGATCTTGTACGTCATGTGCGTGCCCGCGGCGACGGCCTGGCGGATGGCGAGCGAGCCGGAGTGGAAGAACGTCCCGTCGCCGAGGTTCTGGAAGATGTGCGGCGTGTCGGTGAACGGGGCCATGCCCACCCACTGCCCGCCCTCGCCGCCCATCTGGGTCGTGCCGACGGTGTTGCGCTCGGGCATGAGCAACGCCATGCCGTGACAGCCGATGCCGCCGCCCGCCATCGAACCCTCGGGCACGACGGTCGAGCGATTGTGCGGGCAGCCCGAGCAGAAGAACGGCAACCGCATCAACGTCACCGGCGCCGGCCGCTCGCGCAGCGCCTCCAGCAGGGCCACCCGCGCCGTCACCGATTCGAGATGGACGCGCCGCTCGAGCCGTGACGCCACGATCTGGGCAATGCGGTCGGCGTCGAGCTCGCCGTTGGCCGGCACCAGCGGCCGGCCCTCGAGGTCGCGCTTGCCGACCACGAGCGGGCGATCGGCCTGGTTGTAGAGCACGTCACGCAGGAACATCTCGACGAAGGCGCGCTTCTCCTCGACGACGAGGATCTCCTCCAGGCCGCGCGCAAACTCGCGGACGATCCCCGGCTCCATCGGGAAGAGCATGCCGACGCGCAGCAGCCGGACGCCGTAACGGCGCAGCGCCGCGTCGTCGAGGCCGAGGTCGAGCAGCGCTTCCCTCAGGTCGTAGTAGGTCTTGCCGGCCGCGGCGATACCCAGCCAGGCGTTCGGCGTCGGGACCGTGATCTGGTTGATCGGGTGCGCGGCCCCGAAGATTTTGGCCGCTTCCAGGCGTCCGTAGTGAACCTCGCGCTCGAGCTCGAGGCTGAACGGGGGCAGCAGCATCGGATTCTGCGAGTGCCGCCAGGGCTTGCCGTCGATCGTGAAGCCGGGATCGACGATGCGCACGCGGTCGGGCGAGACCTCGGTAGTGCTCACCTCGTCGGCGACGTTGGTGACGATCTTGAACCCGACCCAGAGCCCCGAGTACCGGGACAGCTCGAAGGCGTAGCGCCCGAGGTCGAGGATCTCCTGGCAGTTGCCGGGGAAGACCACTGGGAAGAGCGCGTCGTAGAACGCCACCTCGGAGTGCGTCGGCAGCGTGGACGACTTGGACACCGGATCGTCGCCGCCGAGCGCCAGGACGCCACCGTTGCGCCCGACGCCGGCGTAGTTGGCATGCTTGAAGACGTCACCCGTGCGGTCGACGCCGGGCCCCTTGCCGTACCACATGCCGAGGACACCGTCGTACTTCGGCTTGGGGAACAGACCGGCGAGCTGGCTGCCGTAGATCGCGGTGGCGCCAAGGTCCTCGTTCACGCCCGAGATGAAGACCACGTTGTGGTCCTTGAGAAGCCCGCCGTTGCGCTCGAGCGTGAGGTCGAACCCGCCGAGGGGCGAGCCGCGGTAGCCCGAGATCAGCGTGGCGGTGTTGAGGCCGCGGCGACGGTCGGCGCGGTGCTGGTCCAGCGGCAACCGCACGAGGGACTGGATCCCCGAAAGGAACACGGTGCCCTCGTCCTGCCGGTACTTGGCGTCCAGACTGAAGTCGCGCGTGATCGCCATGCTCTCCCTCGAGTGGGTGGCGTGAGGTTCGAGCGCCGAGTGATGCGCCGGCGGCGCGTTCCAACGCCGCGTGCTGCCTGGTCGTATGATACGGGCGCGCGCGAACTGGCGCAAATTGCGCGCGAGGGACGCCATGGCTCTGCGTTTCGCCATCTGCCGGAACAGGCGTTCGACTTCGTGGGCGGGATGGACGAGGTGCGCGCGCGGGCGGCGGCCGGCTAGGCCTTCCGCCAGAGCCCGCGGCCAGCCTGGCGCGCCTCGCGCTGCAGCGCGAGGAACATCGACTGGTGGCGCACGTTCGGCGGCACCGTCATCACCTGCGCGTAGCCCCGGCGCACGAGCTCGGCGTTGATCATCACCTCGCCGACCCACACGTACGCGAGGAGGCGGCCGTAGCGGTCGCGCTCCTGGACGTCGAGCTCGAGCCGGACGTGCTGCCCGGTGACGAGATCACGGTTGACCGCGGCGGCCTCTCGACCGCCGAATTCTTCGCCCTTCGTCGGGTGATGAACCTCAGGGGTGTTGACGCCGATGTAGCGGACCTTCTCCACGCGGCCGTTGACCTGCACGTGGATGGTGTCGCCATCAACGACCTTGACGACGGTACCGTCCAGCCGCCGAGGATCGCCCGCGGTCGGCGCCAGACCGACTGTCGGGAGGAGACCGACAAGAACGGCCAGGACGGCGACCACCCAGAACAGCGGCCACGGCCGGACTCGCACACGCCCACGCTGTCACGCCTGGCGCGCAAGTGTCAACGTTTGGATACACGTCGTTTCGGAGTGAGACAAACGGTGGCAACTGAAGGATCGTGGAAACGCTCAACACCGTCGCGCGTCCGAGCGCCGGCTCCGCCGGCGCAATCCCGCTTTGGTTCCGCCAGTGAGGGGCATCGGGGGGAGCGGTGGTCGCTCCCCCCGATCATGATTGAACGCGGTGGTCGCTCCCCCCGATGTTGACTAGTCGCGCGCGCGGAGCGGCAGCGGCAGCGAGCGGCGGGCGAAGAAGCGATCGATGCCGGCGCGACCATCCGCGGAGGCGACCAGCTCGCCGAACAGGCGCGCCTCGGCCTTGAGGCCGGCCTCGAGCCCCTCGGTGAGGCCGATGCGCACGGCCTCCACGATGGCGCGCGCGGCCGCGCCCCGCGGCACGGCGTCGTGGTGGGCGAGCATCCGCTGGACGTCCGCGTCACGCTCGACGTTGGGAAACGCCAGCGTGGTCGACTGCGCGAGCGGCGAGCCGAGCCGTCCGCGGAACTCGCCGAGCGCGATGCGGCGCGCGATGCCGAGCGAATGCGAGAGCGCGTCGGCCGGGGCGACTTCGTCGACGAAGCCGAGCGCGTGCGCCGTCTCCGCGCTTCGCCGTCGTCCATCGAGCAGGACCGCGAGGGCCTGGGCGAGCGCCGGGTAGAGCTGGCCGCCGGCGGCGTGCGCGTGGTGCACGGCCAGGCGCGGCAGCATCTGCGTGCCGCCGAATCCGGGCAGCACGTGGAGGTTGATCTCGGGCTGTCCCAGCTCGGCGCGCGCGGAGGCGACGCGGTAGGCGCAGGCCATCTGGAGCTCGTTGCCGCCACCGAGCGCGTAGCCGTCGACCGCGGAGACGACCGGCGCCTTCAACCGCCCGAGACGGCCGAACACGCGCTGCGCGCGGCTCGCGAACGCTTCGACTTCGCCGGCCGTGGCGAAGGCACGAAGCTGGCGAACGTCGGCGCCGGCGACGAACATCGTCCCGGCGCCCGTGAGCACCACGGCGCGCAGGCCGGGCTCGCGCTCGAGCCGGTCGAGCGCAACTTCCAGCTCGTCGAGGGTCTGCGGCCCGATCGTGTTCGCCGGCGGCAGATCGATCGTCACGAGCGCGACGTACTCGGCCATCCCGGGGCGCACGGGATCCACACGCGTGTGGACGATGCCACCGTCGTGGAAGCGCGAGCCCCACGCCGTGTAGATTTCCCGCCCGGAGCGCGCGGCGTCCAGCACGGCGCCCGCGCCGACGCGGACGGTGATGGTCCCCGCGTGCCGGTTCTCGTAGATCGCCTGGTGCGCCTCGGCGAGCCCATCCCAGTCCTCGATGGCCGGTGGATGCACGGCCAGCGCACCCGCGTCGAGGAGCCGCACGACTTCCTCGGCCTGGTGGGCGTTGGACAGGTGACTGCCGAGGATGGCGAAGCCCGGGAACAGGATGCGCTTCTGGTGCATCCAGACGTTGGGCGCGTAGAAGGACAGGCGCTGGCCGTCGGTGGCCTCGCAGTACACGACGCGGCCGGTGTGCGGCCGGCACAGGAACGTGCTGATGCCGAGCGTGTCCTGACCGCCGCGTTCCACGACGACGTCGGGGTTGCCGCGGGGATTGTCGCGCGTGGCGAGAAGACGTCCCACAGCCTGACCGAACGGCTTGAGCGTGGCGTCCTGATAGCGGCGATAGCCGTCGGGGTCGACGTCGTAGTCCGGCATGGCGGCGGGCCAGACGAGGCGCTGCGTCCGCGCGAGCATCTCGAGACTCACCGTTCCCGTCACGCCCGCGCCGGCGAGCCGCGCCGCCTGGGCGTCGGTGCGGGTCGCGGCCACGACGCGGGCGCCCGCTCTGGTCGCGGCGGCGATGATCTCCCGACCGACGGCGTCGTCGTCACCCGCCATGCCGTAGTACACGAGGACACCGGCGTGGGGTCGCAGGTCGGCACGGGCCAGCATCTCGGCGGCGGGCGCCGTGCCGCGCTTGCCCAGGAACGTCAGGGTGTAGCCGCTCGTCGCGCCGTAGAACACGAGACGACCGTCGGGCGCGAGGACCTCGACCATGCGCGGGAACAGATCGCGGCCAACCGAGGAGACGACGACGTCCACGAGCGCGCCGTCGTTGCGGGCGCGGACGGCGCTCTCGAAGCTCGCGCTGCGCTGCTGCCAGGCTGACCGCGCCTCAGCGTCGACGGGCACCGGCGCGAAGACACCGGCCAGCTCGGCGTCCAGCCGGTTGATCCACGCCCGACCGCCGCGGCTCTGGACCAGCCGGCCCTTGGCCTCGCTCGACACCAGGCCCGTGACGACCGCGCCCCGCAGCACGCCGCACGCGACGGCGTAGATACCGGTGCCGCCGGCCGCGCCTTCCACGAGCACGCGCTCGCCGGGCTGCAGGCGCGCCACGTCGTAGAGCGCCTTGTAGACCGTTTCGAGGTCGAGCATGAACGACGACGCCTCGGCCAGCGTCAGCGGCGCCGGATGCGCGAGGAGCTGCGGTGCCTGGCAGCGGACGAACTGGACGAACGATCCGTCCGGCGTCTCGTAACCCTGGATCTTGAAGTCGGCGTGCATCGGGTCCTCACCGGCGCGCGGCGCCAGCAGATTCGACACGCCGGGATAGAGCACGCGCAGCTCGTCGACCTTCACCCGCCCCTCGCGCGCCACTTCGCTGCCCACCGCCGCCACCAGCACGACGGCGCCGCTGCCGGGGACGTGGAGGTCGTGGTCGTGGAGGTCGAACACGGAGATCGGCACGCCGCGCGCGGCGAAGACCGTGTTGTACGTCAGCCCCGCGTAGAGCACGTAGCCGAGCGCCTCGTTCGGTCCCGGCGGCGCGACGGGAATCGTCACGCGACGGAGCGCCTCACGCGGGTCGCCGTGCGCGGGGCGGCCCAGACGGTCTTTCACCACTGCCCAGGCCTCCTGCCACGCCGGAAGAGGATCGAGACCCGGACGGAACGGCGCGCCGAGCGGCAGCGACGCCGGCGGCTCGGACCACCAGGCGGAATCGACGTCGGCGAAGGGCTCTGACATCAGCAGATCGGACGCGCGCGGCGCGCGCATGGCTCGACGGGGCGGATCGCGGCGCTCAACACTGCGGCGAGTATACGCGGAGCCGCCTTAGGGCGTGCCGCGCGGCCCGCCTCCGAGCACGATGTGGCCGAGCCGGCGGTAATGCGTGAGGTACGGTCGGGCGAGCGAGCCGTTGCCACCGTAGCGAGCGCGCACCCAGCGCGGCGGCGGGACGAGGGCGGCGCGTACCACGCCGGGAAGATCGCGCGCCCGGTCGATCAGCAGCAGCGGCAGGAGGTACTCGAGTCGGCTGGCCGGCGCATGTCGCAGCAACCAACCCACGAACGCGGCGCGCGGCCCGTGGACGGCGAGCCGCGCCATCGCGTCCGGGGGCGCGCTCACTCCGAACGTGGCGTGCAGACCGGCGAGCGCGTGGAAGAGCGCGCGTCGGACGTGGCCGGCGAGCGCGCGCGTCACCACGGCCTGCCAGTCGATCTCCGGGCGCCAGCGGTCGACGAGGAGCGCGAGGTCCCAGTACCAGACCAGACCGTCCAGGGCGTGGTGCACGGCGAGGTGCACAGCCAGATAGAGGAGCACGTCCTCCCGGCCGAGGACGCGGGCCCGGAGGCCGGCGATCTCCTGCTCGGTGGCGCGGTCCCAGATGCCGGCGTCGACGTCGCCGGTGTAGCGCGGATCGTTGAGCAGGCGCCAGTGCAGGTCCAGGCGCACGCCGTCGGTGCGCTCGTACAGCGTCGCGTGGTCGTACGCGAGGTCGAAGTCCCAGGAATGCGCGTCGTCGTACGACGCGTATCCGAGGCGCCGCAAGGCGGCGTCCGCGCGACGCACGTCGGCGGGACGCACGAGGATGTCGACGTCGTTGCAGGGACGCATGCCCGGATGGGGATAGAGCGCCTCGGCGAGCGCCGGGCCCTTCAGCGGTATCACCGGGATTCCGTCGGCGGCGCACGCGCGCAGGACCTGCACGAGCCCGTTGGTCATGAGGAGGTGGCGCGCCGCGCCGTGCGCGAGATGACGTTCGCCTGCTGCACGGACGGCGGCCGGCACGTCACCGCGTGCGCGGACGGCCCAGCCGAGCGCCGCGCCGAGGCCGTGGCGCTCCGCGGTCGCCAGCACGGCGCTCCAGTCATCGGGCGCCGGGCCGCCGGGAGCCGGAATCCCGCGGCCGGCGTCGTGCAGGCAGCGGGTCAACCACTGGTCAACGGCGCGGAAAGGCCCTAACGGCATCGATGCGATTGTACGGCGGGCCACCGCCCGATCGGTGGCGCCCGCTTCAGTCGTCGCGCGATAATTCACCTGCTTTTCGGGACGCCGGGCGATCGTCATCGTCGTCTCGAGACCGCTCGCCCGTCTTTTGCCTGTGCGAGCGCTCGTCGTCGTCGGGCTCGGAGTCCTTGTCCCCCGTGCGCTTGCGCTGCGCCGTCAGGACGACCGTCCTGGAGTCGCGCAACCCGCCCGCATCGGTCACGGTGAAGGTCATGCTGAAGGCGCCCACCTGGGTGGATGTCGGCGTCCACGCGAACGCGCCGGTCGCGGCGTTCAGCGTGCCGCCCGCCGGCAGGCCGGTGGCGCCGTAGGTCAGGGCGTCGCCGTCGGCATCCGTCGCCTGGAGCGTGAACGTGAGCGCCGAGCCCACTGTCACCGTCCGGTTACCCGGCGAGGTCAGGGCCGGGGCACGATTCGCCGGCGGCACCGGCCGGATCTCGCCGAAGAAGATGCGCACGGTGTCGTCGTGGGTGTTCACCGCGGTCAGGAGCTGCACGCCATTGAACGGCACCGCGTAGTTCGCGCGCACCTTCTGGTTCTGCGACGGCTCCCGCGCGCCGCAGGCCGGGCCATAGTCCGGGTCCCCGACGCGCGTGCCTTCCCACACGTCGTTGAATCGCAGGCCGTCGTTACCGGGGTTGCGGTCCATGTAGTTGCAGCCGGCCGGGCTCTCGAAGTCGTCGTTCTTCACGGTATGGAAGCCGTACTCGTAGTGGAGCCGCCGGTCGGTGGCGTCGTCGTTGACGAACTCCACCCGGACGTCGACGAACTCGCGCAGGCTCTCGTTTCCGTGGCCCCAGAGCTGGAAACCGACGTAGTGGATGTATCCGTACGCCACGTCGCGCCCGCGCTGGTCCACCAGCGGCATGCCGAGAGCGCGCAGCTCGGTGCGCACGCGCGACGGGATCGAGAGCTTGACCGCGTTGTGGGTGAGCATGATGCCCGGCACGTTCTTCTGCGCGTCGGTCAGCCGGGGGCTGCCGGGGAGCACGCCGGCGTCATCGAGCGACCCGTCGAGGAGATTCGTCTGCAACTGCGGGACGCACACCGTCACCCGCGCCGGCTTGCCGCCGAGATCGATGTAGTACGCGCCGGGAATGTTCGGGTCCGCGACCACCGGATAGCTCAGCGGGTTGTCGGCGTCCGGAATGCGCGCGCCGAGCTGGTCCGCCTTGAAGCCGTAGATGCGGAACAGCGTTCCCCGCGAGCGCGTCTTCCCCGCAGCGCCGTTCGCGTCGTACGGCCACAGCGCCGGGTTGAACGGCCCGCCGATCCCGCTGCGCAGGCGGATGCCGGCATCCGACGACGTGATCACCGTCTGGTTCCGGAAGTAGGTGATCTCCCGGAAGTCCACGAGCACACAGGTCTCGCCGGCCTCGTCGCCGGACACGATCCGGATCACGGCCGTCGCCGTGGCCGGGCCGTACAGGTCGTTGCCGGGGAACGTGCCTACCACCTGGTACGTGCCGGCGTTCACCGGCGCGTCGGGGAGGCCGTTGTAGGTGAACGTCAGTGGCGCGAGGGGCTCGCCGCTCACGCCGGTCACGGTGCCCGTCGCCGGGTGCGGCTGACCGTCGAAGGCGAAGTAACCGCCGGTGACGCTGACCGTGGCCGGCAGCGCCCGGATCGTGATCGTTGCCGAGCGCGTGACGCCCGCGTAGTTGCGCGTGGCCGCGAACGTGGCGACGACCGTGTAGGTGCCCACGGCGACGGGCGGATCCGGCACGCCGTTGTACGTCACGTCCACCGGGCTCAGCGGCTGGCCGCCGACGCCGGTCACGGTCACCACGGTGGGATGCGCCTGGCCATCGTAGGTGAACGAGCCGCCGGTGAGGGTCATCTGCGTGGTGAACGGCGCGATCACGGTCTGGGCCGAGCCCTCCGCGGGCGCGTTGACGTCGTCGCCCGGATAGGAGGCCACGACGTCGTACGTCCCGGCGTCGACGGGGATCGGCACGGAGCCGCCGGCGTCCAGGTCGTTGTAGACGAGGGGAACGATGGCGATGACGACGTTGCTGGCGTCCGTCACCGTGGCCGTGGACGGATGCGGCTGCCCGTCGTACGTGACGCTGGCGCCCGTCACCGTGACGGTCACCGGCAGGCCAACGATGGTCACCGACCCGACGCCGGTCGCGGGCCCGTAGTTGCCGCCGCCCGTGAACGCGCCGGTGACCGGGTAGAAGCCCCGCGTGGTGGGCGCCGCCGGGGAGTTGTCGTACGTGAACGCCAGGCCGCTCAGCACTTCGCCGTTCACACCGATGACGCTGCCCGTGGCGGGATGGGGCTGGCCGTCGTACAGGAACGTCAGGTGGCTCACGGTCACCAGCGGCGTCGCCGGCGTCAGCGTAATCGTGCCCGTGCCGGTCGCGCCCGAGTAGTTGGTGCTGCCGGCGTAGGTTCCGACGACGGTGTAGCTGCCGATCGCGAAGCGCGGCGCGCTCGGCGATCCGCTGTAGGTGAACGTCGGGGCGCCGAGGCTCTCGCCGCCGACGCCCGTGACCAAGCCGCTGGCCGGATGCGGGTTGCCGTCGTAGAGGGCGGAGAACGACGACACGCTCACCACGGGCGTCGCCTGGTTGATCGTGATCGTCGTCTGGACCGGTCCGGCGGGCAGGAAGAGCGAGCTGCCGGCGTACGAGGCGACGACCGCGTACATCCCGGCGTTCACCGGCGGGGCCGGCGAGCCGTTGTAGGTGACGATGGCTCCGGCGAGCGGCAAGCCATTGCCCAACAGGGTGACCGTCGCCGAATGCGGCGCGCGGTCATAGGTGAACGTCCCCCCCGTCACGCTGAGCGTCGGGACCGGCAGGTTACCGCCGATGACCGTGACGATCGCGGTGGCCGAAGCCGACCGGTAATTCGCGTTGCCCGGGAACGTCGCGGTCACGACGTAGTCGCCGACGGCGAGTGGTACCGTCACGGGGTTGCCGTTGAAGGCGTACGTGACGTTCACCGGCGAGAGCGGCTCGCCCTGGGTGCCGGTCGCGAGCGCCGTGGCAGGGCGAGGTGCCGCGTTGAAGACGCACACGAAGTTCTGGCAGCCGGCCGGACTCGAGATCGTGACGGTCGGTCGCGGCACGAACACCGGGACGTCCACGAACGAGGGTGGCGTCGGATTGCCGCCGCAGGCCAGCGAGCTCCGCGTCGCCCCCGGGAGAATGGGGCCGATGTAGAGATCGCCTTCGCAGAGGCGGACGTCGATGACCACGGCCGTACCGCCGCCGGAGGCATCGAGATGCCCCTTGTTGATGTCGGGCGCACCATTGGTCAGGCCACCCCCCGTGATCTGACCGTTGAAGGACCGGACCGCGATGCTGCCGCGGCCGGGCGGCGTGATCTGAGCGCCCCCCACCGCACGCACCGACGTGTCGCCCAGGTCGACGTTCGATGCCGGGTCGGCCGGGTGCACGAGGTTCGGCGGATACGTCGTCGGTCCGCCCGCTTCGATCGTGATGCTGCCGCCGGTGCCACCGGGCGCGGTGATGGCGTCGGCAACCAGGGCTCGGCCGCTCGTGGTGACCTTGCCCTTCACGGACTTCACGTCGATGGACCCGCCCTTGGCGTTCGCCGCGGTCTGACGGGCGGCGATCGCGTAGGGCTGGCCGCGCACACTCGTTGGCCGGCCCTGGATCGTGACGTCGCCGTTGGCGAAGAGGTCGATCCACGTACAGCAGATGCCGGGAAGCGCGGCGCTCACTCCGGCGCCGGTCTCCGCCACGACGTATCCGTTGTTCGGCGTGATCGTCGTGACGACGAGCTTTCCGCCCGCCCAGACCTCGATGCACGCGGTGGCGTTGGTCGGCTTGTCCGGCCGGAACGGCGCGGTACACCGGTTCGGCATCCCGTCCGGGACGACCCCCGCGACGGACTCGACGCGGCCGAGGATTTCCGTGTCGCAGCCGCTCTCGAGGTGGACGAGGTCGGCACCGGGACTGAGTCCCTTGGAGCTGACACGACCGTTCTTGTCGATGGTGAGCTTGCAGGCCGCCGAGATGGTGATCGGGCCCCCGCGCGGTCGGGTAACGCCGCCGCTCCCCGAGGTCCCGCTCGCGGCCTCCACCACTCCGTCGATCCGGATGTCGCCCTCGTCGGTGACGATGGAGATTTCACCTGCCGGGCACTGCCCGGAGGCCTCGATGCTCCCGCCGTTCTCCACCGTGACCTGACCAAGCGTCGAGCCGATGACGATGGTTCCGGCCTTGCCGTTCCCGGTGCAGCCGGCAGGATCCGAGTTGGCGGACACGATGGCGCCCTTGGAGCCGTCGCCGCGCAGGACGACATCGCCCGTAGCGGTGATCGTCAGGCTGGCGCCGATGCCGCCGGGGTTCGGGCCAAATACGTCGGTGTCGCCCACGATCGACGCCGCGCCCGCCAGCGTTGGGACTTCGAAGGTGAGAGCGCCGGCGACGTTCAGTGTCAGCGAGTTCCCGGTGGCCACCGGGGGAACCACGATTTGCCCCGTGGACATGATGCGGAGCGCCGTGGCGATGTTATAGGCGCCGCTGGCGTTGACCTGGGTGGCGATCCGGCACTCCGAGGTCAGACCAGAATCGACCACGACCCCACTCAGGCGGGCGCAATCGTCCGCCTGGGCCTCTTCGGCGCGAGCCACCGGGCTGGTCAAGGCCAGCAGGAGAGCCAGGAACCAGGCTCGCTTCATGTCGAAGAAGGGCGCATGTGCACTTCCATGTGAAAAGTTTTTCGGCGGGTGTGAACAGGATAGGAAAGTTCTGAAGTGGCGTCGATCCGGCGCCGCCCGTATTTTGGGCGGGAGAAACCCCGAGACCCGGACTAGGGGTGATAAGAAGCTACTTCAGCTTGCTTTGTACGAGCTTACGGCGCGATGCGGGAGGGCAGACCGTCTCGCCCTCGCCACGAGGCCGGGACCGCGGCAATGCCAGCAAGTCCCGCGGCGACGGCGGCGTGTTCACAGGCAGCCGTCGAGGGTCCGTAGAGGTCGCCGTCCTCGACCAGGGCCTGGCCGGGGCAGCGTGAACAGAACGAGGCGACCTCGCAGGTGGCGCAGGTATGCAGGTGACGGATCCGGACGGCTCGGACCTCCTGCATCTTCGGCGAGCGTGACCAGATCTCCATGAACGACGCGTCCCGAATGCTGCCGCAGGCGATCGGCATGGCCACGCAGGGCATGACGTCTCCGTAGGCACTCACGTAACAGGCGTTGTGGCCGGCGCCGCACGCGATGTCGTCGAGGTCGGCGCGCGCGCCGGCCGGCGGGGCTGGGTCGGCGGCGGGCGGCTTCGTCCCGGAGGGTGCCGGCGGATTCAGCACCGGGTCCTGAAGCACCCGACGCAGCTCAGCGGGCCGGATGCGCAGGCCGACCGTCCGGCGATCGCCGTCGTTGCGGGCGGTGATCATGGGATCGAAGCCGCACGTGACGCCGAGCCGTTCCGCCAGGGCGCGCACGTCCCGGTAGGTGGCCGCCGTATGGGCCATCAACGGACAGTTGAGGCGAACTCGGAGCCCGGCCGCCGTCAGATGCTGGACGCCCTGCAGCGACCGGGCGAGCGAGCCGGGGACGCGGGTGACCTGATCGTGCACGGCCGGATCGGCGCTGTAGATGCTGATGTCCACCTGCCGGACGCCGAGCGCGCGGAGGCGCTCCGCCCGCTCCCGCGTGACGAGCAGCGCGTTGGTCTTGAGCCGAAGGTCGAAGCGCAGCCGCTTGGCGACCTCGATGAGCTCGAACAGGTCGCGCCGCAGAAAAACCTCACCCCCGCTGAACGTGAGATAGAGCGTGCCCGCCCGGGCCAGCTCGTGGAGCAGCGCGGTGACTTCGGCCGTGGTGAGCTCGTCGCGGCGCTCGATGACGCGGTAGCAGTGCACGCACGTCTCGTTGCAGCGCATGGTGAGATCGACGTGGACGGACAGCGGGATCCGTCGCGCCATGCTGAGGTCGGCCACGCGCTCGGCGAGAGCGGACACGTCAGGAGGCCTTCGCGCGGGCCGCGCAGTTGCCGCCCTGCATCGGCTTCTTGCCGCACGCCAGAGCGGTCGTCTCGAAGATGTCCTCGCTCACGATCTGGGGTGGCTCGTAGGGCTTCCGGCCATCGCCCTCGCCACGACGTTCGCCATTGGCATCCATCGCGACCTCCTCACCCCGTCTCGGCCGGGGTCTCGCGGAGCTCCATCAGCCCACGGGCACAGAGCGCGGACACGAACGCGCTCGCGTCGCTTACGGCGGCGTCCGGTTCGACGGCGTACTCCGCGCAGATCCGAGTCACGATCGCCCCGAGCGGTGTGCGCCCGTCGGCGGCTTCCCAGATCAAGGTGCCGACGGCATTCAGCGTGTGGAACCGGCTGTCCTCGGGTGACACGATGACGGCTTCGCCCTCGTAGACTCGCCACGCCGCCCGGGGATTCTGCGTCGGGTAGTGCTCAGTCACGCTGGATGACGTCCCAGAACCCCGGATCCCGCCGGAACGCGAGGTCGAAGCATGGCACGCGCTCGACCACGTCGGCCGCGACGTCGAAGACTCGCGCGACCAGCCCGGGGTCGCGGGCGAAGAAGACGACGTTCGGCAATAGCGCGGCCAGCGCCTGCGGCGCGCGAAGCGGCGTGGCGGCATGGTGATCCGCCTGGCGCAGAAGATAGAGCCCGGCGGCCGGGACCGAGCGGTTCTCCCCAGCCCTGGCGAGCTCACCCCAGAACGGTGTGCCGTAACAGCGACCCTCGCGCCCGACGATCGACAGCTCGTCGCTCAGCAGGGTGGCGCCGGGCGACAGTCGCGTTACCGTCGTCTTGCCGCTGCCGGAGCGCCCCGGGAAGACGTAGCCGCGGCCATCCCGCGCCACGCTCGAGGCGTGCAGCAACAGCGCACCGGCATCGAGCAACGCGATGGAGTAGGCGACCCGCAAGAAGGCGTCCAGCGCGATCTCGTCCATCTCGCCCAGAGCGACGTCGCCGACGCGACGGCGGACGTCCAGTGTCGCGAGAAAGTCGTGCCGTTCGAGCTCGATCCGCCCAGTTCCGTGGGGCTGACGGACGACCACGTCGGCGAGCGGCACCAGACCGTGCTCCCGCCGGCCGACGCGGAAGCGCCAGTCGGGACGCGCCCGCGAGAGAAACCCCGCGTACCGTCGCTCGGCCAGCGCCGTGAGCTCACCGCCCTCGGTTTCGAGAGCCGCGCGAAGACCACCGATCTCGATGCGCACTTCGCGCGCCGAACCGCTCATGCACCGCCTCGCCGGAGGAGGCGCCGCACGATGGCCACACCGGCAGGAACGACGGCGGAGAGCAGCGGAGACAACGAGGCGATCACGCGGTTTCGCAGGCGCGCGGCCCGCGTGTCCATCCGCCGGACGCGGCCGTGGCGTTCCACCGCCGTCACCAGCCCGAGTACCTCGGCGGCCGGGACCACGTCCGCGAACGTCACGGCATCGCCCTTGACCACGAAGTGACCCGGTCGATCGACGACGCGGTGGAGGAACAACGCATTCGCGGCAGCGTAGCACACAACGTCACCCGTCAGGACGGCGCCGACCGGTCGGGGAACGATTCGCACGAGATCACCGTCGCGCAGGAACGGCAGCATGCTCGCGCCGCGCGCGCGGATCGTCACCGTGTCGCCGCGGCGCAGCAGGTGACCGGCGAGGTCGGCGGCGAGCGCGGGGGGGAGACTCAGCGTGGAGCCAGGACGAAGCCGTCCCGCGCGACCGGCCCCTCTTCGCCCACCAACGACACCTCGGCGCACCACGCGCCGAACATGGAGTGCTGGGTGATCCAGGTCCCGGCGACGGGCAGCCGTGTCTCCACCACGGCGTCGTCGGTCGCGGTGGCGGTGAAGCTCCGGTACAGGTCGCCGTTGGGCGTGAAGACGTCGAGTCGTTGCGTGCCCGGCGTGCCGAGTCGGCGCCAGTCGACGATGATCCGCACCACCGCCACCGAGCGTCCATGGAAGTGGTCGCCGTGGTGCGGGTGGCCGTCGCGCGTCATCCCGATGAACGTGATCCGCGCGCGGGGGTCCCCACGATGGTGCTCGATCCGCTCGTGGTCGCCTCGGCATCCGTTCTTCGCCTGCGCGGGGGGCGTCGCCGAGACCACGAGGAGGGCGAGGGCGGCCAGTGCTCCGGTCAGCGCGCGTCTGGTCATGGGCAGCTCACCACCGGGAGCGGAAGCTCGATACGGTACACGCGCCCGCCCGCGCTCCCGAGGAAGATCTGCTGACCATCCGAGGTGCTGGCGTCGCCAAGGTCGGGACTGCCGGAGACCGCGTAGCACGTCACGATGCTCCCCGTCACGTAGTCGATCTGGTAGAGACGGCCATCGGAGCTCCCCACGTAGAGAGCATCGTCGCCGATGACCATGCTCCGGAATCGCCCGCCCGACGCCGGATGCGGCCGATGCCAGCACGGCGAGCCGCTCGCGCCATCGTCCTGGATGCAGCGGATCCCGTCCCGGGCATTGTCGTCGGTCACGACGTACAGCCGTCGCTCGCCCCCGGGGTTCACGCCGAAGTCCTCCCAGACCAGGCCCTTCGGGTAACCGAGCGGGCTCTGGATGGCCATACCGCCCGCCCATTTCTGAGCCGGCGTTCCGCCATTCAGGTTGAACGCGTGCAGCGTGCCCGCCGTGAAGCCTGCGCTCTGATCCGGCACGTCGGCGAGGTAGAGGACCTGGCCGTTGTAGCTGGCCGTGGGGGGGATCTGGGAATCACCGACGGTGCCGAACGAGGTGACGAGCGTGCCCGCGGCGTTCGCGCCTTCCTGGACCGTGCGCAGCACCCACAGGCCGTTCTGACCGCCGAACACGCCATTGCGGGTGGTGACGTAGAGCCGGTTGCGCTCATAGTCGACCCACGGCTGGCCGATCACCTCGCCCATGGGCGCGCCGACTCCCGTGGGGTTCGGCCGGAACTCCCACAGCAGCGCGCCGGTGTCAGCGCGAAACGCCGCCACCGCATGGTTGGTCGTGTTCGTGCCGTCGCCCGTGGTGCCGACGAAGAGCACGTCCGTCGAGAACTGGCCCTGGAACGTCGCGTCCGAGTAGTCGAGGACCTGGGCGGAGATGCCGGCCTGGATGTAGTCTCCGGCCTGGAGATTCGGGAAGGCGGTCGACCACCGCGGGTCCCCGGTGCTGGCGTCGAGCTGGTAGATCATGCCGACCGAGTCCGCGCCGGTGACGCTTTCGCCCGCGCCGCCGCTGTCGACGCCCCACGTCACGTAGCTCTGGACCGCCCCCTCCGTGTTCGCTTGCGCCATCTGCGTCCCGTCGGCCGGGTTGAGCGTCGTGATCGTCGTGTTGTTCGCGGACACGAAGATGCCGGTGTTCCCCGCGACCGGGAAGTTCATGGTCGAGCCCGACGTCGTCGCGAAGCTCCACGTCGTCTGGCCCGCGTCGGGGACCGCGGTCACCTGGCTCTGCGCGTTCGTCAGCGTCGTCACGTACGTGCTGCTCCCGGTCTTCGGGAACACCTTGTAGAAGTAGGTCGTCCCGTTGCTGAGGCCGGTCTCCCGGAAGCCCTCCGCGGTGATGGCCACCCCGGACGTGTAGGAGGCGCTCACGCCCTGAACTCCGGTGAACGACGTGGCGGTGGTCCCCGTGTAGGTGAACGAATCGCTGGCGCTGACGTAGGCGGTACCCGCCGACGGGAAGTTGGCCGTCGAGGCCACGGTGATCGTCGTGCCGAAGGCGTTGATGCCAGCGCCGGCGGCGTAGGACGCGTCGATCCCCGACACGCCGGTGAACGACGTCGCCGTCGTCCCCGTGTACGTGAACGCGTCGGTCTTGTTGATGAAGGCGGTCCCCGACGAGGCGAAGTTCGTCGTGGACGCGACGGTGATCGTGGTGGACGCCACGGTGATCGCCCCCGTCGTGCTGGTCAAGCCGAGCGCGGCGGACGTCGTCGTCTGCGGCATCGTGATGTTCCCGCTCGATTGGCTGCCCGGATACGCGCGGACGATGGAGCCGACGGGGTGGGCCAGCATGGCCAGCGCGCCCGAGTTCGGGATGCCCGTGAAGGTCGTCGCCGTGGTGCCGGTATACGTGAACTCGTCGACGGCCAGCGTGGTCGCGTCGAAGACGTATGCGCGGCAGTTGCTGTTGCAGGACGACGGGAAGCCGGTCGTCGACCCGACCGTCAAGCTGGTCGCATTGGCGGCGTTCGCGTTGGTGTTGCTCGTCTGGTGCGCGTTGTAGACGACCGTCGAGCTCCCGATCGTGCCCCCTACCGCGTACTGCGTGCCATTCACCGGCGCGTCGGTGATCGAGGCCGTCCGGCGCAGCACCAGGTACCCGCAGCCGAACACGGGGCACCCGGGGTCAGTGTAAGTCGTGGTGGCCAGCCGCACCTGACCCGAGCCGGCATTGGCGCCGACCTGGCAGAGCGGATCGTTGGTGCAACGGTTGAAGGACACGACGTACCAGCTCGCCGACACGACGCTGTTGCTGCTGGCGCCGCGCGTGAACAGGATCTGTAAACTCGGGTTGCTCACCACCTGCACCGACCAGGCCGCGGCCGACCAGATGTTGTTGCCCGCGACGGCGGTCGACTGCGCGTACAACGGCACGGCCCGTCCCGTGCTGACCCCTGACAGCGCCGTGCTCATCTGGGTGTGGGTGCCCGTGCCGGTGGTCGTCCCGGACGTCACGGTCGTACCGTCGAAGAACGACACGACCTCCCACGCGATGCTCACCCCCGTGTTGGCGGCGCCCGTCTGCGCGCCCCGCGTGAACGTGAGCTGGTTGGCGGCCGAGAAGGTCACCCGCGTCAGGTACAGGTTCTCGACGCCGGCGATCGCGGTGCCGCCGGTCCGGGTGATCTGCGCGAACGACTTGGTCGTGTCGACCGAGGTGATGGCAGCGGTGGTGGTGGTCGCGTTATTGGCGAGACTCGCCACGTTCCGCTGCACCACCGCGCTGTCCATGGTGACGATCTGCCAGGCCACGGTGGCCGCCGTCGCGCCGTCGAGTCGATCGATCGACAGCGTGCTGGTCGTCCCGCTGGTGCAGGGCGAAGCGACCGTGCCCAGGATCGCGCGGAAGGTGAACTCTTCGTCGTTGTTGTTGCTCGCGGAGGCATTCGTCTGCTCGCCACCCCAGACGATGAAGCTGGACGTGCAGTCCACCGCGCTGAACGATGGGGCCGCGGTCGGCGTCGTCCCCGCGGCGGCGAAGCTCGAGGTGCCGCGCCGGACGAACACTCCGGAATCGAACTCGGCGACGTAGAAGGAGACGGTGACGTTGGCGCCGACGTTCGTCCCGCCGTCGATCGTGAGCAGGTTGTCGCCGAGGACGCAGGTCACGCGCTGGTGCGAGCTCGTGGTGCTGCTGCGGGGATAGCACACGACGAAGGCTTTGGACGCGTCGGGTAGATCCAAGACCACCGTGACGGCCGTTGCGCTCGGGACGTTCCGGACACCGGTGTGGACGCGCTTGAGGACCGCGGCATCGGCCGAGCCGGCGGCCAGGTAGCTGGTCCCGAGGGCGACGAGGCCGAGCAGCAAGCCCCGGACGCCGTTCATGAGATTCGGTCGGGTCACGAGAGCACCATTCCTGTTCATTGGTAAATGTGCGTCGCTTCCTAAATGGGCGCCCCTACTACATTCGCGCCGCCGTCCTGTTCAACGTAGGGTCATCGTAGCATCCGGTGTGAAAGTTCGTGCCTACTCGCCCTGCAACTCTTTGTCTACTCCCCCCCGGGCTCGCCAGCGCCGCCGGATATGTAACGGTTTCACAACACGTTAAGGCGGACGCTCGACGCCGGATTGGGAACGCCGTGCGTTAGCCACGCTGACATCGGCGCGGCCACAGTGGCTCGGCAAGCGAGTAAGATGGGCGCCGTGCCGACCCCCACCCGCTGGCCGGAAACCCGCGCAAACCTTGGCATGGTGGCCTCGCCGCACCGGCTCGCCTCGGAAGCTGGGCTCGCCGCCCTGGCCGCTGGCGGTACCGCCGCGGATGCCGCCGTGGCCACCGCCGCAACCATCGCAGTGGTGTACCCCCACATGACAGGCATCGGGGGCGACAGCTTTTGGCTCGTTTACGACTCCCACCGCCGCACCGTCGCCGGGCTCAACGCCGCCGGGCGCTCGGCGCGGGCCGCCGAACTGGCCGAGTACCGTACCCGGTTCGGTATGACCATTCCGGTCCGGGGCGGCGCCGCCGCTCTCACCGTCCCCGGCGCGGTGTCCGGCTGGTGGGCCGTTCATGAGTACAGCCGTACGCGGCTCGGCTCGCCGCTGGGCTGGCGCACCCTCCTCGAACACGCCATCGTCCACGCGCGCGAAGGAATCGCGCCGTCTCCAGGCCAGCGGCGGGTCACCGCCGCTGCACACGACCTGTTCTCCGACGGCGCGCCCGACGAGGTTCGCAAGACGCTCTGGCCCGGCTATCACCCCCACCGCCTGAACACCGAGCGGTTCGTACAGGCCGATCTCGGCCGGACCCTGGCGGCAATCGCCGAGGGCGGGGCCGACGAGTTCTATCGCGGCGCGCTCGCCCGCCGCATCACGGCCGCCGCGGAAGCGCTGGGGAGCCCGCTTCGGGCCGAAGACTTCTCCGCGCATCGCGCGGAGTGGGTCGACGCGCTGCGCGTGCCGTACCGCCGCGGCGAAGCCGTGAGCTTTCCGCCGCCGACGCAGGGCTTCGCCGCGCTGGCGATCCTTGCGCTGCTCGAGGGCTTCGATATCGCCGGATTGGACGAGACGGAATACGTGCACGTGCTGGTGGAAGCCACCAAGGTCGCGTTCGAGGACCGCGATCGCTATCTGGCCGACCCCACGGTCGTACCGGTCCCGGTGGACCGGTGCCTGGATCTCGCGCGCCTGGCCCGACGGCGCGAACGCATCTCCAGACGCCGCGCCGCCACGCCCGAGGGCGCGGGGCGAGCGGCCGGCGACGACACGATCGCGATCGTGACCGCGGACGCCGCCGGCAACGCGGTCGCGGTCATCCAGAGCCTCTATCACGAGTTCGGCTCCGGCGTGATCGCGGGCGACACCGGCGTCCTGCTGCAAAACCGAGGCGCCTTCTTCTCGCTCGATCCCGCGCATCCCAACGCGCTCGCTCCGCGCAAGCAGACGGCGCACACGCTGATCCCGTCGATGTATCTCGTCGGCGGCCGGCCGCGGCTGGTCTACGGCACCATGGGCGGCGAAGGCCAGCCCCAGACGCAGGCCGCGCTGGTGACGCGGATCGTCGACCGCGGCCTCGGCCCGCAAGCCGCGGTGGAGGCGCCGCGCTGGCTGTGGGGCCGGACGTGGGGAGCGGCCTCGCGCGACCTGAAGATCGAGGCGCGCTTCGGCGCCGAAGTGGTGGACGGGTTGCGCGCCCGTGGTCACGAGGTGCGCGTGGTGGAGGAGTGGAGCGACCTCATGGGTCACGCCCACGTGATCGCGATCGACGCCGACGGCCTGCGCGGCGGCTCGGACCCGCGCGCCGACGGCGCCGCGCTCGGCCGGTAGGCTCGATGGCGATCATGCGGCGGGCCGCGTTCGTCACGCTCCAGGTCGCCGGGCGCGTCCTCGATCGCGGTGCGCGCGCCGTGGTGTGCCTGGCCGCGGGCACGCTTCCGCGTAGCGAGCTGAGCGCGGCGGTGGCAGCGCGCTGGGACGGCCACGCCGGCAACGAGGCGCAGATCCTCTCCGGACTCATGGACTGGGAGAAGAGGTGGTATCCCGGCCAGCTGCGGCCCGAGGATCACGCGCTGCTCGTCGGATGCGGGACCGGACGCGATCTGATCGCGCTGCTCCGCCTCGGTTACCGCGTCGACGGGCTCGAGCTCGTGCCGGCGAGCGCCGCCCGGGCGCGCGCGATGCTCGTGAAGCTCGGGCTCAGCGCGGAGGTCATCACGGGCGCGGTGGAGACGGCGCCGCTCCGCGGGCCGTACGACGCGATCGTCTTCTCCTGGTACGCCTATTCGTACATCCCCTCGCTCGCGCTGCGCACGGCCACGCTCGCCCGACTTCGTGCCGTGCTCGCGCCGGGCGGCCGCATCCTCCTCAGTTACGTGGCCACGGACGGGCCCGAGCGCACGCTCCCCCGCCGGCTGACCGCGCTGGCCGCGTCGGTGTGCGGCGCGGACTGGCGACCGGAGCCCGGCGACAAGATCTGGGCCGGCGACGACTGGCGCTCCATCCACTACGAGCATCAGTTTCAGGTGGGCGAGCTCGAGCGCGAAGCAGCCGCGGCCGGGCTCCGCGTCGCCTCGCACGAGCGCGACGACGATGGGCGCGCCGTGCTCACGTCGGCGTGACCGGCGGGCCGGCCGCGTCGCACTCGGGATCAGCGCACGGGCCACTCCTGCTCGTAAATCGTGAACGACGAGCGCCGGGTGGCCTCCAGCGCCCGGCGGATCAGCGGTTCGCCACGCCCGGCGCCTTGCTCCAGCAACGTCTCGAAGAAGCGCGTGTAGAAGGCGTCCGGGTACACGGTCACGGTGGCGCGAACGATCGAGCCGCGCTGATCCACCTGCCGGCGGAGATGCACCGTCGCCGTCTGCCCGGGCTGAACCCGCGTGTCGCTCAGCTCCTGCGCCATGTCGAGCGACACGTCGCGGCCGATCGTGTATTCCTCGACGCCGCCCGGCACCGGAACCCCGGCCGCATCGCGCAGCTCCACGCGCATGACGACCCGGGGCGGAATGTACGTCGGAAAGGCGTGGCCGACCCGCGTGTTCCGCAGGGTGAGCGAGACGTTCACCAGCCGGGCCGGGCCCGGCCGCTCCATTCGGACCCGCGGCGTGATGGTGACGCCGCCACGGACCATGTCGCGGTCGTGGATGCCGCGCCACAGGTGCCGGCGGTCCGGCATGTGGCAGTCCTGGCAGTGCACGTTCGAGCGCGCGAAGCGACTCGCCTGCCATTCGTCGTAGGTGTCCTCCAGCAACTTGCCGTTCAGGGCCAGGCCGTCGGGCTGGAACTGGTGGCACGAGCGGCAAAACCCCGAGGCCAGGAACGCGGGGGTTCGCGTCACCCCGGCGTGCGGCAGGGTGTCGCGCGGCGCGCGGGCGGTCAGGCTGCCGTCGCGGCGCGGCGGACCGAAGCGTTCGTGCTCGCGCACGTGGCAGGCGGCGCAGACCACGCCCTTGCCGCCGAGCGCGCGGTCGTGCACCGGGTTGTCGACGAGCGCGTCGATGCGGCCCGCCAGCGGCGCTTGCTCGGCGAGTGGCGCATGGCAGCCGAGGCAGCCGAGCGCACTGGCGGGATCGGTCGCGAGCATTTCGACGATCTGCCCGGCCACGCCCGGTCCCATCGACGCCGCGTGCAGGCTCGTGCGCCAGTCGGCGAGCTGGATGGGATGGCAGGTGCCGCACGCTTCGGGATGCAGCGAGGCCTCCACCGGACTGAAGCGTGCCGGCGCATCGCCTTGCGGCGCGAGGGGACGTCGCCAGTGGCGGCCGAGGAACTCGGTGACGGAGTCGCCGCCGGTCGCGCCCGCCGCGCCCAGGAGCAGCAGCACGAGCCCGGCCGCGTCGCGCAGACGGCGGAGCATCCCGCGTACCTTAGCAGACGCCCGACGTGATCGTGGTCAGCGACGTCGGGTGGCGAGCAGAACGCGCGGTTGAACGCGCGCCCGGTTCCGTTCATGTGCTCGCCGCGCTCTCGGCGTCCGTGTATCTCACCATCGACGGTGAGATCGTCTGGCTCGGCCCGCCCGGCTCGTCGCTGCATCCGCGCGCGATGCTGACCGCCGACCCGCTTCCGGCCGGCGACCGTCCGCGCCTCACGCTGCACGCCGCCCGGCGCTGGCGCGCGCCGGCGCTGCCCGACGGCTCGGACGCGGCGGCGGCGCTCCGTGCGGCCGCGCGTGATCTGTCGAGGGCCGCGGCCGAGGTCGGCGTCCCCGACGGCCTCGGCGCGTTGCTCCTCGGACGCGTCCCCGCCTTCCCGCTCGAGAGCGCGGTGCCGGCGGCGATGGCGCTGGCCCGTGCGTGCGCGAGCGACGACGCCCACGCCGCCGGGCGCGCCGCGGCGCCGCTGCTCGGTCTCGGGCCCGGCCTCACGCCCGCCGGGGACGATTTCGTCGGCGGCGCCTTCTTCGCGCGCGCCGTCGTCGACCGGCTCGAGCATCGCGACGCCGATGACTGGCGACGGGCGGCGAACGAGATCCGCCGGCGCGCGCCGGCGCGCACGCATCCCATCAGCGCCGCGCTCCTGGGTGACCTGCTCGATGGCGAAGGCCACGCCCCCCTGCACGATCTCGCCGGGCGGGCCGCGGGCGCGCGGCCGCGCGAGGAGATCCTCGACGCCGCCCGCCGGCTCACGCGCATCGGCCATTCCTCCGGCTGGGACATGCTCACCGGCTTCGTCGCCGGACTGGGCGCGCTTGGCCGAACGTAGTCGGCTTCCTCCGCGCAACTAGGCGGGGAAACGGCGCGGGCAGCCTGATAGAGTACGGAGACTGCCATCCTTCGGGAGGTTCAGGTGGATCCCTACCGGTTGCCGCGCGTCGTCGTGCCGTCGCGTTATGACTTGAGGCTGGAGCCGGATCTCGTCACGTCCACGTTCGCCGGCGAGGAGACGGTGGCGGTCACCGTGCACGAGCCCACGCGGGAGATCGTCCTCAACGCCGCCGAGATCGCGATCACGAGCGTGGTGCTCGAAAACGACGCGGGCGGGCGGCTCGTCGGCACCGCGGAGTCGGACGAGGCGCTCGAGCGCGCCCGGCTGACGTTCCCGCAGGCCGCGACACCGGGCCCCTGGCGGCTGCGGCTCACGTTCCGCGGCACGCTCAACGACAAGCTGCGCGGCTTCTACCGCAGCACGTACAAGGACCCCGCGGGCGCCACCCACGCGCTGGCGGCGACCCAGTTCGAGGCGACCGACGCGCGGCGCGCGTTTCCGTGCTGGGACGAGCCCGACTTCAAGGCCGTCTTCGCGCCGACACTCGTGATCGATGAGGCGCTGACCGCGGTGTCCAACACGCCGGTGCGGCAGGAGCGGCGCGAGGGCGGAAAGAAGGTGATCCGCTTCGCCGACTCGATCCGGATGTCGACGTACCTGGTCGCGTTCATCGTCGGCGAGCTGGAGGCGACCGAGCCGGTCATGGTCGGTCGGGCGCCCCTGCGCGTCTGGTGCGTGCCGGGCAAGCTTCGGCTCACCGGCTTCGGTCGCGAGATCGGCGCCGCGTCGCTCCGGTTCTTCGAGGACTACTACGGCCTTGCGTACCCCGCCGAGAAGCTCGACCTGCTCGCCATCCCCGACTTCGCGGCCGGCGCCATGGAAAACCTCGGCGCCATCACGTTCCGCGAGACCGCGCTGCTCGTGGACGAGACGGCCGCCACTCACGCCGAGCAGGAGCGGGTGGCCGACGTCGTGGCCCACGAGAACGCCCACATGTGGTTCGGGGATCTCGTGACCATGACCTGGTGGAACGGGATCTGGCTCAACGAAGCGTTCGCGACGTTCATGGAGATGCTCGCCGTCGACGCGTGGAAGCCGGAGTGGCAGCGCTGGACGACGTTCGGGGTGTCGCGCGCGGCCGCCTTCGCCGTGGACGGTCTCTGGAACACGCGGCCGATCGAGTTCCCCGTGCGCGCGCCGCGCGACGCCGACGCCATGTTCGACGTGCTGACGTACGAGAAGGGCGCGTCCGTGCTCCGCATGCTCGAGCAGTATCTGGGCCCGCCGGTGTTCCGCGAGGGCGTGCGCGAATACTTGCGCACGCATGCCTACGCCAACGCCGACACCGGCGACCTGTGGGCGGCCCTCGGCCGGGCGTCCGGCCAGCCGATCCCCGCCGTCATGGACGGCTGGATCTTCCGCCCCGGATATCCGCTCGTCAGCGTACGGCGGGACGGCAACGACCTGGTCCTCACCCAGCAGCGCTTCACGTTCCTGGCGGCGCCGCCACCTCCGCTGCCGGGCGCGACGCCGCTTGATCCACCGTCGACGACTCGCTGGCACGTCCCCGTGCAGCTGCGGCTGGCCGGCACCGGCGGCGAGGAGATCCGCCGGGTCCTGCTCGACACCGACGAGGTGCGCGTGCCCGCGCCGGCGGGGCTGGCGTGGGCGCTGGTCAACGAGGGCGGACATGGCTTCTACCGGGTGCGCTACGAGCGCGACCTGCGCGAGCGACTGCTCGCCCGCCGGGCCGGTCTGCAGCCCATCGAGCGCTTCAACCTCGCCAACGACGCCTGGGCCGCCACGCTGGGCGGTCTCACGCCGCTCACCGAGTATCTCGACCTCACGACGCGCTTCGTGGACGAGCGCGATCGGAACGTGTGGACGACCCTGGTCGCGTCGCTCGGCGCGGTGAACCGGATCGTCCGCCCCGAAGATTGCGCGAATTTCGAGGCGTTCGTGCGCCGGCTGCTGGCGCCGGCGGTGGCCGCCCTCGGGTGGACGCCGGCTCCCGGCGAGGACGAGCTGACGCGGCAGCTACGCGGCGATCTGCTGCGCGCGTTCGGCGTCCTGGGCAACGACGCCACCACGCAAGCCGAAGCGGCTCGACTCTACGCGCGCGCTCAGCACGATCCCACCGCGGTCGATCCCAACGTGCTGCCGAGCCTCATCGCGACCCTGGCCCATGCGGGCGACGCCTCCCGTTACCACGAGTTCCTCACCCGCTTCCGCAACGCGCGCACGCCGCAGGAAGAACAGCGGTATCTCTACGCCCTGGCCGCGTTCCGGCCACCCGCGCTGGTGGAGGCGACGCTCGCCCGCACCATCAACGGCGAGATCCGCACGCAAGACGCGCCCTTCGTCCTGCGCACGATACTGATGAGCGTCGCGTCGCGCGAGCTGACCTGGCGATTCGCGAAGGAGCACTGGGCCGAGATGGACCGTCTGTATCCGAAGCACGGGTTGCGGCGCATGTGTGAAGGCGTGACCGGCCTGGCCACCCCCGAGCTGGAACGCGACGTCCGCGACTTCTTCACCACCCGACACATTCACCTCGGGGGCAGGACCCTCGAGCAATACCTCGAACAGCTCCGAATCGCCGTCTCCCTCCGCGAGCGCGAAGGCGCCGCGTTGAGCGCCTACCTCGCGCAGCGCTGACGGTCGGGCGCTGCCCCCGCCGAGGTCTACGGCCCGGAGACGGTCGTGTTGTCGCCCGCGGCGGAAATGGTGAAGGTGCCGGTCACCGCCGTCGCGTACCCATAGGCGGCGCCCCATCCCTCCGGCGGCACCGGGACCGTGCCCAGGAACGGTCCGGCCGTCAACCCCTGGGCGTTGGTGGCGACGGCGGTGAGCGCATCCAGCGTCGGCGGAAAGTCCGACACGTGGGCGCTGGACACGACGATGGCGGTCGACGGCGATCGAACGTCCGCCTGCGCTTTCGCGCCCCGTGTTCGATTCGTGACGTTCGCGAAAACGAGCACCGCGGTCGACGCGAGGATCCCGATGATCGCGACGACGATCATGAGCTCGATCAGGGTGAATCCGCGTTGGCCTCTCACGCCGGACCCGTGGTAGCAGCCAGCATGCCAAGACCGCGTGGCGAATTGCACGGAGGAACCGCCGACTTTCGGGCGGGGCGGCTCGGATCCCGCCGCTCGACGTCGCGTCAGCGTGTCATCGGCTGACGCTGGACGTCAGGATGCCGTCACCCCGGGACCGGCCGGACGCGCCGCGCCCGACGAACCTAGCAACACACCGGCTCTCCGTGGTAGGGTTCGAGGCCATGAAGCGGCTGTTGCTCGAGAGTGCGCTGGCGCTAGCCTGGATCGCCGCGCCGCTCCCCGCGCTCGCTCTCAGCGTCCAGGAAGCTATCCTCAGGGCGAAGCCGGCGGTCGCGCTCATCACCACCCGCGTCGACGCCGAGATCACCATGAATTGCGGCCAGGGGCCGACGACGGTGAAGCCGGCGCCGTTCGTGGAAACCGGCACCGGCTGGTTCGTCGACGGCCGCGGCTACCTGGTCACCAACGCCCATGTCGTCGACCCGGCGCATCGCCTACCACCCTGGGTCACCCACGAGCTCAAGAAGAGCGCGGTGGATCAGGCGTGCGTGGAGCCGGTGCTGCGCGCCCGCGGCCTGATGCGCGGGCAGCGCCCCGACCTCGAAGATCAGATCCGGCGGGACGCCGGTGACCGCGCGCTGGCGAACGCCAAGTTCACCCCCATACCGCAGATCAGCGTGCTGCTCTCGAACGGGACCCGGCTCGAGGCCGAGGTCAAGAAGTTCAGCCCGCCGCTCTACCTCGACACGGCGAACCAGCCCCTGAAGGACTCGGGACGCGACCTCGCCCTGCTCAAGGTGAAGGACGGTGTCTATCCCGCACTGCCGATCTCGACCAAGGCCGCGAAGATCGGCGATCCCCTCCACATCCTCGGCTTTCCGGGCGTCGTCCTCTCCAACGAGCTGCTGAACCAGAGCGTGGCGATCCAGTCGTCCGCCACGAACGGGGCCGTGTCCGGGTTCCAGACGGACGCCATCGGGCAGGACGTGATCCAGTCCGACGCGCCGGCCGCCCACGGCAACAGCGGTGGGCCCGCCATCGACAACGAGGCCGCGGTGGCCGCCGTCCTGACGTTCGTGTCGCTGTCGCAGAGCGGCGGCGCCATCGTGCAGGGCTTCAATTTCCTGATCCCGGCCAAGGACGTCCTGAAATTCCTCGCCGACACCCCCGTCCAGAAGCCCGGCGACAGCCGGTTCAACGAACCGTGGGCCGCGGGCGTTACCGCGCTGTTCGGGGAGCGCTACGCGACGGCGGCGGCCAAGATCGGCGAAGCCAACAAGCTGCTGCCGAACCTGACCGACGTCAAGCGCGCCCTCGACGACGCGGAGGAGAAGGTCAAGAACCCGCCGCCACGGCCGTTTCCGTGGGCGTTGGCAACCCTCGGCGTGACGCTGCTGAGCGGGGGCGTCTACGGCGGCATGTGGGGCCGGCGCTGGTGGAAGAACCGATTCCGCATCCTCCCCAGGCAGGTCATCGCGGCGATCGAGAAGGGCGCGAACCCGCTGCTCGTCGACGTCCGCACCCAGAGCGATTACGACACCAGTCCGCTCAAGCTGCCCGGCTCCATCCGCATCGATCCCGACGAGGCGCTGGCCGGCCGCTTCAATCTCGACGCCGACAAGAAGCAGATGATCGTGGCGTACTGTACGAGCCCGGAGGAGCAGACGAGCGAGAAGGTCGTCCACAAGCTGCACGCCACCGGCTACACGGGCGCGCGCATCCTCAAGGGCGGACTGGGCGGATGGACGAACGCGCGCCTGCCGGTCGAGTCCAAGGGCCACCTGCCGTCGATCGGGCTCGAGATCTACAAGAACCTCACGCTCGGCGACGTCGAGCGCCGGAAGTACGGGCCGTCGACCGTGATCTTCAACGAAGGTGACGACGCCAAGGGCGAGGCGTACGTGGTGCACTCCGGGGTGGTCGAGATCAAGAAGCGCTTCAACGGCTCGGAGCGCACGCTGGCCAAGTATGGCGAAGGCGACCTCTTCGGCGAGATGGCGCTCTTCCGCAAGGCCGCCCGGTCCGCGTCCGCCATCGCCACCAACGACACCGAGCTGCTGGTGCTGAAGTATCAGCGGCTGGAGTGGCTGATCCGCAACCGTCCCGAGCTCACCATGGAAGTGCTCAAGCGCCTGTCCGAGATGGTGGTCGCCACCGACCAGGAGCGTCCGGGCTCCGAGAAGTAACGGCCCTCGCCGCGAAAGCCAGGCCGAGCCGCCCTCCGTAGATTTCCTCGTTGTCCTGCCCCGGCTGGGACGGCCCGGCATCAGCAGCACGCCGAGGTCTTCCACCGCCATCCACACGATGTTCTCTCGCGCCCGGACGTGTGCTCCACTTTGATGACGTCGGCGCCGAATTCACCGAGCAGCATGGCGCACACGGGGCCGCGAGGAAGGTGGCGAGATCGAGCACGGTCACACCGGCGAGCGCGGACGTGGACACGACGTTCGACGCTCCCGCGTGGCGCGAGGCCACGCAAGGCACACGAAGACCGCGTGCTAGTATGCGCTCGCCGTGAGCCCGCTCCGCGTGCTCGTCACGAGGCTCGATCCCTCGCTACCACTCCCGGCCTACGCCCGCGAATCGGATGCCGGCCTCGATCTCTACGCCGCGGAGTCGGTCACGATCGAAGCCGGCGCGCGCGCCCTGGTCCGCACCGGCCTCGCCATCGCCATCCCCGACGGCCACGCCGGCTTCGTCCTTCCCCGCTCCGGTCTCGCCCTGCGCCACGGCCTGACCGTCCTCAACGCTCCCGGCCTCATCGACGCCGGCTACCGCGGCGAGGTCCAAGTCCTGTTGGTGAACCACGACCCTCGCGCCGCGGTGGCGGTGGCGCGTGGCGATCGCGTCGCCCAACTCGTCGTCCAGCGCATCGAACACGTCACGCTGACCCCGGTCGACGAACTCCCGTCCACCACTCGCGGCGCCGGAGGCTTCGGCTCCACAGGCTGACCGACCGGCGCTGATACCCACCCCCGTTCCGGTGAGTCCCGCGGGAGCGGCCCTTCCATGCGCGCATGGCCGCTGGCGCCGAGTGACGGGGTGAGCCGCTTGCCCGGGTCGGGGGTGCGGCATCGACCCCTCGCTCCGCGCAGACGAAGTCGCTCGGAGTCGATGCCGCACCCCGGCCCGAAACAACGAGAGGTCAGGCGGCAGTCTCCCGCCCACCCGGCCCAGGCGAGGCACCGGACAACCCACCCTCGACCGTCTCTCGGGCAGACTGCAAGGTGTCAGCCGCCGCCCCCAACCCTTCGGCCGCCCGAGCACGCATCGCCCACGTCTTGTCGTCGACGTACTCGCGCATCTGCTCGCCCCAGAACCACACGGCCGCACCGCCCACGATCATGCCGAGCATGAAGCTGCCAACCACGACGTTCCCTCCCATCGTCCCGATTTGCGCCCCGCATCGGCGCAAGTGTGGGACTGCGGGAGCAAGCGGGATGCCGCCGAGACCCCGCGCCACCCAATCGTGAAATCGGGTGCGAGGCGCTAGCGCGACGCGAGCCAGCGCCGGAACGTCAGCCCCTGAAGAAGCGAGAGCACCGGCAGCGTCCAGTCGCCGATGAGGTACAGCGGGATGAACGCGACGCCGAGGGCCCGGCTCGCGATGCCGACCGCCATCCCCACGCCGACGTTCACGGCGAAGAAGATGACGCCCAGGCCCAGCGACTCGAGCGTGAAGCCGACGGCCGCCGGCACGTCCCTCATGCGCACCCCGCGGCGGCGTGTGCCGATCAGGTAAGCGGCGACCGAGCTCGCCACGAGCACCGCGATGACGAGGCTGGCCTCGCGCATGCCTCAGAGCCAGCCGGCGAGCCGATAGTAGGCGCGTGCCACGACTTCCTGAAGCACGCGGCGCATGAGATCCAGGCGGTCCTCGGGCGAGGTGGCTGCCTCGGTCAGCGGCGCGGCCTGCACGGTGAACCCGGCCCGCCTGAACAGCGCACGGGCTCGCTCCATGTGACTGCCGCCCGTCACGAGCAGGATCCGGCTCACCCCGCGGGCACCGAGATCGTCCTTCACGCGGAGCGCTTCTTCGCGCGTCGTGCGGGCCGCGGCGACCACGATGATGTCCGTAGCGGGCACTCCGAGCTCACGCGCCAGCGCCGCCCGCACTTCGGCCTCCGGTCGTCCGCGCGCCGCCGGACCACCCGTGAACACGAGGACGGGAGCCAGGCCGCGGCGATAGAGACGCACGCCGTACACGAAGCGGCCGAGGGACTGATCGCTGAGCCCGCCATCGGCCCCGAGCCCCGCGCCGAGCACGATGATGGCGTCGGCCGGGCCGAGCGGGGCCGGCTCGACGAGCCGGTGCGCCAGCGTGTCGGCGAGCGGCGTGAACGCGACGGCAAGGAAGGCGAGCAACGCGGCCGCGCCGAGGAGCCGAAGTCCGCGCATGCTCAGTGCGGCCGGCCGTGACAGCGCGTCGATCATGCCCCTCGAAGGGGCGATGCGCCTCAGCCGCCGACCGCGCCCTGCGTGTTGACGTAGAGCGAGTACATCGCCGTGCTGCCGCACATGAGCAGCCGGTTGCGCTGCACGCCGCCGAAGCAGAGGTTGGCGCAGCGCGCGGGCAGGTCGATACGGCCGATGTGCTTGCCGTCGGGGTTGAACACCCAGACACCGTCGAGCCCCTCCTGCCCCATGCCCCAGCCGCACCAGATGTTGCCGTCCACGTCGCAGCGCATGCCGTCCGGCGTCCCCGGCCCGGCGTCGATGAGCTTGCGCTTGTTGGCGAGCCGGGTGCCGCCATCGACCATGTCGTAGGCGTGGATGATGCGCGGAGTGACGCCGCCTTCGATGATGTAGAGCTTCGACTCGTCCGGTGAGAAGCACAGTCCGTTCGGCCGGTTCACGTCGCCCGCCGCGACCGTGATGTTCCCGGTCTTGCCGTCGACGCGATACACGTTCGTGGGCAGTTCCACTTTGGCGACGTAGCCCTCGTACAAACCGAGGATGCCGAACGGTGGATCGCTGAACCAGATCGAGCCGTCGGATTTGCACACCACGTCGTTCGGCGAGTTGAGCGGCTTGCCCTCGAACTTGTCGGCGATGACGGTGACGCTGCCGTCGTACTCCGTGCGTGTGACCCGCCGAGTGCCGTGCTCGCACGTGACGAGTCGCCCCTGGCGGTCGCGCGTGTTGCCGTTGGAGAAATTCGACGGCTTGCGGTAGACGCTGACGGCCCCCGTCTCTTCGTCCCAGCGCATGATCCGGTTGTTCGGGATGTCGCTCCAGAGCAGATAGCGTCCGTCCCCGAACCACACCGGCCCCTCGCACCAGCGGAACCCTGTCCCCAAACGCTCGACCCTCGCCAGGTTCAGCCGATAGCGCCCAAAGCTCGGATCGATCAGCTTGACGGCGGGATCCGGATACCGCTGACTGGGCTCCCACTCGGCGAAGACACGCGGCGAGGAAGCCATCACTGCGGCGGCGGTGGCGGTCGTCAGAAACGTGCGCCTGCTGGTGCTCATGGGACCTCCGCATGGTGCTCGTTGGACGTGCGGGCTCGCCGGGCTCCTGTCGGGGGCTGGCCGCGCCACACGTCGATGAGGATCGGTGAAGGCCTCGATCAACGGCTGGGATACTGCGCCCACACCCAACCAAGGTCAAGACGGTCGCGGCAGGTCGCCATCAGCGCGCCCGTTGGTCGATGGGCACGCCGCGCCCGGTTACGGGTCACCTGAGGCAAGTCTCTGCGGAGCCTGCAACACCGTTGCGCACCCAGTGAATGATTCGCGTATCGGTCGGCCATGGGGTGTTGCGGAAATGGCCGGGAGCCGATGGGATCGTCCTATTCGGGCTTTGGCGTGATATTTGCCGCCATCCCTGGTCCCCTGGCGTCGAATTCGGAGGTGGATATGAAGCGACTGATCGGTGCGCTGTCGTTGCTGCTGTTCAAGCTGACCGGCCCGCACGAGGGCTGCAATGGGTACTGCGACGACCCCTGGGGCCACGTTCGCAGCGTACGCACGCGCGGACGGTTGGCCCATGACACGCGCGCCGCGTGGCCGAGCCCGGGAGGGGAAATTCCGCGCGGCCGTTGATCCGGGCCGTGCTTTCCCTTCGCCTGACGCGCGCCGCCGGAAGGACCCGGAGGGCGGTGAGGAGCAGACTCGATCAACCGGCGCGATCGCATCGTGCCGTCGAAGACATGGCTGCTGCGCTCACCAACACGCCGGACGCGGTGAGGGCCGAGGCCGTGAAGTCGCGCCGGGTGGTCGTACCGGCGAGGCCCAGAGCGGCGGACCGCGGTCGGCGGCGGTGATCGGCCGGGTGCCAATGCTGGCTTGACCCGCGACGCGGTATACCTCATGAAATCGGGTGACGCACGACGTCGAGCAACAGCTTCTGGAGCTCGATGATTCCCTCGCGGAGACCCGCGCGAGTTTCCCACCATCGATCGGGATCGAATGCCGAGTAGCGGGCGGGTCGCACCATGACCGTTGTCTGACGCCCCTTCATGGATCGGCGGAGGACTCGGCGTAACCGCCGCGCATGGTCGGTTGAGGTTACGACGACGATGAAGCGGAACTGATGCTGGTCGCACCAACCGGGAAGCGCCTCCCCCTCGGCCTCGGTTCCGGCGACAGCTCTGGGGATCAGCTCGACGGCGGTCACCCCGAGCGACCGGAGTTGACGGGCGGAGCGTGCGGCCGCGTCTTCATAGGGGAGTCCACGGCGCAGGAACTCGCGATCCAGAGCGTCGGGAGGATCGGCGAAGATCGCGACCCGCGGCGCGATACCGCCGTGAACCAGGTCCGCGGCTTCGAGCACGCCGGCGCCGCCGGCATCCACCGCGATGACGATGATCTCGGCCGGCCCGAGCGGATCGCTGGCTACGAGAACCCCTCCAGCGGCCCTGAGAATCGGCTCTCGAGTTGTCGGGAGCCCAGCAATGAGGGCCCCGATCAACACGACCACGGCCAGGACGATAGCCCATCGCGACGACCGAGGACTCATGCGCCGGACGTTGTGTGAGCGGAACCCGACGGTATCCGATCCGTGGTAGTGCCCTCCGTCACGCTCGCCGCCTACGCTGCGCCGTGCCCAGGCCGCATTTGTGATTGTCCATCGAGCGCACGACGCGCGCCATTCTCCTCACCCGCCTGACGCGCGGGCCGGCGCCGGACCTCGATGCCGAACTCGCCGCGATCATCGAGAAGCGTCGCGCGATCGAGGGGGCGGGCTCGTTGACCGCTACAGAACCGCTACAAGACACGTAGGGCCGGGTGCTCACCCCGGCCCTACGTGTTTGGATTAGTGGCGGGCTCGACGGGATTTGAACCCGCGGCCTCTGGATTGACAGTCCAGTGTGCTAACCAGGCTGCACCACGAGCCCGCGCCGCCGGAATTCGTGCGTGGAGGCGTGCCCGACGGGCACGCTGAGCGCCATCACGCTATCACGCGGCCAGCGTGGAATCAACGATCCCGCGGGGTTGTCGGCGCGCCCCGGCCGTTGGGTGGGGACTCTCGCGATTCTTCGTTGACAAAAATACCTCGCGCGGCCGATGATCGCGAGACTGTTGATGAAAGTCTCGTCAGTCGCGCGGCCGCCAATCTTCGCCGACGGTTTCCGGGAGGCCCCATGGTGATGTTCCGTCGTGCGCTCGCCACCCTCCTCGCGCTGTTTACCTTCTGGCCCACGCTGGTTCTGGCCCAGCAGGAGAAAGCCGGCGTCGTCACCACCCTCGAAGGCACCGTCACCGCCACCCGCGGTACCGCGCCCGTGTCCCTCAAGTTCAAGGACGACGTCTTCCTGCGCGACCGCATCACCACCGGCGATCGGTCGCTGGCCCGCATGCTCCTGGGCGGCAAGGCGGTCGTTACCGTCCGCGAGCGCTCCATCCTCAACATCACCGAGGTGCCTGGCCGGTCCACGGTCGACCTGGAATCCGGCAAGATCGCGCTGGCCGTCGCCCGCGAGAAGCTGCGCCCCGGTGAGCAGATCGAGATCCGCACCCCCAACGCGGTCGCCGCCGTGCGCGGTACGGTCGTCGTCGCCGAGGTCCTGCGCGCCAGCGCCCAGGCCGGCGCCGGCGCGCCGGCGGTCACCACGAACTTCTACGTGCTCCGCGGCACGGTGCTCGCCACCCAGCTCGATCCGGTCACGCGGGCGCCCGTGGGGCCGCCGCAGCCGCTCAACGTGCTGCAGTCTTTCACCGCCACCGGCAACGCGCCGCCACGGATCGCTCCGATCCCGCCCGAGCAGGTGCAGCAGGTGACGTCGGGTCTGCAGCCGCAGGGTGTGCAGGCCACCGAGGCGGGCAATCGCGCACAGGTCCGTGAGCAGGCGGTGTTAACAGCCACGAACCTCGTGAACAGGCTGGTGGGTCCCACGCCCGGTGGGGGCCTTTCGGCGCCAGCGCCCCTGCCGATCCAGCCCGTGACCACGACGACAAACACGCTACACACGGAGTACAACGCACTGTGTAACGGATCGCAGCAATGCGAAACGCTGATGGCGGTCATAGCAACAGCCCAGGCCGCAGTGGCACCGCCACTGTGTAGCGCACAGGGCTGCAGCTTTGTCGCTCTCTCCGGCATACCGTTCTTCACCACCACCGCCGGCGTACTGCAGTTCCCTATCACGATCGCTGGTCCACTGCAGGGTGACCCGTTCGTTCTGTCCGGAGGAACGCTCAACGTTCAGAACTCTGTTTTCCGCTTCAGTACCACGCTGAACCGCACCTCTTTGGCTGCGCTGGCCCAGATCAGCAATAGTGCGACCCTCAATCTCTTGACCGCTGACCCCGCGATCGCGGCCCTCGCAGGCGCCAACCTCACGCTGGCGTCGCCCCTGCTGACCGTAGCCAACAGCATCATTAACCTTCCGCGTGAGGCACTGCTCCTCCGGGGCGCCATCGTGACCGGCAACGACAACGGAACGCTCGTGCAGTTCAGGAACAGCACGTTGAACGCCGGCGCGAACTTCGCGTTCATCGAGAATGGCCGCCTCACCCTGGCCGGGGCCTTGCTCACGGCCGACGGCAGCACCCTCGTCAATGGCGTGGAAAGCGGGCCGAACGCCAACGCGCTGGCTTTCGCCCTTGCCGGTGATGGGGCCGTTATCCGCGGCACCAGCAGCGACCCGTTCGTCCAGCTCACGAACAGCACGGTCAGCAGCTCGGGCAGCCTCTTCACCGCGCGGAATCGCTTCGGCGGCCCGGCGCCGACCGTGGATCTCGCGGGGCCGCTGCTCCGAGCCGCCGGTGGGAGCTTCCGGTCCTTCAGCTCGGCCTTCTTCGATCAGTCGGGCGCCCGGCAGCTCTGCTGCAACCTGCTCGCGGTCGGTCAGGGCACGCGCTTCACGAGCACGACCACCACGCCGCTCATCCAGCTCAACGGCACGGCGCTCAACCTCGGCAACCGCGTGATCAGCATCTTCGACTTCACGTCGATCCTGGGTGAGCCAACGGTCGTGGCGACGCCATCGGTGACGCTGGCAGGCGCGCTGCTCAGCATGACGGGTGGCACTGTCGCGGCGCTCCAGAACGTGCTGGGCGTCTTCCGCGGCACGCTCTCGAGCACGACCACCGATCCGCTGCTGGCGTTCGACGGCACGACCATCAACATCGGCGGGCCCAGCCCGATCGACGGGTCCACGACGACGGGCCGGCTCGTAACGCTGGCGCTCAGCAACTCGACGGGCAACCCTGCGCTCACGAATGTCAGCCTCCGTGGGCCACTGTGGAAGTCGACCAACGCCACGATCCTGACGACCGACGACGCCTTCGGGATCTTCGACGGCTCGACGTTATCCAGCACGTCGGGCGAGCCGTTGATCTCGATCACCGGCGGCTCCGCCACCGCGGGGGGCACGGGTAACTTCTTCACCGCGTCCTCGGCGGCAGGCAACGCCCCCGTCTCGATCACCCTGGCGGGGCCGCTCGTCGCTGCGGCGAACACCACCATCCAGAACGGCCTGCCGACCAGTAACACCCAGAGCTTCGTCTTCATCGGCAACGGCACGAGCTTCACGAGCACCGGCACCGGGCCGCTGATGTCGTTCAGCAACACGACCGTGGACACGTCGGCCAACATCCTGACCCTGCGCAACACCCTGAGCCAGGCCATCCCGTCGATGAGCATCGCGGGCCCGCTGCTGGTGGCGAGCAACAACAGCAGCTTCAACACCACGAGCCTCGGATTCCTCCCCGGCGGCTCGCGGTCGGCTTGCTGCAGCGGGTTCTTCATCGGTCAGGGAGGCCGTCTCACCGGAACCGGCGCCGGTGCCCTGATCCAGCTCACGAGCTCCACCTTCAGCGCGGGCCCCGACAGCCAGTCGGGTGGCACCTTCTTTCACGTGACGGCCACGAACCTGGGCGAGTCCCTCACCGCCTCCGCCAGCGTCAACCTCGCCGGCCCGCTGTTGTCGATGGCGAAGGATCCGGTGACCCAAGCGACGCCGAACCCGGCGGCCAGCAGGTTGACCTCGCTGTTCTCCACGTTGTCCGTGAATCAGTCGAGCTTCACCAGCACGAGCCCGGTCGCCCTCATGACCGTGACCGACTCGTCGACGTTGACCGCCGGCGGCACCAACGTGATCGACGGCACCACGACCTACGGCGCCCTGCTCCTTGCCAACCAGCCGACGGCCAACGTCGCGGCGCTGGCGACCAGCGTGTCTCTGGCCGGCCCGCTGCTCTCGGCGACCAGCTCCACGCTGAGCTTCACGGGTGACGTGATCGGCGTGTTCAATGGCGCGACCCTGGCGAGCACGACGACGGCGCCGTTGGTGACCCTGAGCGGCGGAACGACGCTTCGCGCCGGGTCTACCGCGTTCAGCGGGCGGCTGCTGAGCGTCAGTGGCGCAGGAGGGACCACGGGTTCCGCGACGGCGGCGGTGACGCTGGCCGGCCCGGTCCTCTTGGCCGGGCCGTTGCCGGCGACGATCTCGCCGGACTTGAGCTTCACCAATGACGTGATCGGCGTATTGAGCGGCGCCAGACTGACGAGCACAACGACGGCGCCATTGATCTCCCTCATCGGCACCTCCACCCTCAGCGCCGGCTCGGGCTCGATCGGCGGTCGGTTGCTGAACGTCAGCGGATCCACGGGTTCAACGCTGTCCACGGTGACTCTGGCCGGCCCGCTCCTCTCCGCGACGGGCTCCACGACCTCGACCTTCAGCAGTGACGTGATCGGCGTGTTCCAAGGTGGGCAGCTCACGAGCACAACGACGTCGCCGCTGATCACGCTCAGCAACTCGACGCTGAACGCCGGCTCGGCCGGCTTCGACGGTCGCGTGCTGAGCATCAGCGCGCTGGGGGGCCCGGTGAGTTCGGGATCGCCGGCTACGGTAACGCTGAACGGGCCGCTGCTCTCCGTTGGCAGCATCCTGAACGCGACGCACGGCTTGGTCAGGGTGCAGGAGAACGCCAACCTGCAAGTGAACGGGTCGACAGACCCGCTGACGAGCTTCACGGGCGGGACGCACGCTATCGCGACGGCGATCGCGACGGACTCCGCGATGTTCCGCCTCAGCGGCCGGACCACCGCCTTCACCACCGAAGCCGTGGGCGGCGAGACGAGCGCGGGCGCCGTGAACGTCACGACGGGCACGGACGTCCCGCTGTCGCACGGCGGCGTCTTCATGGAGGCCAAGGACGCCACGTTCGGGTCGGGATCGACCGTGCCCCAGAAGTTCTATCTACAAGACGATGCGCTGGTGCAAGCCAGCATGCCGATCCTGCGACTGACCTCCGCGACGGGCGCGCCCGGCAGTAGCCTCACGACCGCGCTCGACGCCATCGATCTCAGCAACAAGGCGAAGCTCACCGCGGCGGGGAACCTGGTCGAGCTCATCGCGAGCACCCTGACCGTCAACAGCGGAGCCGCCGTGCGTGTGAACGACAGCCTGCTGCGAGTCAGCGGCGACCTCTTTTCCCTCAGCAGCGGCAGCACCCTCCGCGTGAGCAACGGCGCACCGCTGTCGATCAGCGGCACCGCGGTGGTGAACATCACCGGTGTGATGTACCGGTTCGGGACCGGTAGCAACACCGTCAACATCACCAACACGGCCTGCGGCACGTCGTGCCTCAGCTTTGGCGGCCTCAACGTCGCCATCCAGAACGGCGCCTCCTCCTCCAACATCAGTGTGGGGAGCGGGGGCGGGATCGCGGGCTCGGGGACCATCACCCGGAGCGCCATCAGCACCGCCGACGTCATCCTGAGCGGGGCCAACAGCCGGCTCGTCATCACGGGTACCGGCGGCAACGGCGGCGGGTGATGGACGTCGCGTTGCGGTAAGAAGAACTCGGGACAGAGGAGAAGGATTCCGAATGAAGGCTGTCGTGTCGATGGCCGTGGCGCTCACCGCAACCACGCTCGTGGTCGCGCCGGTGGCAGCGCAACCCAGCCCGGTCCAACTCGCTCAGGCCACCACGCCCCAGCCCGGGCCCGGCGAGGAGATCCGCCTCGACGAGCAGACCACGCTGAAGGCGGCGGCGACGGAGGCGAAGATGTCCGCCATCCTCGCCAACTTCGCGCTGCTCCAGCGGCAGGCCCAGGACATGCAGAACGAGCTCAAGGGCCTGCTCGACGAGCGCAAGAAGCTGATCGAGGACGCGGGCAAGAAGCAGCGGGTGGACGTGAAGGACACCAACGAGTGGGCCTTCGAGAACAACCGCCAGCGTTACGTCAAGATGAAGAAGGCCCCGTGAAGGTCACGGAGACCCCGAAGACCCCCTGAAGATCACGAAGGCTGCGAAGTCGGCGACTCCTGCCTGACCGCCCGTCGGGGGCGGTCGTCGCTCATTAATCAGAAGGACCAGGACAGGATCAGCGAGGTCACGCGGCGATCGTAGTCGAAGACCTGGATGTTGGAGTGAGCGCCGGTGTTCTGGTGCTCCCCCGCCAGCACGAACTCGGTGTCGCGGTCGAACAGCCGGGGCTTCCACGGCAGCGGCCACTCTACGCGCATGACGTGCGTGATCTCGTGGTCGCGCCGGCGCTTTTTGTCTTGCCCGGATCCGGGGACACCGGTCTCATCGACGGTCGGCAGCAGGCTGTTCTTGTGGACGTAGCCGCGGATGTGCGCATCCATGTCGTACTTCAGCCGGATGCCATACCAGGGCAGCGTGTACTGGCCGCCCGCGGTGAGCCGGTGCCCGCGGTACTCGTAGTTCTTCCCGGACGTCTCCTCGTAGTCGAACTGGTATCCCAGCTTGATGAAGTGCCGGTCCTCCTCGAAGCGGAAGAGCTGGACGAAGCCGACCATGTAGTTGTCGGCGTCGCGGATCTCCTCGCGAGGCGGGCGGATGTCGGGCTCGGTGAAGTCCTTGCGCTGGTAGCGCATGAAGGCCTGGGTCAGCAGGAGATCGTTCTCGACGACCGCGGCGTAGACCGTCCCGGTGTGCCGCTGGATGAACTGGTCCTCGCGCAGGTAGAGCACGTCGAACGCGTACTGGGCGCCGAGCTGCGCCGGCATGTTGATCTCGCCGATCCAGGGAAACGTGGCCGACAGAGCCGTCTTGTGGGTCAGCCCGAAATTCACCAGGTGGTCGGTCGTGTTGAAGCTGGTGAGGTCGTTGTAGTACGTCCCGAAGAACGAGTACCCGGCGCTGGCGTCCCACGAGTCCGTCCGGAAGAAGGTGTAGTTGATGTTGACCCCGGCCACCTCCCCCGGCGAATCGCGCTTCGGGTGGAGGAGCGGGCGCACGATCGGCTCCTGGTTGCTCGGGTCCGGCGTGACCCGGACGTTGTCGTCGTACAGGAAGCCGAAGCGCAGGTCGATCGCGAGTCGCTTTTCCTTCGAGCGCGCCTGCGCGATCGTGTCGCGCAATCGTTCGGAGGGACCGGTGAGCGCGGAGCCCGGGGCCAATCGCAGCGACTGCTCGACCTCGGCCGCCGCCTGCGTGGGCAGACCGAGCACGGCGAGGGTGAGGCCGCTGTAGAGCCGCGTGAGCTGCTGCAGCTCGGGGTCCGCGGAGCGTCCGGCACGGAAGGCGGCGAGCGCGTTGCGGTAATCCTTCTTGCGGTATCGCATGAACCCGACGTAGTACCCGAGGCCGTCGAGCGTCGGCTGCCCCCGGAACACCTCTTCGAGGAGCGGCTGCGCCTTGTCGTACTGCTGCTGTCCGAAGTAGGCGAGGCCGAGCTGGAACGCCACCGACGGGTCGCCCGGCGCCTTGGCCCGCGCCCGCTCCAGCGGCGCGATGGCTTCGGGCGTCCGGCCCTGGGTCATGGCGATCACGCCCGTGTAGTAGAGGGCCTCGACGTGATCCGGCTCGAGCTCCGACGCTTTCCTGAGGTTCTCGAGCGCGTCCGGGTAGCGCTTCTCCTCGAAGTCGATGATGGCCTGGGCGACGTAGACGTCGGCCTCGGTCGTCTGCGCCCGGACCGAAGCTGGGATGGCGGGACAGAGAAGCAGGGCGACGAGAACCGCCGCGAGGACGCGCTTCACGTAAAAGGTTATACCCAACCTCGGCGGGGAGAGGCAAGCGAAGAACTGACACAACTGGTGGGGGCGCATAAATTCTTGCACGGCGCGCGAAATCCGCTCTCTCTCCCACCGCGGCACCGGCCGGCCGATCCTGCCGGTCCGACACTGGACCGACGGCTCAGCGCTCGGCGAAATGAAGGCTCAAGCGCGCCCACGCCAGAGCGCCAGCGCCCTCCCGGCATCGCGCCATCAAGCCCTCTCGGCGTGTCGCCGGGCGGTAGGCAAGTCGGTGGCCGGCCGGTCTAGTCACGAGCGAGGAGGGCCGCGACGCACTCGAGACCGTCGATGGCCAGTGGTCCCGGATGCTTCAGCGTCGGTGACGGCACTTCGAACACTCGCCGGGTCTTGACGGCGGCGAGGCCCGCCCAGCCGTCGCGGGCGGCGAGCGTCTCGGCGGTCGCGCTGCCCGGATAGCCGCGAGGACGATCACCTCGGGATCGAGGCGGCACACCGTCGCCGCCGAGAGCACCGGCCACTCCACGCGCGCGAGCCCGCCCGCGTTGACGCCGCCGGCCTTGGTGACCAGGTCGTGCACGAAGCTCTGCGGCCCCCCGGTGTGCCCGCGCGGGGAGAGCTCGACGTAGACGAGCGGCCGGCGCCCCCCGCGCACGGTGCGCTCCACCACCCGCGCGATCCGAGCCCGGGCTGCGGCGAGCCACCCCGCCGCCGGCCGCGCGCGCGGCCAGGCGCGCCAAGCCGTCCACGACGTCGTCGAGCGTGCGCGGCAGGAACGCGAACACGCGTAACCCATCGGCCGCGAGCCGCGGGACCACAGCGACCGCGTGCAGCGACGCCGCCACGACGAGATCGGGCTCGAGGGCGACGATGCGGGCGAGATCGAGGTACTTGAAGCCGCCGATGCGGGGCAGATGGGCGAGGGCCGGCGGCAGCTCGGAGTGCTCCTCCACACCCACGAGGCGGTCACCCGCGCCGAGCGCGAGCAGGCTCTCCGTGCACGAAGGCGCGAGCGACACGATGCGCCGGGCGCCCGGCCCGAGCGCGAGCGGGCGCGCGAGGTCGTCGGTGGTAAATCGCTCCACCGCGCGACCGCCGTCGAGCGCGCGCGTCACGCGTTCTTGGGGTAGCCGACGCCCTGCAGGGCGGACGTGATCTCGTCGAGGATGAGGGGATCGTCGATGGTGGCCGGCATCGTCCAGGTGGCGCCGTCGGCGATCTTCTTCATCGTGCCGCGCAAGATTTTGCCCGAGCGCGTCTTGGGCAGGCGCTGGACGACCATCGCCGTCTTGAACGCCGCCACCGGGCCGATCTGCTGCCGGATCCGCTCCACCAGCTCCTTCACGATGTCGGCCTCGGATCGCTCGACGCCCGCCTTCGTCACCACGAAGCCGACCGGGACCTCGCCCTTGATGTCGTCGGCCACGCCGACCACCGCGCACTCGGCGACGTCGGGATGCGCCGCGAGCACCTCTTCCATCCCACCCGTGGACAGCCGGTGGCCGGCGACGTTGATGATGTCGTCCACGCGACTCATGATGTAGACGTACCCGTCGGCGTCCTTGTAGCCGGCGTCGCCGGTCAGGTAGAAGCCCGGGTGCTTGGTGAGATACGACTTCTCGTAGCCGGCGTCGTTGTTCCACAGCGTGGGCAGGCAGCCGGGCGGCAGTGGCAGCGTGATCGCGATCGAGCCGATCTGCTCGGCGGGCATCTCGCGGTTGGCGTCGTCCAGCACGCGCACGTCGTAGCCCGGCACCGGCTTGGTGGGCGAGCCCGGCTTGACGGGCAGCATGCCGAGCCCCACGCAGTTCGCGGCGATCGGCCACGCCGTCTCCGTTTGCCACCAGTGATCGATCACGGGCACGCCCAGATGCTCGCGCGCCCACAGCAGCGTGTCGGGATCGCAGCGCTCCCCGGCCAGGAACAACGTCCGGAAGCGCGAAAGGTCGTACGTGCGCATGTACGTCCCCTGGGGATCCTCCTTCTTGATGGCGCGGAACGCGGTCGGCGCCGTGAAGAGCGCGTTGACGCCGTGCTGGCTGATGAGCCGCCAGAACGCGCCGGGATCCGGCGTGCCGACGGGCTTGCCCTCGTAGAGGATCGTCGTGCAGCCCTTGAGCAGCGGCGCGTAGACGATGTACGAGTGGCCGACGACCCAGCCGATGTCGGAGGCGGCCCAGTAGGTCTCGCCCGCGCCCATGCCGTAGACGCCGCTCATCGACCACTTGAGCGCGACCGCGTGGCCGCCGTTGTCGTGGACGACGCCCTTGGGGATGCCGGTCGTGCCCGACGTGTACAGGACGTAGAGGGGATCGGTGGCCTCCACCGGCACGCACTCCGCGGGTGGGGCGCCGTCGAGAAAATCACCCCAGTCGAGATCCCGGCCTTTCACGAGCGTGGCCTTCTCTTGCGGCCGCTGGAGGATCACGCATCGCTCGACCTTGTGCGCGGCCATCGCGCAGGCGCCATCGAGCAGCGGCTTGTAGGGCACGACGCGGTTGACCTCGATGCCGCACGACGCGGAGAGGATCAGCCGCGGCCCGGCGTCGTCGATGCGCTTGGCGAGCTCGTTCGCGGCGAACCCGCCGAAAACGACGGAGTGGATGGCGCCGATCCGGGCGCACGCGAGCATGGCGACGACGGCCTCCGGCACCATCGGCATGTAGACGATGACGCGGTCGCCGGCCGTGATGCCTTGCCGCCGGAGCGCGCCCGCGCAGCGCGCGACCTCGTCACGCAATTCCTGATAGGTGAACGCGCGCACGGTGCCGGTGACAGGACTGTCGTACACGAGCGCGCGCTGCTTGCCGCGGCCCCGGTCGACGTGGATGTCGAGCGCGTTGTAGCAGGTGTTGAGCCGGCCCCCCGGGAACCACCGGTAGAACGGCTTGCGCGAGTCGTCGAGGACGCGGTCCCATCGGCGGTCCCAGTACAGGTCCTCGGCGGCCGCCGCCCAGAAGCTCTCCGGATCCCTGGCGGCGTGCTGATACACGCTCTCGTACACGCTCTTCATCGCGATGTCTCCTTGAATGGGGGGCCCCAAAGAAGGTAGTGGGGATGGGCGCGGCTGTCCAGACGGCGACCCGCGCCCACGAAGGCCCGGGCGGGACTCAGGGGGTGTGAGGGAATTCGAGGAGCGCCACGGCTCCGCCGCGGATGTCGAGGCGCGCCCCGGGTTTCCCGGGGCGCGTCCGAGCGATGGGGGTAGGGGGGGCCATATCGGGGCCCCCCATGTACTCAAAAGCGGCGGCGCGGACCGCCGTGCTGGACGAAGTCGAAGGAAAAGACGCTGACCCGGTAGGCCGGCGCGGGCCGCTCCACCGGCACTTCGAGGTACGCTCGCGTGCCGGGGGTGAGGTCGGTCCCGAGCCAGCCCACCGTCTGGCTGACCACCTGGCCGGAGGGATCCAGCCCGTCGACGAGAAGGCGGACGTTGGCAGCAGTCATGCCCGACTCGTTCTTGATGTACCCGCGGACGATCGGTTTGCCCTTCCGCTCGGCGGCTTCCCATTCCAATTTGAAGAACTGTTCCCAGCCGGTCACGAGGGGTTTGAGCTGCTGATGAGCGGTGGCCATCACCACGTAAACAACGAGTAGGAGCAGGACGCCGACGATGGACGGTGGCATCCGCCTCATGCTTGGCAGCGTACGCCCGGCGATCGGCCCCGTCCAGGAACCATCGCTCGCGTCATCGCCCGTCACGGCAATTCCTGCAATGCAATTTCTCCTCACACGACTCCTCGACTCGAATGCCACCAGCGCCCGCACCCGTCTCACCGACACGGGGGTGAACCAAGGATGAACACGCGTTCCCGTTTGTGGCTCCGCTGCGGCCTCGCCGCGGCCGCAATCCCGATGGTCTTCGTCACCAGGCGCGTCATCGAGCACGTCGTGGGCGATCCGCAAGCCCTCGCCGCCGTCAGCGCCGTCCGGCGGTCGCTCGGCGCGTGGTCCAGTGTCGGCGCCGTCTGGCTCGCCTCCGTCGTCGGCGACGGCGCCTGGGTGCGGGAGAGCCGCGCGCTCCGCGGCCTGCGCGAGCTGATCGGCAAGGTCGCCCGCGCGAGCGCCACCGTCCTGCTCCGGGGCGAGAGCGGCGTAGGCAAGGAAGTCGTCGCGCACGCCATCCATCGCGCGTCACCGCGCGCGGGTCAGCCGTTCGTGAAGGTCAACTGCGCAGCGCTGCCGGCCGAGCTGCTGGAGTCGGAGCTGTTCGGCCACGAGAAGGGGGCGTTCACCGGGGCCCATCGCCGTCGTCAGGGGAAGTTCGAGGTCGCCCACCGGGGCACCTTGCTCCTGGACGAGATTGGCGAGCTGGCCCCCGCGCTCCAGGCCAAGCTGCTCCACGTGTTGCAGGACGGCCGGTTCTGCCGCGTGGGCGGCGACCAACCGGTGGAAGTCGACGTCCACCTCATCGCCGCCACGAACCGCGATCTCGAATCCGCCATGCGCGACGGCGAGTTCCGTGAGGACCTCTACTTCCGCCTCAAGGTCATCGAGATCCACGTGCCGCCGCTCCGCGAGCGGCGCGACGAGATCCCCGTGCTGGCCGCGCACTTCCTGGAGCGCTTCAACGCGGAGTACGGCCGCAAGGTCATGATCCCTCCCGAGACGCTGGAGGTCTTTGCCACGTACGGCTGGCCCGGCAACGTGCGCGAGCTCGAGAACGTCGTCCGGCGCATGGTCGTCCTCGACGGAGCCGCCGCCGTGCACACGGAGCTGCTCACGCGAATCCGGACCGAGCGGCCCGCGAAGACCTCGTCCGACGACCTCGGACTCATCATCGACGTGCCGGGCGGGCTCAAGCAGGTGGCGCGCCAGGCCGCGCGCGCGGCCGAACGCGCCGTCATCCACGAGGTACTGGGCCGCGTCCGTTGGAACCGCACGCGGGCCGCGCGAATCCTGGAAATCAGCTACAAATCGCTGCTCTCGAAGATCGAAGAGTACGGCCTGGATCGCGACCAAGATTCCGCCGAGCGCTCGATACCCGACGGCGCGGCCCGCAACGCCGCCCCCCGCGACGTCGTGGCGGGCGACGGCGTGGCGCGCGACGGCGCGGCGCGGGATGGCGTCGGCCGGGACGGCGCCGCCTGAGCCACGAGTGCCACCGTCCGACTCGAAGCGCTCAGGCGATCCTGAACGGGTAGACCGGACTGACGAGCAGCACACGCAGGGCGGCGAGCATACTCAACACCGCGATGGCGAACACGGCGTACTGTACCGAGCGCGCGCGCTCGACCCCGTAGGCGAGGGTCAGGAACGGGAAGAGCCCGTAGAACAGGCGCAGCAGGCCGTTGTAGTTGTCCCACTGCGACGGCACCGTGAAGACCGCGAGCAGCGGGTACGCGGCCGCCAGGACGTAGTAGAGGTGCGGCGCGCGACGAAGCCGGCGCAGGACGATCACGCCCACGGCGAGCAGGAAGCACGCGACGGCAAGCACCGCCGCGTGCTTGAGCCACGCCGTCGCGCCCGCGTTGCCGCGCAGGCTCGCGAAGTAGCCGGCGAGACCCGCGAACGGGACCGGCTGGATAACGGCCAATGACTCGGCGGCGGGCACGCCCCCCGGCGGGACGTCACGAACGCCTGCCACGCCACGAACGGCGTCACCGACGCCGCGAGCATCGCCGCCCGACGCCGCGAGCGGTGCGCCCACACCTCCCACGCCAGCAGCGGCACCAGCACCATCACGGCGTCCTCGCGCGTGAGAAACGCGAGCGCGATGAGCCCGCTCGCGACGACGACTCTGTCGCGCCCGTAGGCGGCGACCGCGCCGAGCAGCAACGCGATCGCCAGCGGCGAGGGCAAATCGTACTGGATCGTCATGATCGCGGCCGGGCAGAGGCCGGCGAACAGGCTCCACCACGGCGACCGTCCCTGGCCGCGGAGTAACGTGATCATCACGGCCATGCCGGCCGCGAGGGCCAGGAGGTTGGCGAGGTACAGCGTGAGCGGCAGCAGCCGCGGCTGGCCCAGGGCCAACCCCCGGGCCACGAGCGGATAGAGGATGCGCTGGTACCGATAGGGATTGCGATACAGCCCCTTCGTCGCGAGCGGGTCCATCGCGACGTAGTAGTAGGCCTGACCGTCGTACCCACCCTCGCCGGTGAAGATCACGAATCCCGGCTGGAAGTACTCGCGCACGACCTGCTCGCGCTCCTCGCTCTCGCCGATGCGCATCATCGCCGAGAGATTGCCGCCGTACGGGCGGAGCGACGCCAGCACGAGCCCGTGGACGATGACGAGGGCGACCACGATAGGGAGCAGTCTGGACATGACGTGGCGACGCGATGTTAACTCGTAGCCAACGCCAGGGCTGAAGGAGGCCAACGATGATGAAGATCCGGCGCGTTCTGCATCCGACCGACTTCTCGCCGGCGAGCCGCCGGGCATTCGACTGCGCGATCGAAGTGGCACGCCGAGACAAGGCCGAGCTCCTGATCGTGCACGCGCTGGCCGTCGTCGTACCGATGATCGGCGAAGGCTACGTCTCGCCGGCGGCGTTCGACGAAGTGCAGCGGGCGGCACGTGCGCAGGGCCAGACGCAGCTCGACGCGGCCGTGGCCCGCGCGCGCAAAGCCGGGACTCGCGCGCGCGGCCTGCTGCTCGAGGGCGTCGCGGCGACCCAGATCGCCAGGGCCGCCAAGTCCCAGCGTGCCGACGTGATCGTCATGGGCACGCACGGCCGGACGGGTCTGGCCCGAGTGTTCCTGGGGAGCGTGGCGGAACGCGTGGTGGGCACGGCGCCCTGCCCCGTCCTGACCGTACGCGGTCGGGCCGGGCGCTGACCCGAGGCGCGCGAACGATGGTCGTCGGAGTCCCGCGGGAGATCAAGCCGGGCGAGCAGCGGATTGCGCTCGCTCCGAGCGGCGCCGCCGAGCTGATCGAGCACGGCCACCGGGTCGTCGTCGAGCGCAGCGCGGGCGAAGGCAGCGCGATCCGCGACGACGAGTACACGCACGTCGGCGCCACCCTGGCGAGCATCGACGCGGTCTGGGCGCAAGCCGATCTCGTGCTCAAGGTGAAAGAGCCGCTGCCGGCGGAATGGCCGCGGATGCGCTCGGGCCAGGTGCTCTTCACGTACCTGCACCTCGCGCCGGACCCCCAGCTCACCCGGGCCCTGCAGAAGGCCGACGTGATCGCGATCGCGTACGAGACCGTGCAGCTGCCGGACGGCAGCCTTCCGCTGCTCACGCCGATGAGCGAAGTGGCCGGGCGGCTGGCCGTGCAGGAGGGCGCGTTCTACCTCGGGCGCGCCCACGGCGGCCGCGGCATCCTGCTCTCGGGCGTCCCCGGCGTGCCCCGCGGCAACGTCGTGATCCTGGGCGCGGGCACCGTGGGCGTGAACGCCGCGAAGACGGCGGTCGGCCTCGGCGCGGACGTGTCGATCGTCGATCTGCGTCTCGACCGGCTTCGCGACTGCGACGACCTCTTCCGCGGCCAGATCGTGACGCTGTACTCGAGCCGGTACAACCTCGAGCGCGTCATCCAGCGCGCCGATCTGCTGATCGGCGCCGTGCTGGTCACGGGCGCGCGGGCGCCAGTGCTGGTGACCGAAGCCATGGTGCGGCAGATGAAAGAAGGCGCGGTCATCGTGGACGTCGCGGTGGATCAGGGAGGATGCGTGGAGACGATCCACCCGACCACGCTGATGGAGCCGGTGTACCGGGTCGGCGGCGTCGTGCACTACGGCGTCGCGAACATGCCGGCGCTGGTGCCGCGCACGTCGACCTTCGCGCTGACGAACGCGACGGCGCCCTACGTCATGGCGATCGCCGACCACGGGCTGGTCGAGGCCGTCCGACGCGACGCCGCCCTGGCCGCCGGCGTCAACGTGTGGCGCGGGAAGATCGTGCACCCCGCGGTCGCCGCGTCGATCGGCGAAGGCGCGGTGAGCTTGCCGTCCCTCCTGCTCCTCGAGGATGTATGATCGCCGTCATATCCGCGCACCACCCGGCTCGCGCAGGATGTGGCGCGAGGAGGAGCCCGATGCCGACGATCATCGCCATGCGTATCAGGGAATGGATGACGCCCTCGCCCATCACCGTCACTCCGACCACTCCGGTCGCCGGTCTGCACGAGATGATGAGTCTCCGGCGCCTGCGCCATCTCCCGGTGATGGACGATGGGCGCCTGGTGGGAATCATCACCGATCGAGATCTCCGGACGGTGCTGCCGTCGCCGGCGACGTCGTTCTCGGTCGGCGAGATCCGCTTCCTGCTCGAGCGGCTGACCGTGGGCGAGGTGATGACCCGCCGTGTGCTGATCGTCGAGCCCGAGGCGCCGCTCGCCGAGGCGGTACGCCAGATGCTGGAGCAGAAGATCGGGGCCCTGCCGGTGGTTGAGCACGGGCGGCTCGTCGGCATCATCACCGAGATCGACGTGCTCCGGGCGTTCGCCTCGGTTCTCGGAATCCCGGGCCTGGACGTGGCCGGCGCCGACCGGCGCGAGGCCGCTCCGCCGACGATCCTGGTCCCGCTCGACGGGGCCGCCGGCAGTGAAGCGGTGCTCCCGGCTGTCGGCGAGCTGGCGCGGGCCGAGGGCGCACGCGTTCGCCTGCTGTTCGTCGCGCAGCCGCCCGGGGAGGTGCGCGCGAACGACGACCGCGTGATCGCCTACGCGGATCAGGAGACGGCCCGGGTCGAGGCCGAGATGCTCGCCTACCTGCGGCGCGTCGGCGAGCGCCTGTACGGGGTCGAGGTCGACCTGGCCGTTCGCTTCGGCGAACCGGCCGACGAGATCGTCAAGGAAGCCGCGGCCACGGGCCCCGCCATGATCGCGATGGCCAGCCATCGCCGGAGCGGCCTCGAACGCATCGTCAAGGGCAGCGTCGCCGAGCGCGTGGAGCGAGCCACGCGCGTCCCGGTGATGCTCGTCCAGCACGGCGAGACCTCCGCGACCTGACGAGAAGCCGCGCGATCGGGCGCGGGGTCAGGCGCGCATCGCCACGCGTGACGCGTAGAGCTCCGCACAGCGACCACACACCCCGTCCGCCGGACGCCACGACGGGAAGTCGCGCACGATCGCGGCCAGCACGTCGTGCGGCAGCGCCTCCGCGGCGGCCTCGATCTCGGGTGTGGGCAGATCGCAGAGCCGGCAGCGGGGCGACGGCGTGCCGTCCGGGCCCCCGGCCGCCGCGGCGAGGAGAGCGGCGTGGGTCAGCCCCCGCCCGTCGAAGAAGCGCTCGAAGGCCGCCTCGCCGCGATCGCCCAGGTGCGGAAAAGCGGCGAGGAACTCACGCAGGCGTTCGCGGCGAACGGCGCCCGGGGCCAGGCCCGCGCGGAGGAGCCGGCCGTCCACGAATACGCTCCACAGGACACGGTAGTTGTCGCGCACGACTCGCTCGCGGGCGCCACCGGCCGCGTCCTCCCGCAGGGACGGCGCGTAGGCGAAGCGCGGGTCGAGCATGTCGGACACGCAGAGCAGCTCGTGGCGGAGCAGGATCTGCAGTCGCCCGGCCGTCGCGACCGTCTCCGCGGTGACCCGGACCAGCAGCGTGGGAAGGACGCCCGAGGCCACGAGGAGATCGGCCGCTTCGTCGCGCCGGGCGCGGGCGCGCGCGACGAGCCAGCGCCCGCAGCGCTCGGCGATCTCCGGCCGCTCCGCAAGCGCCAGACTGAAAGGCCGGCCGAGACCGAGACGCACGAACCAGCGCGCGTGCAGCGCCGCGAACGCCGCCTCGCGGGGCTCAGGCTCGGCGATCCGGTAGAGCCCATCGCGCTCCGCGTGGAACCGCCGCGTCTCGGTCGGCCCGCTGATCGCGGCGAGGACGGCGCCCTCCACGAGCGCCGGATCCCACTCGAGCTCGAGGCGCGCCATGCTCACGTCTCCGGCGCGGCGGCGAGTGGCCCGCACGCCATCGGCGTCGCGTCGGGCTCGGCCGAGCGCAGGCGCAGGAACTCGGGCCCGACGCCGACGCCCGCGCGCCGGCACTCGGCGACGACAAACGCCGCGAGGAGTCGACCCAGGGCGCCATAGAAGCCCTCCGGGTCGAGCCGGGTGAGCCGGGCGCCGAGCGCGGGCGCCCAGCGTCCGAGGTGGTCGCGGAGAAACAGACGCACCGCGCGACACGTCGCCTCCTGCGCGGGCGCATCACCGAGCGCCCGGGCCCGCGCGTCCCGGCGCGCGAGGACAAGCAGGAACTCACACTCGCAGGCGATGTGGTCCGGGCGCTCGTGCCCCCGCGGATCGACGCGGAGGCCAAACGCGCGGTAGAACGCGCCGAGGTCACTCATCTCGCGCTGCGGCTCCCAGATCGAGTCCTCGCCATGCTCGGTCTCGTAGGCCGACACCGCGCCCCGCGCAGTGTGGCCGAAGAGGCGCCCGTAGCCCAGATCGAGCGCCGACAAGGATCGACGCGGCAGCGCCGCGGCGTGCGGCCCGAGCGCGCTGCCGTCGGCGGCGTCGAGGGTCACGGCGAGGGCGGCCAGGGCGCGGGTGCCCTCGGAAGAGGCGAGCCGGATCACCGTCTCCGAGGTCGGTGGACGGAAGCCGAGCGCCAGCGCCTCCCAGAGTCCGCTCCGGCAGAGTGCCAGCTCGGTCCCGGCCGGCGGCGGTTCAGATCGAGTTGGCGTGCTTGGCGGCGCGGACATAGATCGGCTCCTCGACCGTCGTCCGGAAGAGCTCCTTGCCGTCTTTCCCGTACGCGATCACCGTGTCGTTGTAGAGCGTGACCGTGCGCCCGCGGAGCGTTCCCTCGTAAATCTTGGGCCCGTCCACGACCTTGTAGCCAAAGATCATCTTGTTCGACCGGCGGAAGAGCTGGAGCACGGCCGTGAGCTCGCGGTCGGGGTTCTCGTAGCGCTCGATCGCCTGGTCCACGCCCGGGCCGAACATCTGGCGGAGATAGGGGCGCGGCACCCAGCGCGGCGGGATGTAGTAGCCGTTGGGCTCGGTGCCGAACTGCGGATAGAGCGGCAGCGCCACCTTCGCGACGTGGACGAGGTAGTAGAGCGGATGCTGGCGGTCCTCCGCCCACGTGCCGTCACGGTCGAGCTTCACGAGACCCTGCATGCGGATGTGGCCGATGCAGGCCGCCATGCAGCGCGTCTCGAGCGGGACGCCGCCCGCCTCGGGGTCCTTGCCCTCGACGCGCGGGTAGCACGCGATGCACTTCTCGGACACGCGCGTGTTGCCCCGGTACATGGACTTCTTGTACGGGCAGGCCTCGACGCATTTCCGGTAGCCGCGGCACTCCGCCTGGTCGATGAGGACGATGCCGTCCTCGGGCCGCTTGTAGATCGCCTTGCGCGGGCAGGCGGCCAGGCACGCCGGGTACTGGCAATGGTTGCAGATCCTCGCGAGGTAGAAGAACCACGTCTTGTGCTCGGGCAGCACCGCGCCGGTCCGGTGGAACTCGCCGGGCTTGCCGCGCTCACCGACCGGGTTGTCCTCGTAGATGTTGGGCGAGTTCCATTCCTCGTCGGTCGGGAGATACCCGAGGACGCGCGCGCTGTCGGGCGTCAGCATCCGCTGCGCCTCGAAGACCGTGCGGCCCTCGAACGTCCCGTAGGGGCTCCGGCGGTCGGCCGACGGCGCGCCCGTCCACTTCACGCCGTCCGGGTTCGCGCGGTCGAGCAGCTGGAGGATCTTCATGTCCCAGAACATCGGGTAGCCGCCGTACGGCTTGGTCTCGACGTTGGCCCACCACATGTGCTCCTGGCCCTTCGAGAAGGTCCAGGTGGACTTGCAAGCCATCGTGCAGCTCTGGCAGGCGATGCAGCGGTTGATGTTGAAGACGAACGCGAATTGCCGCTCGGGATACGCGGCCTCGTACGGGTAGGCGATCTCACGACCGAGTTGCCAGTTGTGGACGGCGGTCATAGGCGAGTCTCCCCGTGGCGGCCGAAGACGCCGACGCACTCCTCGATGATGGCCAGGACCTCGGCTTCGCCGAGCGCGCGCAGGGCCTGGTGGGCCCCGGCGTAGAACGGCGAGCGGAAGAGCCCGAGGATCCGGCGCCCATCGAAGCCCATGCGCGCGAACTCCTCGGCGAAGACCCAGGCCATGTCCCGCGTCGCCTCCGCGTGCGCCGGCAGCTCCACGCCCACCAGCTCGGTGGGATCGGTCGGATCCGGATCGGCGTACGGCATCGCGCTAGGCCTTCCGGTAGAGGTCGCCGGCGATGTAGCGCTTCATGAAGTCGTTCTCGTTGTCCGGGGTGAAGCCCGTGGTCGCCGGCGCCCAGATACCCTTGCCGCCGAGACCGCCATCCTCGGCCTTGGTGACCTTCACGAGCGTCTCCTTCGGGACCGTGTTCACCGCGTGGTTGTCCGCCTCGCCCCCGAAGAGGAAGCTCATGAAGGCCTTGGACTTGTGGAAGAGGGTGTCGGTCTGGTGCATCGGCATGTGCCAGTTGCGGGTGACCGACTGCTGCGAGCCGTAGCGCAGGTTCGCCTGATAGCCGGTATTCTCGGACAGCGCGCGGCCGTCGGGCCGCGTCTCGTGGGCTTTGACGCTCCGCTCGGTCGCGATGAACGGCGCGTGCTTCATCATCACGCAGTTGTACGGATACGCGTGGTTGTACTTCACCCGCAGCATGCAGCGGGCCACGCGGTAGAACGGGTCGTCGGGCCGGGCGCCCAGATACGGCCGGTCGGCGGGATTCGCGTCCACGTACACGTAGTCACCATCGTTGACGCCCAGGTCGCGCGCCGCCTGCGGGTTCATGTGCAACTGGTGCTCGCCAACCGACGGCGCCCGCTTGTCCAGGCGGTACGGGTCGCCGAAATTCGAGTCGTACAGCATGTGCCAGTCCACGTTCGACCAGCTCGAGTGGACCCGGTGGCGGGTCTTCGGCGTGAGGCAGTAGAAGCGGAAGCCCTTCTCCCAGAGGAAGTTCTTCGTCCCCTTCACCTGGCTCCACGGCAGCTTGACGTTGCGGATCGTCCGCTCGTCCCAGTGCTCGGCGCCGAGGGGGATGCCGTAGTCCTCGGCGCGGATCCAGGGATTGGACGACACGATGACGTTCGGCAGGTACGGCGTCGCCTCCGGGCCTTCGCGGTGAACGATGAAGTTCTCGCCGTAGTCGATCGCCTCCTGGACGTCGGCGTAGGCGTGCAGCCGCCCGGTGTCGGTGTGGAACGGCAGGGAGTCGTGGACCTGCTCCCAGAACGGGATGCGCGGATACGTGCGAAAGAGCATGAGCGCGCCACCGGGAGGCCCGTACTTGCCGGCCATGACATCGTCGAGCCGGTAGCCGGCCGTGGTCGTGCACGTGTCCAGCAGCCGCTGGATGTAGACCGCGCGCTTGCCCTCGAGCGCGAACTTGAAGTAGTCGGCGAAGCGCCGGTCGCCGGTCACCTCGGCCAGCGCCTGCGCGATCCCGGCCAGGATCATCAGGTCGTCGCGGCTGTCGAAGACCGGCGGGATGCCGCCCTTCCAGATCTGCAGGAATGGATTCGAGCAGGAAGCCGTGATCTCCAGGTCCTCGAATTCGAGCCAGCTATTGGCCGGCAGCGCGATATCCGCGTACTCGATCGACGCCGTCATCTGGAGGTCGATCGCGCAGATCATCTCCACCTTGGGGTTCACGTTCTTGATGATGCCGTACGCCCACTTGGCGTTGTTGATCAAGTTGACGTTGCTGAAGATGATCGCCTTGCTCGGCGTCGGCATGTGGGTGTCACCCGTGAAGTTCCGGCGGCCGAACTTCGGCGTGTTCACGATCAGCGCGAGGTCGCCGTGGTTCCAGTACGCGGGCTCCTCGTCCTTCGTGTACGCGTGGGTCTCGACGGCGCGCCCGTGCGCGGCGGGATCGAGGTTGGGGTGGAACGGATCCTCGGCCACCCAGCCCTTGAAGCCCGGCCCGGTCTCGGCCGAGCCCTGGAACAGGGCGGCCTTGTAGTTCCCCGCCCAGGTGTGGCAGCCCGCGCCGGGCTTGCCGATGTTCCCCGTGAGCATGAGCGGCAGGTACGCCGCGCGGTTCATCTCGGTCGCGTGGAACCAGTGGTTGATCCCCTCGCCCTGGTGGATCGAGACCGGCTTCATCGCGCCGATGTCCTGGGCGAGCTGGCGGATCAGGTCCCTCGGCGCATGCGTGATCTCGGCGACGGTGTCCAGGTCGTAGTCCTTCAGGTGAGTGCGGTAGAGCGTCCAGAGCGTCGCGACCTCGACCTCCTTGCCGTCGACGAGCTTCACCTTCCACGTTCCCTCGAGCGCGGGCTGGAGGCCTTTCGACCGCATGCTCGCGCCGACGTCGTCGCGCGTGAGGGCCCGTGGCGTCTGGGCCTGCTCGTCCCAGATCACGTAGTCGCCGAGCCTGGCATGCTGGTCGGCCGTGAGACCCTGGATCTTCATCGACGGGCCGTCCGGCGCGAGCGTCGTCACGTAGCCCGGGAACAGCTCGTGGGCCCGCAGGCGCTTCAGCGTATCCGTGCGGACCAGGAGCGGAAAGTCGGTGAACGCCGTGACGAACGGTTCGTCGTACCACCCGTTGTCGATCATGAGGCGCGTGACGCCGAGCCAGAGCGCCGCGTCCGTTTGCGGTCGGATCGGGATCCAGTAATCGGCCTTCGTCGACGGGGGACCGTACTCCGGCGCGATCACCACGATCTTGGCGCCGCGCTCCATGGTCTCGATGAACCAGTGGGAGTCAGTGAGCTTGTTCTCCACGAGGTTCTTGCCGTCCATGATGATGAGCTTCGAGAAGCGGAGGTCGTTGAAGTCGCAGTCGGACGCCTGCAGCCCGTGCACCCACGGATGACCCGGCGCCTGGTCGCCGTGCCAGGTGTAGTTGGACCAGTTGCGGCCGGCCTTCGCGTCCTTCGGGCCCACGCGGCGGATCTGGGCGTCGAGCAGGGCCAGGGAATTGTTGAGCCGGTACATCCCGTACTTGCCGATGACCCCGAGGAGGCCCATGCCGCCCCGCATCTTGAGCGTGCGCGTGCCGGCTCCGCCCATCGCCTCGACCATCTCGGGCTGGTAGCCCTGCGCGAGCAGGCGTGCCTTGCCCGCCTCGCCGCTGTACCGCTCGGCGATCGCGACGAGCGCCCGCGCGATGCTGGTGAACGCGTCCTCCCACGAGATCTGGACGAACTCGTCCTGGCCACGGCTGTCGAACATATACTTCGACCGGAGCTCGTCCGTCAGCTCGGGGAAGCCGGCGTCGGCCCACGCCTTCCAGCCCTTGCGCACGATCGGGTGCTTGAGGCGGTAGGGCCCGTAGAGCACCCGGTGGAAGGTGTAGCCCTTGGCGCACTGGCGCGGGTTCCAGTTCGCCGTGGCGTGGTTGCCGTCGAGATCGGCGTACGTCTGGTAGTCGTAGGTGTTGCCGAGCCGCGTGACGATCCCGTTGCGCACGAACGCGCGTACGCGGCAGGCGTGGGTGTCGTTCGGCGAGCAGACCCAGTCGAACGACCGGTCGTAGGTGTACTGGTCGCGGTACACCTTTTCCCAGTCGCGCGCGACCGAGCCCGCCAGCGGGTTTTCGTCGGGGTCGGCGGCCGCGAGCAGCTTCAGCGGTAGCGAGAGCTCCGTCGCGGCGGCCGTGCCGGCGCCGATGCCGAGCCAGCGGAGAAACTCCCGGCGCTCCATTCCGCTCATCGTGGTCTCCTCCCGGTGTGCCGTCACGGCTCGAGCACGAGGTCCTGCCAGATCGTGACCGACTTCTTGCCGTCGCGGTCGCCGGCGCTGCCGTTCCACACGGCGAAGCCGACCGGCACCGTCGTCCCCGGCCGGAGCGTCACCGTCCGCCCGCCCCGACCGACCAGGTCGCGACGGAACATCACGCGGTAGGTATCGGTGGCGTACACGCCGCGCGCGTCCACCGCCTGATCGGCGCGCGGGCGGGCCCGGAGCGTGCCGAACCCCTGGGCGACGAGGTCCTCGGCCGGGCTCGTCCGCGCCGGGTCCGAGACGATGTTGCCCGCCGCCCAGCCGCTGATGAAGACGGGGTCCGAGCCGAGCGTGAGCGCGTGCCGCGTGGGCTGCTCGGCGGCCGCCACCTTCGAGTTCGGATAGGAGTCGATGCCGAGGTTCGGGTAGATCTTCTCGAGATCCTGGAATGCGGGCTCGATGTCGGCCTGACGCTCGGACTTCCACATCCAGATGTTGACGAACCCGTCGCGGTTGCCCATCGCGAAGAACGGCGGATCGGGATCGAGCGCGAACTGCACGGCCACCGCGTCGCGGAAGTCCTGCGGCCGCATGGCCGTGTGGTCGTGGGTCGCGTCTGACCACACGGCGAGCAGCGCCAACTGCCTGCCGTCGTGGAGCGCGCGCACCGTGATCTCCTCGGGCCGGTCCGTCCTCCACCAGAGCGGCATCACGTGGAGGTTCACGGGCTGGGCCAGACGCCAGAGCCCCGAGTCGGGATGCTCCGGAAGTTGCGGGACACGACGGGCGACGATGCGAAACTTCTGCATCTCGGCGCGCCGGCGCTGGCTGTCGCTCGACCAGGAGCGGATCAGGTTCACGAGGTGCCACGCCTCGGCCCCGTATGCCCAGTCGCTCATCGGCATCGGCGTCCCCGGCAGCCCCGCGACGATTCTACGGTAGAGGTGCGCGGGGTCGGGCGAGCCCTTGAAGACGCCGAGGGTCAGGTCGCGCGGGCGCGTCGGGTAGCCGAGATCGTCCTTCTGCTCCTCGGTGCCGTCGCCCTTGCCCGTCTTGCCGTGGCACGCCGCACACGCGTCGGCGTACCGCTCGAGCGCGAGCGCCTTGGCCTCCGGGGTGAAGGGCGGCGCGGGCGGGACGCGAATGACACCCGTGCCCGTCTGCCCCTCGCCCTTGGCGTCCACGGCGGGCGCGATCGTCCACGGCTTGGCCGCGAAGCCCTTGACGTAGTGGACGAGGGCCCAGCGCTCGTCCTCCGGCAGATGGCCCCACGACGGCATCGCCGACCCCGGCATCCCCCGCGAGACCGTCAGGTAGAGGTCCTCGTCCGTCGGCGCGCGCTCCCACGTCGAGACGTTGCGGTAGTTGCCGGTGGTGAAGTCGCGCGGCTTCGGATACAGCAGGTAGGCGGCCTCGCCGTCGCCGCGCCCCGTCGTGCCGTGGCAGGCCGCGCATTGCTTGTCGTAAACGCGCCGGCCGAGGGCGAGGAGCGCCGGCGTCGCCTCCCGCGTGACAGACGGCGTGAGCTTCACGGGTAGCGGCTGGCCGGTGCCCGACTGCACGGCCCCACCCGCGCCGACCACGGCAGGCGGCCTTCCGGCCGACGGAGGTGCCGGCTGGGAGGTCGTACACCCGAACAGCCCGGCCGCCAACGACGCAACCACCGACAGCGGGATCACCAGCCGCACTCGCAGAGGCATCGGGCGCCCTCCTTGCTCCCGCACTCCGAGGCTCACCCGCACATTGCCCGCGATCGCGCGAGCGCCGGTATGACGTAGGTCATATGGCCGGCGCCGCCAGACCGACTTCGCTCAGAGGGTGTGAGGGAATTCGAGGAGCGCCACGGCTCCGCCGCGGCGCTCCGAGCGCTGAGGGGTTTCGAGGCGCGCCACGGGTTCCCCGGGGCGCGCCGAGCGTCTTGGGGGGTATGGGGGGCCCTATCGGGGCCCCCCATGTACTCAATCGGGCATCATCACCGCCATGCCGCCCGCGACCTGGATGGCACCATCCAGGTCGTCGACGCCGAGCACGATGTGCCCGCGCGTGGTGGCATAGACCGAATCGATGTTGATGCCCGCCGTCGACATCACCAGCGCCACGTCGCCCAGCGTGCCGGGTTCGTCGAGGACCCTGACGATGAGGACTTCGCGCCGGGTGTAGACGATTCCGGCCGCGTCGAGGGCACGCGCGGCCCGGTCGGGCTCGCTGGGCACGAACTGGACGACGCCATGGCCTTCACGGGACGAACCCAGGATGGCTTCGATGTTCACCCGGGCGGCGCCCAGGGCCGCCGCGAGCCGGGCCAGGGTACCGGGCTCGTCCCGCAGGATCACCGTGAGTTCGGCGGCCATGGCGCGTCCCTCCATCGACCTGATCGCGGGTGTCGTAGACAACGTTGACGAAGGTGCGGCGCCCCCCGACGCGTGGCCCCACCCCGGAGGCGGTCGGGACGCGGTTCCTGAAGACTATGATGCTCGGCATCGCGGCCTTCGTGCTCGATTCCTTCGGGCCCCGCAACGTCACCTCGACGGTGTCGAACCCGACGCAGTATTCGTTCGCGGCCTCGGCGTTCGACGTCGCGGCGGCGGTGAGGGTGCTGGCTCGCAGGGCGATCAGGCCGCCCTGTTCCGCGACGACATGACGCGCTTTTTCCGTCGCACGCTCCCGGGCTGACGCGCGACGCGTCTCACCGCGCTCAGGACTTCGCCGCCTCGCCCTTGTCGGCGACCGCTCGGCGCCGCCGCTTGTAGACGTGCCGCCGCTCGGCCTCCTCCACCGAATGCGACCGCGTCAGCACGTCGTCACGCTTGGCCATGACGGCGAGCTGGCGGAAGTGCGCGTGCAGGACCTGGATCTCGTGCTCGGTCAGATCCTCGACGGCGATGAGCCGGTTGCTGGCGCCTTCGAGCGCGGCCACGATCTCGTTGAGCTTGAGGTGGATCGCCAGCGCGTCCTTGTTCTGCGCGCGCTGAATCAGGAACACCATGAGAAACGTCACGATCGTCGTGCCGGTGTTGATGACGAGCTGCCACGTGTCGGAGAAGCCGAAGAGCGGCCCGGTCAGTCCCCACACGGCGATCGTGCCGAGCGCCAGCGCGAACGCCGCCGACCGCCCCGTCCAGTCCGTCACCAATCGCGCGAGCCACTCCAGAAAGTCCCTTCCCCGTTTCGTTCGTGCCATGGGTTCGCTCTCCCGACATGAAGGTGGGATGGCAGGCGGAGCAGGGATCGAACCTGCGACCTCGGCCTTGTAAGTCCGCCCTGGTGGATTCGTACCGAGCGATCGAGAGTTACATAGAGTGAGCATAACGCCGGGTTGGGCGCACCATCAGTCGGCGGTGCCCGCCGTTGCTCTTCGGACCACACCACGCCGCCCCACGACACCTCAAACCCCGCAGAACACCAACGATCAGGGGTAGTCCGTGACTCGCGTGATGCCGCGTGGTCCCGCGTGGTCTGGTAGCAACCCGGTAGCAGAACATGCCGGGAGCTATTGGTCGCGCTGTACAACGCGCAAGTGCGCCGGCTGCGCCAGGCTCTGGATGCCGCCGGACTCTGCCGCGTTCAGGCCGGCACGGTCGACAAGTTCCAGGGGCGCGAGGCGGCGGTGGTCTTCTATTCGATGGCGACGTCGAGCGCGGAGGACGTGCCGCGCAGTCTCGAGTTCCTCCTTTCCCGGAACCGCCTCAACGTGGCGGTGTCGCGCGCGCGGTGTCTGGCGTACGTGGTGGCAAGCCCACGGCTGCTGGAGTCACGGGCGAGGACGGTGGATCAGATGCGGCTCATCAACGCGCTCTGCCGGTTCGTCGAGCTGGCGGAGACTCACAGCGGATCGCGCTGAGTTCGTGTCGGTAATACCGGACCCGCCTACGTAGTGACTTCGACCTCGCGCACGGTAGCCCCATCCAGAAGCTGGTCGCGAGCCGCCAGATACTCCTGGATTGCGTCCCGGACGTTCGCACGGGCTTCATCCTCTGTGGCACCTTGCGAAACAGCCCGGCAGGCCGGGGACCGACACGCTGTAACCTTCGTCCGTCTTCCGCAGCGCGATCTTCTACCTCATCGGCCACCTTCTGCCTTAGTGTGGGTCGGCCGGCGGAGCGGCCGACCGGAGACCTGGGAGTACAGGACCTCCGGAGCGATATCGGCGCCGTTCGGCCACGATGCGGTGTGACAATCAACGAAGACCTCGCGGAAACGCGCGAGGTCACGGAGCGGCGCGAATACACCTTTGAACGGCATGAGAAAGACTTCGAGGTCCAGCTCGCCTTCCAGGCCGTCATCGAATCTCAAGAAGACCCGGTACCCATCCAGTGGCTTGACCTCGACGACGGTCCTCAACCAGTCACTCATCAGGCTCGATCCAGAGCGGCGGCTCGTGCGCGACAACGCGCCGCCAGTTTTCTCGTAGCTGCGCACGGCGGCGGCGGCCCCACTCGGTGACCAGCCGATGTATGCGCGGTGACAATCGCCCTCCCATGATTTGCATCGTCTCGATCTCGATTATCGCGCTCTCGTCCGCGTAGTACACGTGAAAGTGGGGCGGAGGGTGCTCGTCGTGGTACATCTCCACGCTGATTCCACGGAAGCGGCTCACCTGCGGCATGGCCGTGGGAGACCGTAGGGCACCGCGCGTTCGCTGAGAATGTCCAATCATCGATACAGCCAGAAGTTCCGGTCGCTGGTGGCGCGCTTGAAGAGACGCGTCCGAACGGACGCGGCGAGGTGGGTCAGCTAGACCGAGAGCGGGCGACCCGAGACCTTCTCGTACAGCACTTCCGGAGCGAGGTCGAGCTCGTTGGGCCAGCACACCGTACCAAGATCGACGAATGCTTCGGCGAAGCGGGCCGGATCGCGGAGCGGCTCGAAGACGCCGTCGAAGCGGACGAACGACGCGATGTCGACTTCGCCTTGCACGCCATCATCAAACCTGATGAAGAGGCGATAACCGCCGAGCGGTCGAACTTCCACGACGCGCTTGATCATCGGCACATCATTCCAGGGGCGGGATGAGTTCAGGCGCCCTGTGTTCCAGGGCGCGACGAAAATTCTCGCGCAGCAGCGCCCGATGGCGCACGCCCCATTCGGTCACAAAACCGAGCACTCGGGGCGGAAGGTAACCATCAGTAATCCGCATGGTGTCGATATCCATTGTCGCGCTGTCGTCGCCGTATTGAACATGGAAGGGGGGTGGCGGGTGATCGTCGTAGTGCACTGCTGTTGTGCGTCGTGTTGGTCGGCGGCGCTGCGGCGGAGTCGGTCAGCTTCGACAGCGCGGGGCCGAAGCCGAGCAGGATCTCCGGCGCCGCCTACTATACAGACGGCAGGCGCTTGTGCCACCATCGCCCCCGGCGGCGGGCGAGAGCCCGCGATGATCTTGACCAGAACGCTCAAGGAGGAGCCTCCCATGACACCTCACGGCCGCAGCATCGTCGTCCTCCCCCAACTGCTCCTGGTTCTGGTCGCGGGCCTGACGGCGCTCGTGCCCGCGGCCCACGCCGACTTGATGATCATCGGCAACGACGCGAAGGTCGTCTTCGACGCGGAGGGCAAGCGGCAATTCGTCGCGCCGGGGAAGGACACCATCTCCGTCGTGGACATCACCGACCGCGAGGCGCCGAAGATCCTCGTGAGCTTCCCCTTGATGAACTCGATCTTCGGCCCCCCGACCAATCTCGCCATCACCCCCGACGAGCGCCTGGCCATCGTGGCGAACTCCGTGGACTGGGTTCCGGACGGGGCCGCCTGGAAGCCCGCACCCGACACCAAGCTCTACGTCTTCAATCTGAAGGCGAGCCCGCCGAGTCATATCGCGACCGTCGAGATCGGCAAGCAGCCCTCGGGGCTGGCGATCAACCGGGCCGGGGACCTGGCCCTGGTCGCGAACCGGAACGACAAGTCCATCAGCGTCCTCTCCATCCAGGGCAACGAGGTCAAGCTCATCGACACGGTGGCGATGGGGGACGAGGTCGCTTCCGTCGCCATCACCCCCGACGGCAAGCGCGCGCTCGCCACCAAGTTCGCCGCGCACAAGATCGCGCTTCTCGAGATCAACGGGCAGAAGGTGACCTATACCAAGCACGACATGCCGGTGGGCCTCTGGCCCTATAACATCGACGTCACGCCCAACGGCCGGATCGCCATCAGCGCGGACAACGGCAATTCCGGCGCGCCGGACGGCCACATCGACACCGTCAGCATCATCGACCTCGGGAACAACCCGCCGAAGGTCATCGACCGCGTGGTCGTGGGGGATGCCCCCGAGGGCTTTGTGATCAGCCCCAAGGGTGACGTCGCCGTGGCCGTGCTCCTGGGTGGGGCCAGCGTGCCGAAGAGCATGTGGTTCAACACCAAGAGGAACGGCAGCCTGGCCGTGCTCAAGATCGAGGACAAGAAGGTAACCAAGGTGGGCGAGGTCGAGGTGGGCGGCCTGCCCGAGGGCGCGGTCTTCAGCCCCGACGGCAAGTACCTCTACGTCGGCAACTATACGGACAGCAACGTGTCCATCCTCAAGGTGGACGGCACCACGATCACCGACACCGGCAAGAAGCTCAAGCTCCCGGGCCAGCCGGCCTCCATGCGCGGGCGGACGCAGTAAGCGGGCGCGCCGGCCCTCAACCGCCCGCCCGTGGTCGTGTACCTTTGGTTCGGAGGGAGCCGAATCAGCTCAAGGAGATGGGGAGATGGCAACGATCCACGGCATTGCCGTCAACCACCTGCGGCCGACTCAGATCACCGTCGGCATGATCGAAGTTCACGAGAAAAAGACGCATCTCGCGAAGATCAGTGACCATCATCACCGATTGAAGGAGTTCCTCGCCGAGCACCCGATCCCGGTGGTGACGGGACCCAATGAGAAGTACTTCGTCATCGATCATCATCATCTGGGCCGCGCGCTGTGGGAAGTGGAGATCGACGGCGCGTCATTGGAAATCGTGGCGGACCTCTCGGACCTCGACCTTCAGGACTTCTGGCGCGAGATGGATCGCCAGAACTGGGTTCATCCCTACGACGAACAGGGCCACAAGCAACTCTACGACTTGATACCGCATCACGTGAAACTGCTCCGCGACGATCCCTACCGCAGCCTGGCGGCCTACGTTCGCTACGCGGGTGGCTACGACAAGAGCCAGAAGCCGTTCGCCGAATTCATTTGGGCGGACTATTTTCGCCCGCGCATCAACGTGGCGCTGCTGAACGAAGACTTCGGGAAAGCCGTCGAGCGGGGGGTCGAGCTCGCGGGTCACGCCGAGTGCGCACAGATGCCCGGCTACCGGCACCACGACGAGCGGAAGTGACGCGGGCACTGTCGTCCTGTCCCTTCGGATCGCCATAGCCGCCCGCCGAGTCAGCGCAGGACACTGACGACGAAGACGATGATGCCGGCCACTCCAAGGGCGAGCGATCCATACCAGACCAGGCGGAGTCTCGTCAGGGCGGCGACGGCGCCGAGCGCGATGGCGATTTGGAAGATCGCGACGTCGTTCGCAAACCCGTGATGACGGCGAAAGAGGTGGTCGGCCTCGGCGGATCGCTCGTCACGCTGCCGTTCGAGCTCCCGGGCCTTTTTCTGAATGTCGGTCTGCTCCGCAACGTAGCGCGCTTGCTCGGCGGCAAAGGCAGCCGGCGGCTCTTTCCCGATCGCCCGCCACGACGACTTCGATGCCTCCTGAACGGCTTGCTTCACTCCTTTGGCCTGGTAGTAGGCCCACTGGTCGGATGCCTCGGCTTGCAGGCGCGTGGCCTCGGTTTTCAGGATCAGGGCTTCGTTGACGGTGGCCCCGGCCCGAAGGGCGGCGATTGCGGCGAGCGCGGCGAGGATGGCCGTGGTGAGAGCGATGCGCCGCATGAGCGCGCCGCTTTCACCGTCGAGCTCCCTCCGGATCGCTTCCTGCAGGTCGTCGGTCTGGATCTCCGGATCCTCTGGCATCGACACCCTCCCCTTGTTGCAGGCTCCAGTGCGTCGGTGCCTCCGGATGCCCGGTGAGGCGGACTGAAAGAACGCCGTGGATATCCCGCGGACGTGCTCGGCCCCCAGCCCCTCGACGCTGGCCATGAGGAACCCGGCCGCCGGGTCGACTTCGAGGCTGACGACGTGGAGCTCACTTTAGGACTGGGCTGGTGGGACCGCCCCACGTGGGACCACGCTGATACCGCCGTTCTCCTCCAGCATCGCAAAACGCACATCGGCGACGGTGGCCACCCCCGCGCGGCGAAGCGCGGCATGGAGGTCGTCGAGCGTGATCCGCTCCTGCGCCAAGTGATCGTGGAGGATACGCCCGTTGTGCACAAGCACGGTTGGGGCAGCCTCGAGCAGGCGCCGGGCCTTCTTCCACCGCCAGGTGACCTCGACCACCGCGCGGTTCAGCCCCAAGATCGCCAGGGCACCGATCACGCCGCCGCCGAGGGAATTGTCGGGTCCAATCACCGCGTTCTGCACGACATTGGAGATGATGAGCAGTACAACCAGATCGAACGGCGTGAGCTGCCCGACCTGGCGCTTGCCCGTGAAACGAAAGGCGAGCAACAGGAACGCGTAGATCGCCACCGATCGCAAGATCTTCTCCGCGATGGATACCTCGGGGATCCAGATGTTGGCCATGCGTCCCTCCCGTGGAAGGATTTGATGTGCTGCGCGCCGAAGGCTCGCGCAGACGGCTCCTCGCGCGGCCCCGGCCTGTCTGCATCACATTTCTAGCACGCTCCCGTACGGTTCCCGCATACAGAAGGTAGGGCGCACCGCGCGGTCACTGATCGCAGGTTGCTTTACAGGGCATCGGTGGGCGCTGAGACACAGCGCTCACCGATGACCTCCGTCGGGGTGGGGACTCGACCGATGTCCCGGCGCCTGATGCTCCTGAACGCGCTGCTCATCGGGGCATCTCATTGGCGTCGATCGTCTCCATTGGCCGGCAGCTGACACCACGAACCCCGATCGCCGCGCCGCCCCGGCTCCGGCGAAGCGTAGTGGCTGGTCGATTGAGTGGTAGGCGGAGCAGGGATCGAACCTGCGACCTCGGCCTTGTAAGGGCCGCGCTCTCCCAGCTGAGCTATCCGCCCGGGCCGCGTGGACCGTCGCTCGATGGTACCTCAGCGGCGGTCGCTCTCCATCACCTCGCTGGCCCGACGGCTCAGGCGGGCCCAGAAGTTCCTGATCTCCGTGCCCGCCTCGCGAAATCCCTGGCGGATCACCTTCCAGTCCTCGCGCAGCTTCTCGGGCATCTCGACCGACGCGGCGGCCGGCGGGCTGGGTGCGGCCGACGCCTCGGGGCGACGTGCGCCGGCCGCGGGCGCCATGGTTCGAGACGAGTCCGGTCGCGCGGGCGCGAGCGCGGGCGGACGGTTGTAGCGGGTGGGCGGCGGAGGCGTCGCGGTGGCGGGCCGGGGCTCGACGTTCGGGCGTGGGACAGTGGGCGGCGGCTCGATGCGCGGCGCGGCTGGCGCTGCCTCCGGTGGGCGGGGCGCGGGGGTGACCCGCTCGCGGTCGGCGCTCGCCACGAAGCGCTCGACCTGACGCAACCGGGTCGACGTCAGGGTGAGGTCCTCGCTGACCTTGCGAAGCGTCGTCTCCACGCGGTCGACGCGCCCCTCCACGGGGCCTATCCGCTGCTCGGCCGCGCGCGCCTGGTCGGTCAATTCGGCGAGATTCTGCTCGAGCTCGCCGGGTACGGCGGCCGGCACGACGACCTGGCCCTGGTGGACGAGGGCGACGGTGGCAAGCATGGCGGTGACGGCGAAGCACACCGCGGCCATCGCGTGGCCGAAACGGACCAGCAGGCGGCCTCGGACGTCGGCGTCGGATTCGGCGTCCGTCGACGGAGTGAGACCGTAACGGACGACGATGAGGCAGATGACGAGAGCGCCGAGCGCGCTGGCGACGATGATCCCGGGTGGATGAACGGATGCATACGTCTCCCTCCGCCCCTGAGTCCCAGCGTACAGGAGGAGGGAAGAGGCTAGAGGCCGAGGCTGGAGAGGCGCGCGGGGGTGGGAACGCCGTCCCCGTCCCACCCGCGGAGGGCGTAGTACTCGTCCAGCATCGCGTCGAGCTCGGCGGGCGGGCAGTACATCCCGGCCGACGGGCCCTCGGTGATGGGCTCGTGCATCACCCGCCACGGCAGCACGTCCTGGGCGCGCCGGACGCCTTCGCGCACGTTGAAGAGGCGCTCGAGATTGATGATGCGCTCGCCCACCCGCTCGAGCTCCTCGACGGTGACGTCCCAGCCGGTCACCGCGCGCACCATCGCCGCGTACGGCTCGCCCACGAAGAGGCCGAAGCCGCGCTCGGAGGTGAAGCGACACATCACGAGCGAATCGCCCACGGCGGTGAAGTGCTGGCTGCGCGCGGCGAACGCGGGCTTGCCGTCGGGACTCTTCCGGTCGAATCCGGCCGCGTACTGGGGCGTCGGGCGCGTGTCGTGATGGCTGCCGCCGCGCGTCGCCGTGGCGTAACCGATCGACATGCCCTTGAGCGCCCGCGCGGAGTGGGCGGGAAGCTCCAGTCCTTTCACGGCGTAGACCGCCCGGGTCGCCTCCGAATTGATGGACGCCGCGAGACGCCAGGCGCCTTCGGCGAGTCGGTCGCCGAAGCCTTCGCGACGCGCCGTCATCTCCACCAGCTTCAACATCGACCGCCAGTCGCCCCAGCCGAAGGGCAGGCCGATGTCGGCGGCGGTGAGCCAGCCGCGCTCGACCGCCTCGGCCACGAAGGCCAGCGTCACGCCCATCGAGATCGTGTCCATGCCGAGCAGGTCGCAGAGGTCGTTGGCGAGGATCAGCGATTCGGGGTTGGCGTTCCCGAGCATGGGACCGAGCGCGAAGATCGTCTCGTACTCGGGCATCTTCGCCTTCGTGCCCGCGAACTCGCCCTCGCGGATCGCGTATTGCTTGCCGCACGCGACCGGACACTTCAGGCACGTGGTGTCCCGGTCGTGGAAGTGCGTCTTCATGTCCTCGCCGCCGATCACCCGCGCCTCGGCAAAGGTCTCGGCGCGCAGGTTGTAGGCGCCGAGCCCGCCCAGCGCGTTGATCGGGCCGACCAGGAACGGCGTGCCGAACGTCGACAGCGCCTGCGTACCCGTCTTCAGCGGCGCGCGGGTGCCGTCGATCAGCGCCTTGAGCGCGGGGGGATCGGCAATCTCGGTCTTGCGCGCGCCGCGGACCACGACCGCTTTCACGTTCTTGGCGCCGAGCACCGCGCCGAGACCGCCACGCCCGGCGACGCCCTCGCGGTTCTTCCAGTAGTGCGCGAGCGCCGCGAACCGCACGCGGTGCTCGCCCGCCGGCCCGATCGCAATCGCGTCGGCGTCGGCGCCCTCGGCGGCGACGAGCGCATTGACGGCCTCGCGCGTCGTCGTGCGCCCCCACAGCTCATGCGCCGGCTTGATCTCCGCCCCCGCGTCGGTCACGAGCACGTAACACGGCGCCGGCGCGCGCCCCTGCAGCACCACGGCGTCGAACCCCGTGCGCTTGAGCGTCGCCGGAAAGCGTCCGCCGAACGTCGAGTCGAAGAACAACCCGGTGAGCGGCGACTTCGCCACCACGCACGCCCGGCTATTGCCCGGCACCGTCGTATCCGTGATCGGCCCCACCGCGAACACCACCGCGTTCGCCGGATCGAGCGCATCGATCCCCGCCGGCACGTGGTCGTACAGCACCCGCGCCGCCAGCCCGTTCCCCCCGAGAAACGCCCGCGCGACGGACTCCTCGAGCGCCTCGATCCGCGACGCCCCCCGCGCCAGATCCACGAACAGCAGCCGCCCCCCATAACCCTTCATGCGCCCTAGATTAGCCGCTTTCGCAAGCATCCGGGGGGCTGCACTCGATCCGATGGCCTGAGCTCAGCACGAGCCGATTGCCCGGCGGGAGGGAGTGGAGACAGGTCGCGCAGCGAATGCGCCTGCCGGAATCGAAGCAGTTAGCCCGCGCCCAGCAAGAGCGAGCGGCCCAACCGGCGGGAGGGGGACGGGTCGCGGAGCGAATAGTTAGCGCAGCGACCCGTCCCCCTCCCGCCGAGACGGGTGACCGATCGAAGTTGGCCGAGCTACCGCTTGATCTCGGCCAGACCGCGCCGCGCCGCATCGGCCAGGTCGCCCGGCAGGTTCCCCTGAGCGAGGAGCTTGCGATACACCTTTTCGGCCGCATCCACCTGCTTCAGCGCGGCGAAGGCGCGGCCCGCGCCCAGCAGCGCCTGGCGGCCCGCCGGCGTCTGCGGCGCCACGTAGGCGGCCGTCATGTAGTACTCCACGGCGGCGAGGTGCTCACCCTGTCCCTGATACGTGTCGCCCATCACCGCCGCCGCCTCGGCCGCGAGGGCGGCGTCGTTGTCGCGGAGGACGCGCTCCACCACCGTGCGCGCTTCCGCCCACCGGCGCGCTTGCGCGAGCAGGCGCGCGTAGCTCAGAACCGTGTCGCGCGGCCAGGGCGCGGTCGCGCTCTCCGGGGGCGCGCGCTTGAACGCTTCGAGCGCGCCGGCGGCATCGCCGGTCTGTGCGCGCGCCCGACCAAGGGCGAGCCACGCCGCGCCCGTACGCGGGTCGGTCGGATTGACGGCCACGAAGCGCTCGAGCTCGACCCGCGCCTCGGTGATGTTGCCCGTCTGCATCTGGACGTCGGCGAACGCGAGGCGCGAGTCCTCGACGAACGGGCTCTGCGGGTACCTGGCGCGCAGGAGGGTCCACGCCTCCTGGGCCACGGGCCAGGCGCCGGCCTTGGTGGCGGCGATGCCGACGCGCGCGAGCGCGTCATCGGCGGTGGGCGCAGCCGGAAAGTCCGTGACGAGTCGCTTGGCGGCGCCCAGCGCGGCGTTCCAGTCCTTCTGGTCGGCGCCCACGGCCGTCATCGCGTAGAGCAGCCGGGGCGCCATCGGCCCGCGCGGATTCGCGTCGAGCGCGACGCGCGCGAATTTGACGAAGTCGGCCGGCCGGCCCCGCTGAAACGCCACCACGGCCAGGCCGTACTCGGCCTGGGCCGCGATCGGCGCCGGGCCGGTGTCCCGTGCGTCGCCGAAATCGCGCGCGGCATCGTCCCAGCGGCGCTGCGCGACCCCGACCGAGCCGAGGCCGAGCGACGCGAGTGGGCCGAGGCCTTCGCGCTGGGCGAGCGTGAACTCGCCTCCGGCCTCGGCCGCCTTGCCGCTGGCCAGCAGCGCGGCGCCGAGCGCGCCGTAGGCGCGGCCGAGCAGCGGCGGGAACGGGGAGCGCGCGATCCAATCGCGCAGCGGCGCCTCCGCCGCCGCACCCTGGCCCGCGCGGACGAGGAGGATCGCCCGATTGAGCCGTGCGAAGTCGGCGCGCGGGCTCGAGGCGTACCGCGTCACGATCTGCTCGAGGGTCGCGTCCGCGGCCTTGAGATCGCCGGCACCGAGCATCAGCTCCGACGCGAGAACGAACGCGTCGGCCGCGTGAGGGTCGGACGGCGCCGCGGTGGCGAACTCGAGGAACTGCCGGCGCGCGTCGGCGGCCTGCCCCTGCCGCAGCGCCGTCCACGCCAGCGCCAGTCGCGCGCCCGCGCCGGCCGAAGACTCCGCCGCCACCCGGCGGTACGCCGTGGTCGCGGTGGCGTGATCGCCGGCGTAGTAGGCGGCTTCGCCCTGAAGGAGCAGCGCGGACGCGCGGAGGTCTTCGGCCACGCCGCCTTCCGTGACGAGCGGCGCGACGTCGCTGGCCGCCTGCGCGAACTCGCGCAGCTCGAAGTTCACCTGGGCCAACCGAAACGTGGCCAGCCGCCCGGTGGGACCGGCGGCGTCGAGACCACGCGCCAGATCGTACTGGGTGCGCGCCTCGTCGCGGCCGCCGCCGAGCCGGTGGGCATCGGCGCTCACGAGCAGGACCCACGCCCGCACCGGCGGGCTCAGCGCCGCCGCGAGCAGCGTCTGCACGATCGCCTGCGCCTCGGGGGGGCGCTGGGCATCGAGGGCAGCCGCCGCCAGCCGCAGCAGCGCCGGCGTGGCCCACGCGGGCGCGCGCGTCTCGAGCGGCTGCACCAGGCGGCGCGCGCCCTCGGTATCGCCGGAGGCGACGAGCGCCAGCGCGAGCCCGGCCTCGGCGGCGTCGCGCTCGGGGCCGGCGACGTCGGGACCGCGGCTCGCGAGGGCCGTCCGGAACGCGGTCACCGCCTCGGCGTTCTTGCGCCCGTGCAGCAGCGCCCAGCCGAGCCGAACCAGCCCCGCCGGCAGCAGTGGATGCGCGCCGCCGCGAGTGAAGCGCGCGAGCTCGCCGGCCGCGCGTTCCATATCGCCCGTCCGCTGGAGCGCCTCGCCGTGCCAGAACGCGACGTCACGCCCGAGCGGCGGCGGCACGCGACGGGCCACGAGATCCTTCCACGCGCGGACCGCCTCGTCCCATCGCCCGAGGAGCGCGAGGGCCAGACCGTGGCCGTGGCGCGCCCAGCCGTCGAGCGCCGGCGGCGGCGCGGCGGCCAGGAGCTGTGCAAACGCGTCGCGCGCGCGCGCGCCGTCGCCCATGCGGAGCGCCGTCCAGCCGCTCCCGTGCAGCGCCCACGGGCCGAACTCGCCGCGCACGCCGTCCGCCGTGACCTGGCGGAACAGCGCGTCGGCCGCCTCCACGCGACCCAGCCGGTACTGCGTCTCCGCGAGCCAGTAGCGCGCCTCCACCAGGATGTCGCGCTCGGCCCCGGCGCGGTTGGCCGGCTCGAGGGCACGGCCGGCCTCCTCGTACTCGCCCCTCTGGAAGCGCGCGCGCCCGCACTCGAGTGACTCCGACGGGATCCCGAGCCACGCGCCCACGCAGGGCAGCGTGCGGGCCGAACGGATGGGCGCGATCGGCTTGTCGGGCGCGGCCGGGATGAGCACAGCCACGGCGGGCAGCGCGGGGAGCTCGGCCGGCGGGACCGGACGCGCGAGGGCGGGAATCGGGATCGGCGGCTTCTCCAGCGGCGCGGTGACGAACGGGACCAGACCGGTGAGATCGGGCGGCGGCGGTTCGGGGGGCACGGGCGTCGCTGCCGTGAGCCCCAGCCAGAGGGCGGCGAGCGCGAGACCGCGAGGCAGCGCCGGCTTCACGATCCAGCCTTGGGCTTCGCCGGCGGCGACGAGGACTGGCGCGCCTTCACGGCCTTCGCGCGCTCCCTGGCCCAGTCACGCAGCGCCGCGTCGGGACTCTTGCTCGCGACCGACTCGTACGCGGTGAGCGCCGCCTTGAAGTCGCGCAGCTCCTCGCGCGCCAGCCCGAGACCGGCCAGCGCACGGTAGCGCACGGCCGCCTCGACGTTGGCAACGGCCAGCGTCGACTCGAACGCCTTGGCCGCGGGCGCGAAGCGCTTGAGCTTGAGCTCGGCCTCGCCGGCCAGCAGCCATGCCTCCGCCTTCACGCCGTCGTCGTCGCTCTGCGCCGCGTTCTGCGCGAAGCCGACCGTGTCCTTCCACTGGCTGCGCTTGAACGTCAGGCCGCCGAGATCGAGCGCGGCGCGCCGCCCGGCCGGGGAGTCCGGGAATTCCTTCACCAGACGGCGCCACGCCGCCTCCTGGTCCTTGGTGCGCCCGAGCCGGCCCGCGATGCCGGCGGCGTCGGCCAGCGCCTCCGGGCTCGGCGTCGTCTGCTCGAGCAGGGCCTTGTAGTTGTCCTGCAGCTCCTCCTTGTCGCCGAAGCGCGAGACCGTTTCGGTGACGAGCCGACGCGCCGACGACGTCAGATCGTGGCCGGGATTCGCCTCGACGAACGCGCGGAGATCGGCAAGACCACCGCGCGAGTCGCCGGAGTTCACGCGCGCCATGCCGATCAGGTACCGCGCATCGGGGACGAGCTTGTGGCCGGGATACTTCGACACGAACGACTGGAGCACCGGCACCGCCTCACCGAAGCGCCGCAGCTCCACGAGCCCGCGTGCCATCTGAAACGTCGCCGACGGCGCCAGCGCGTGATCCGGCCAGGTCTTGAGGAACTCACGGAACGAGGTGACCGCGGCTTCCGGCTGGCGGAGCTCGAGCTCGCTCCAGGCGAATCCATAGAGCGCCGGCGGGGCGAGCGGGGAGGCGGCGTCGGTACGGATGATCTCATCGTAGATCGCGCGCGCCTCGCCGAACCGCTTCATGCGGAACAGCGCCTCCGCCTCCCAGAACTTCGGCTCGAACGGCCGACCCGGTGGCGGCATGAAGCTCTGCGCCCGGCGGAACGCCTCCATGGCGGGCTCGGTGTCCCCCACGGCGAGCCGCGCCTTGCCGAGCAGGAGCACCGCTTCGGGCAGCCGCGGATCGCTGGTGGCCTCGGCAACGAAGCGCTCGAGCACGCGACGCGCGAGCGGGTACAGCGCGTCGGCGTACGCTTTCTCGCCCACGAGCCAGAGACGATCGGCTTCAGTGAGAGCAGAGGCGGGTATCGCCGACGCGGTCGCGAGAAGAAGGAGGCACACCGAGAGGAGCCACCGCCGGCGCATCATGGTGACGCTTCGTATCGTAGCACGGTATCCTACGGAGACCGTGCGTCTGTGCGTCTTCGATCTCGACCACACGCTCGTCCACACTCCCCTCGACCTGGCCGCGATGGCCGTCGCCATGCGGGGCGTGCTCGAGCGCGCGTGCGGGCCGTTGCCCGCGCGCCCGGAGCGCTACCGCGTCGGTGAGCTGCTCGCCTGGTGCCGGCGCGAGCAGCCCGGGCGGCTCGACGAGCTGTGGGCGCTGGCCCTCGATCACGAGCAGCGGGCGATGGACGCGGCGTCACTCGAGGCCGGGGCGCTCGAGTCGGTGGCCGGCGCCCGCGACGCCGGGTTCGCCACCGCGGTGTGGACGAACAACGCCGGTGCGGTCACGCGGAGCGCTCTCGACCGGTTCGGGCTCACGGCGCATCTGGATCTCGTGGTCACCCGCGACGACATGCAGGAGCTCAAGCCGGACCCCGACGGCTGGCGGGTGATCAGCGGATATTTCTCGGTTGATCTGATCGGGGGGGAGCGAACCGGCGCTCCCCCCGAATCCCCCGACGCCGTGGTGATCGGCGATTCGTGGGTGGACGGCGTCGCCGCGGCCAAGGCCGGCGTTCCGTTCGTCGCGTACCGCGCCAAGCCCGCCGACCTCGCGCGCTGGAACGTCACGCCGGTCGCGTTTCTCGACGACCTCGCGGCCCTGCCCGCCTGGCTGCGGAACGGCCGCCGCCACGGCGCGCGCTGACATGGACCTGTTCGCGCAGGAGCCGGCCGCATCGCGCTCGGGACCGGCGGTACCGCCGTCGGACCCCGGCGGGCGCCGGCCGGGTCCCGCCGCGCCGCTGGCCGACCGGATGCGGCCGCGGTCGCTGGACGAGGTCGTGGGCCAGGATCACCTGCTCGGACCGGGCCGCGTGCTCCGGGCGGCGATCGAGCAGGGCGAGCTGCACTCGATGATCCTGTGGGGGCCACCGGGATCCGGAAAGACGACGCTCGCCTCCCTCATGGCGCACGCCACCGGCGGGCACTTCGCCGCGTTCTCCGCGGTGCTGTCGGGCGTCAAGGAGATCCGCGAGGTCATCGGCGAAGCCGAGCGCGCCCGCGCGCGGCAGGGCACCCGCACGGTCCTGTTCGTGGACGAGATCCATCGGTTCAACCGCGCGCAGCAGGACGCCTTTCTGCCCCACGTCGAGAAGGGCACCGTCGTGCTCGTCGGGGCGACGACGGAGAACCCGTCGTTCGAGGTCAATTCCGCGCTGCTGTCCCGCTGCCGCGTCTACGTGCTCCACGGGCTCGGCGACGAGGATCTCGTGACGATCATGCGACGGGCGCTGGGCGATCCCGAGCGTGGGCTCGCGCGCAGCCGGCCCGAGGTCGCCGACGATGCGCTTCGGCTCATCGCCGGCCTCGCCAACGGCGACGCGCGCTCCGCGCTCAATATCCTGGAGCTCGCGGTGACGCTGGCGCCGCTGGGGGACGGCCGGCGGCCGGTGACGGAGACGGGCATCCGCGAGGCCGCGCAGCATCGGACGCTGCTCTACGACAAATCGGGCGAGGAGCACTACAACCTCATCTCGGCCCTGCACAAGTCGCTGCGCGACTCGGATCCCGACGCCTCGCTCTACTGGCTCACCCGCATGCTGGAGGCGGGCGAAGACCGGCTCTACGTCGCCCGCCGGCTCGTGCGCTTCGCGTCCGAGGACGTCGGCAACGCCGACCCCGCCGCGCTCGGCATCACGCTGGCCGCCAAGGACGCCTACGACTTCCTCGGCTCGCCGGAGGGCGAGCTCGCGCTGGCGCAGGCGACGCTCTATCTGGCGCTCGCGCCCAAGTCGAATGCGGTGTACGTCGCGTTCAACGAGACCACCGCCGACGTCCACCAGCGTCCGGCCGAGCCGGTGCCGCTGCACATCCGCAATGCGCCGACGCGACTCATGAAGGGGCTCGGCTACGGCGCCGGCTACCAGTACGCGCACGACGCGCCCGGCGCGCGAGTGGAGCAGGACGATCTTCCGGACGCGCTGCGCGGCCGCGAATACTACCGCCCCACCGATCGCGGGCGCGAAGCCGAGCTCGGGCAGCGTCTGGCCGACTGGCGGCAGTGGCGACGGCAGGCGCAGGCCAGGCGCGCGGGCGAGTCGCCGGCGCCGGAGGGAACATCGGACGGCGCGCAGTAACGGCCTCCCCCGGGCCTGCTGCTAGAATTGCTTCATGTCGAACAAGCTGCGAGTCGGGGTGATCTTCGGCGGCCGCTCGGGCGAGCACGAGGTGTCGCTCGCGTCCGCCGCCTCGGTCATCAGCGCGCTCGAGCAGGGCGGTCATCGCGTCGTGCCCATCGGCATCACGCGCGACGGGCGCTGGCTCGTCGGCGGCGACCCGATGGGGGCCCTGGCCGCGGACGCGCGCATCGCGCTGCCGTCCGACGATGCCACGGTCGCCGTGAAGAAGGCCCTCACGGAGCGGGCGGAAGGCGCGAGCGGTGCGCAAGCCGCGCTGGCCCGCACCGAACCCAAGGGCGGCCTGCCTCGCGAGCTGCGTACGGCGATCGACGTGGTGGTGGTCATGCTGCACGGTCCGTATGGCGAGGACGGGACCATTCAAGGCTTGCTGGAGCTGGCCGACGTCCCCTACACGGGTGCCGGCGTGCTGGCCTCCGCCGTCGGGATGGACAAGGCCGTGATGAAAGCCGTCTTCAGCGCTCATGGTCTTCCGCTCGTCGACTACGTCGTGGTGTTTCGACACGAGTGGCGGGAGCGGCCGGACGAGGTGCGCCGGCGGGTGGAGAAGGCCGTCGGCTTCCCGTGTTTCGTGAAGCCGTGCAACCTCGGCTCCAGTGTCGGCATCAGCAAGGTCGACGAGCCGGGCGCGCTCGGCGCCGCGCTCGACCAAGCCGCCCGTCACGACCGCAAGATCCTGGTCGAGCGCGCGGTGCGTGGGCGCGAGATCGAGGTCGGCGTGCTCGGCAACGACGCGCCCGAGGCGTCGCTGCCGGGCGAGATCCTCTACGACAGTGAGTGGTACGACTACCAGACGAAGTACGCCGACGGCCAGGCGCGGCTGGTGGTGCCGGCGCCCATCCCGGCCGAGCTCACCCAGCAGATCCGGGAGATGGCGATCGCGGCGTTCCGCGCCATCGACGCGGCCGGGATGGCGCGCGTGGACTTCTTCCTCGAGGGCGATCGGCTCATCGTCAACGAGATCAACACCATTCCCGGCTTCACGGCGACCAGCGGCTACGCGCGGATGTGGGAGGCCACCGGGCTCGACTACGTCCGCCTGGTCGACCGCCTGCTCGCGCTCGCGCTCGAGCGCCAGCGCGACAAGGGGAGCGCGGGCTGACCGACGTCGTCATCGCCGGAGGCGGCACGGGCGGTCACACCAGCCCGGGCCTCGCGGTCGGCGCGCTCCTGCGAGAGCGCGGTCTGGCCTGCGCGTGGATCGGCAGCCGGACCGGCGTCGAATCGCGCGTCGTTCCCGAGCGCGGCTTCGCGTATCACGCGATCCCCACCGGCAAGCTGCGCCGGTACTGGGCGTGGGCCAACGTCGCCGATCTGGCCGTCAACGTGCCCGCAGGGACCGCGCGCGCGTTCTCGCTGCTGCGCCGCCTGCGGCCGCGCGTCGTCTTCGGCACGGGGGGCTTCGTCGCGCTGCCGGTCGTCATCGCCGCGGCGATGGCGCGAGTGCCCGTCGTCATCCACGAACAGACCGCCGTGCCCGGACTCGCCAACCGCATCGCCGCGCGCTTCGCCCGGCGCATCGCCGTGACGTTCGCCGGGGGCGCCGCCGGTTTTCCCGCCTCCCGCGTCGTCGTCACCGGCAACCCCGTCCGCGCCGAGCTGCGGGCCGGCTCGCGCGCCGACGCTGTCGAGCGCTTCCGCCTCGATCCGGCGCTGCCACTGGTCTACGTCACCGGCGGCGCGCAGGGCGCGCAGCGGATCAACCGGGCGGTCGGCGCGATGGCAGAGCGCCTGCTCGTCCACGGCTCCGTGATCCATCAGTGCGGCGACAACCCGACCACCGGCGACGCCGCCTGGCTGGAGACCGTGCGCGCCGCGCTGCCGAACATGCTGGCCCGGCGCTACACGATCGTTCGCTACGTCGGCGCCGAGCTGGGGGGCATCTACGCCGCGGCCAGCCTGGTGATCGGCCGCGCCGGGGCCGGCACCGTGAACGAGTGCTGTCACCTCGGCGTGCCGGCGCTCTACGTGCCGCTGCCCGGCGCCAGCGGCGACGAGCAGACCGCCAACGCGCGCCTGGTCGCCGACGCCGGCGGCTGCGCGATTCTGCCGCAGTCCGATCTCACGCCGGAGGTGTTGCTCGACCGCGTGCTGGCGCTGCTCGCCCACCCGCCGCGGCTGAAAGAGATGGGCGAGCGTGCCAGGACGTTGGCGGTCCCGGATGCGGCCGAGCGCATCGTCCGCGTGCTGGTGGAAACGTGGTCCGGCTAGCCTGCCGGCCGCTGAAAACGGCGCATCTCAATCGGAGGGGGCCTCGACGGCCCCCTCCGATACCTCCCCCCGGAGTGTGCGCGGGCAAAGCCCGCGCTCGAACGGCGTCATTGCCTGCGCCTTGCGTCTGCGCCCCCGTCCGCAGCCGTTGGCGAGCGATGGGGCGGTCGCCCCTTCAGATCAAAACGCAGGGGACACTCCTCGCACATGGGGACGGTACGACAGTAGGCTTTGCTGACGGCCACGAGGAGTGCGTGGAACTCGTTGAACAGCGCCGGGTCCGAGGGCAGGTGGGATTCGACGAACGTGCGCGTGTCTTCGTACGAGGCGGTCGGCGGGAGCAGGCGATGGCGAGACAGGACGCGGCGCGCGTAGGCGTCGACGACAAAGACGGGGCGGCCGGCGGCATAGAGGAGGATCGCGTCGGCGGTTTCGGGGCCCAGGCCCGGCACCGCCAGCAGCTCGCGCCGGAGCGCGAGCAGCGGCGCGCGGCGGAGGCCGTCGAACCGACCGCGGAAGCGATCGATCAGCCATACCGTGAACGCGCGCAGCCGCTGCGCCTTGAGCCGGTAGGTGCCGACGGGCCGAATCACGTCGGCCAGCGTGGATGCCGGCAGCGCGGCGAGCCGGCGCGGATCGAGCAGACGACGCGCCCGCAGGGAGGCGATGGCGCGCGCCGCGCTCGTCCACGCCGTGTGTTGGGTCAGGATGGCGCCCAGCGCGATCTCGTACGCGCTCCGGCCCGGCCACCAGCGCTGCGGTCCGAACCGCGCGAGCAGCGCGCGGTACAGGCGGACGAGCCGGGCCTTCACGGGATCGGGCGGTGGACCGGGGATCTCGCGATGACGCAGTCGAAAGCGCGGGCCTGACGGGATGGTCGGGCTCATCCTGCTCCTGCAAGCCCTGACCATCGCGGTGAGCGGTCCGCCGGCGTCACTCGAATATCTTCCCATCCGCGTCGCCGCGGCCGAAGGCTACTTCGACCGCGAAGGCCTCGCCGTCGCCGTCCGCACGACGCGCGCCGAAGTCGGCGCCGCCGAGGCGCTCGCCCAGGGTCAGGTGGATCTCGCGGCGACGTCGGTGGAGGCCGTCTTGCGCTTCGGCTACCGCGTGGTGGATCGCGCCCCGCGTCTGGTGTTCGGCCTCACCGCGGCGCCACCGGTGGCGCTGTTGGCGCCGACGACCGGGGGCGCGCCGGTCCGCAAGGTGGCGGACCTCGAGGGCCTGCGGGTAGGGCTCGCCGCGCCCGGCGCGCCCGAGCACACGTGGTTCGGGGCGCTGCTGACCAAGGCCGGGCTCAAGATGACCCAGGTGGAAGTGCTGAGCGCCGGAACGCGCGGGCTCGTCGGCGCCATCGAGACCGGCGAGATGCAGGCCGCGATGGTCGAGGAGCCCGCGGCGAGCCGGCTCCTCGCCGAGGGGCGGGCCAGCATGGTCGCCGATCTGCGGACGCCGGACACCGTCCGGGTCGCGCTGGGCGGCATCACCGTCAACGCCGCCATCTTCGCGCGCAGCGACCGGCGCCCGGCCGATCGCGACCTGACCGCGCTCGCCCGCGCGCTGCTCGCCGCCGAGCGCCAGATCGCGTCCGCGAGCCCGGACGCGCTCGCCTCCCGGCTCCACCGCACGATCGTCGGGATCCCCGAGGAGTTCGACGCGAAGCTGCAAACGGTTCGCGGGCTCTATCTGGCCGACGGCGCGGTGACGACGGACCAGCTTCGCGACACGATCTCGATGATCCGCGCCCACCTGCCGCTGCCGGCCATCCTCCGCGTCCCGCGCGCGGAAGACATGCTGTACCTCGCGCCGGTCAAGCGGGCCGTCCCGGCCCGGAAGTGACGACACCGAACTCGGCGAGCAATTCCCGCGTCACCGCCAGCGGCAGGCCGACCACGTTCGAGTAGGAACCGATCACGGCGGCCACCAGGTCGCCCCCGCCTTCCTGGACGGCATACGCCCCGGCCTTGTCGAGCGGCTCGCCCGTGGCCACATAGGCGTCGATGGTGGCGTCGTCGTACGCCCGCATGAGGACGCGACTGACGACCGTCCGCGTGGCCTCGCGGCCGTCGCCGACGACGGACACGCCGGTCACGACCTCGTGCACGCGCCCGCGCAAGCGCCGGAGCATGTGCCGCGCGTCGGCCGGATCGGCAGGCTTGCCGAGGGGCGCGCCGTCGACGACGACGACGGTGTCCGCGCCGAGCACCACGCCCCGGACGTCCGGCCGGGTCGCCACGGCGCGTGCTTTCCGGAGGGACAGCCCGGCGACGTCGGCCGGGCCAACGCGCGCCGGCAGCGCCTCGTCCACGTCGGCCGGGACGACGGCAAAGTCCGAGCACAGCTGGCGCAGCAGCTCGCGGCGCCTCGGCGACGCGGAGGCGAGAACGAGCGCGGGGCGCGTCAGGTCGGCTGGCCCGGCCGGGCGCGATTCAGGGGAGACGAGGCACGTCGATGGTGAACTCGCGAACGACGTCGCCCATCCGCTGCACCTCGTCGTCGAGAGATCGGGTGGCGGCCGTCGCCTGCTGCACCAGGGTCGCATTCTGCTGGGTGGCGTGTTCGAGCTGCTCGATGGTCGTGTTGATCGCCTCCATGCCGGCGTTCTGCTCCCGCGACGCGACCGCAATCGCCCCGATCAGCTCGGTGACCTGCTGCACGCTGGCCACGATACCGTCGTTCGTGCGCCCGGCCTCGCCCACCAGCGCGGTGCCTTCGGTGACGTTGGCGACGGAGTCCTCGATCAGCGCCCGGATCTCCTTCGCCGCGGCCGCGCTCCGGTACGCGAGCTCGCGCACCTCGCTCGCCACCACCGCGAATCCGGCGCCCTGCTCTCCCGCCCGCGCCGCCTCCACCGCGGCATTGAGGGCAAGGATATTGGTCTGAAAGGCGAGGCCCTCGATGACGCCGATGATGTCGACGATCTTCTTCGCGCTGCCGTCGATCATCGCCATCCGGTCGACGACCCGATGCATGGTCTGAGCGCCCTGCTGGGCGACCTCGCTGGCCGTCCTCGACAGCCCGCTCGCCACCTGACAGTTGCTGGCGTTCTGCTTCACGGTGGCCGCCAACTGCTCCATGCCGGTCGCGGTCTCGGCCAGCGCGGACGTCTGCTTGTCGGTTCGCAGCGCCAGGTCGGCGGCGCCGAGCGTCATCTGCCGTGCGGCGACGCCGACGCTGTCCGTGCTCGCGCGCACCTGGCCGACGATCTTGCCCAGGTTTCGGTTGACGTCCTCCAGCGCTCGCATGACCTCGCCGAAGTAGCCGGCCATCCGGGTGTTGATGGTGGCCGTCAGGTCCCCGGCGCTGATGCGCCGGATCACGCCGAGCAGGAGCAGCCAAGCCCGGTCGGCCTGGAGATAGAAGGACGCCATCAAGTAGGCCGCCAGGACCGGGGCCAGCACCACGAGCGCGGCGGCAACGGGGCCAAGCTGGCCATACGGGGCGTAGAAGAGTATCCCCAGCGGCAGGAGGAACAGCGCCGTCAGCCCGGGAAACTTGTGTTCGTTCGCCAGGCGGTGCATCAGCGCGATGCCGGGCCCGAAGATCACTCTCATCACGAACGCCCTCCCTTGGTCGCCGCGGCCCGCGGAAGCCGAAGCCTACAGGCGCCGCAGCGTCAGGGCGGCGATCACGATCCCGACGACGCCGACGACGTTCACCTTGAACGCCAGACCGAACGTCAGCGACAGCAGACGGAGGTCGAGCGTGGCCGGGCTCGTGAGACCGATGGTGGGGCCGCGGGTGAGAAGCTCGTGGCCCCAGCTGTGGGGGACCAAGCCCCCCAGCAATTCGCCCAGCAAGGAGCCGACGACGAGACCAGCCACGATCACCAGGAGCGTCAGCCCGAGGCCACGGGGGGCGGCCACGGCTGGCCCGCTACGTCAGAACGAACGGGTTGGTGTCGGTCACGACGCGCGTCTGCGCGTCGATCGCACGGCGGATGAAGACGGGCAGCGCGAACGCATGCTGATGCGTGATGCCGTCCCAGTAGTCGAGCGTCCCCTTGATCCGCTCGCGGACCAGCCGATCGACGGCGGCGGGATCCTGCCGTCCGGGGTCGATCTTCTTGCCGGCGAGGATGAACCCCCAGGGGGTGCCGAAGCATGAGACGAAGGTCTGGTAGCCGGCAACGACCGGAAACACTTCGCGAAGCGTCCGATGAATGGCGCTGAAGAAGGCCAGCTCGCCGATCTTCGTCATGCCGGCCTGCATCGTCATGGTGCCGCCCGGCGTGAGCCGGTCCCGCACGATGGTGTAGAACTCCTTCGTGAAGAGCAGGCAGGCCGGGCCTTCCTCCAGCGGCTCCACGAGGTCGATGCAGATGAAGTCGAACTGCTCCTTGCTCCGCTCGAGATACGCCCGCGCGTCCTCGTGGCGGAGCTCGGTGCGGGGATCGTCGAAGGCGCCTTTGTGCATCTCCGGCAGGTGCTGGCGGCACAGCTCGACGACTTCGCCGTCGATGTCGACCATGACGGCCCGGCGAATCGACGGGTAGCGCAGCACCTCGCGCAGGGTCGCGCCCTCGCCGCCGCCGATGATCAGGGCATTCGTGGGCGCCACCTCGGCGGCGAGCAGGCCGGGATGCACCAGCGCCTCGTGGTAGATGAATTCGTCAGCCTGGCTGGACTGGATGCGGCCATCCAGGACCAGGCAGCGACCGTAGGACGCCGTTTCCAGGATTTCGGCGTCCTGGAACTTCGTCTTGGCCTGGGCCACCGTACGCACGATCGCGTGCATGTGACCCTCGACCGGCGTGGTGGTCTCGAAGAACCACTTGTACGACTGCGGGTTGATCACCTGAGCGCGACCGCTCCCCTGTCGGCGACAGGCGTGGCGGCGTTCAGGAACATGCCGCGCTGCATCTCGACGACGGAGGTGTGCTCGGCCCCGAACTGCTCCACCAGGTAGGCGGCCGCGACTTCCGGCCGCAGCGTGTCGCCGCAGGAGAAGATGTCCACCGCGGCGTACCGGTACTCGGGCCAGGTGTGGATGGACAGGTGGGATTCGGCGATGACGACCACGCCGCTGATCCCGAACGGGTTGAACTCGTGGAAGACGACGTCGACGATGGTGGCCTGCGCCCGTTTGGCCGCCTCAACCAGCGAGCCCTTGACGGCTTCGAGGTTGTTGATGGCGTCGGAGTCGCAATCGAACAACTCCAGGAGCAGGTGTCGTCCCAAGGCGTTCAATCCACTGGCCCTCCTTCTCGCCGATCGGCCATCTACGGATTTTTCTCCTGCGACGCATACGGTCTAGCGTCGCCGTTCAGCGGCGAAGAAATTTCCGCCGCGGCCAAAAACCTCGTTCACTCTATGGTCCGATTTTTGCGAATGCAAGAAAAAAACGCGGTCTGAGCGTGACTTGGGCGCGCCGCCGCGAGCGCAGGAACCCGGATTTCGCGAGCGCAGGGACCCAGATTTCTCTTGCATTCGTTGGTCTCGTCGGTACAGTGGCGAGGGATCTCGAACGGAACGCGCGTTCGAGCGGAGAAACGGAGGGGAATCTCGACTCCACACAGGGGAGGGACGAACGGATGACGAAGCGGGTGACGCTGGCGGCGGCGACGGTGGGGCACGCGGAAGGCGGCACCGCTCTCAACGCCTTCGATAACGCGCTGCTCGCAGCCGGGATCGGAAACGTCAACCTCATCAAGGTGTCGAGCATCCTGCCTCCCGAAGTCCCGGTCGTCGAGCTCCCCAAGCTCAAGCCCGGCGCGCTCATTCCGACCGCGTACGCGGCCATGACCAGCGAGAAGCCCGGCGAGACCGTCACCGCCGCCGTCGGCTACGCGGTGCCGGACGATCCGGCCAAGAACGGCGTCATCATGGAGTTCCACGGCTCCGCCCGCCGGGCGGAGGCCGAGCGCGCCATCGTGGCGATGCTGGAAGAAGCGTTCCGCGTTCGCGGCGAGGTCATCCGGGAGATGAAGGTCGTGGCGGTCGAGCACACCGTCGAGCGGGCCGGCTGCGCCCTGGCCGCCATCGTGTTGCTCGCCGAGGAAGATCTGGCCTAACCCGACCGGACGGGCCGGGCGTGGGCATCCGTGCGCGCCGTTTCTCCACGTTTCATCGCCTGCCATCGCCCGCTCGACGCGGCCCGAATCGTGGTCTACGGCATCCCGTTCGAGGGCCGGGTGAATCTTCGCAAAGGGGCCGGCGACGGGCCTCGCGATCTCCGCCTCGCCTCCGATTCCATCGAAACGTACTCGCCCGTCCTCGGGCGCGACATGGAGGATCTCGCCCTCGCCGACATCGGCGACTGTGAGCTGCCCGACGGCGCGGCGCCCCGGGAGCAGCTCGATGCGGCGCGCGAGCAGATCGCCGCCTGGTGGCATCCGGGACTGCTGCCGTTCATGCTCGGCGGCGATCACACCGCCACGGTGCCCGTCATCGAGGTCCTCGCGCCCCACTTCCCTGACCTGCTGGTGCTCCAGCTCGACGCCCACCCCGATCTCCGCGAGGAGTTCCTCGGCGAGCGCTACAACTACGCCTCGGCGATGGCGCGCGTCATGGACGTCGTCCCGCCCGAGCGGGTCTATCAGGTGGGCATCCGCACCGGCTCGCGCGAGGAGTACGCGCGCCGTCGGCCGAACTTCTATCCCGGCTTCGCGATGCCGCCGCTCGAGGCGATCCGCGAGATCCTCCCGGAGCTGATCGGCCGGCCGCTCTACGTGACGATCGACGTGGACGTCATCGACCCGAGCGAGGCGCCCGGCACCGGCTCTCCCGAGCCGTGCGGGGTGCGCGTGGCCGAAGTCATCGAGATCGTCCGGCTCCTCAGGGCGTGCACGGTCATCGGCGGCGACCTGGTCGAAGTGGCCCATGCGTGGGATCCCACCGGGCGCACCGGAATCGCCGCGTCCTCGGTGATCCGGGAAGCCCTCCTGAACTGGTGGGGCGACCAGCGGTGAGCCGCACGCCGAAGCGGCCGGGGGCCCGGGCGCGCGGCGAGCGTCGGGACCGGCACTACCGCGCGCCCCGCCTCTACGAGATCGCCTTCGACCTGAACCGCAAGGGCGAGGTGGATTTCCTCGTCCACTGCTTCCGTCGCTATGCCACGCGTCCGGTCCGGCGCGTGCTCGACATCGCGTGCGGCACCGGCCCGCACCTGGCCCGGCTCGCCGATCGCGACTACCGCATGGTCGGGCTCGACCTCTCGCCACGGAACATCGAGTTCGTGCGCGAACGCCTGGCCGCGCGCGGGCACGAGGGCGAGGCGATCGTGGCCGACATGACCGACTTCCGGCTGCCCCGGCCCGTCGATGCCGCGATCTGCATGCAGGATTCGCAGGGCCATCTCCTGACCAACGACGAGATCATCGCCCACTTCCGCGCGGTGACGCGCGCACTCGGCCCCGGCGGCATCTACGTCTTCGACCGGTACATGGCGTCGTCGTGGATCAACCCGGCGCGGAGCTGGTCGTGGTCCCGCCGCCGCGGCCAGCTGATCGTGCGCGCATCCTTCTCCGCGCTCGAGAACGTGAACCCGGTGAGCCAGATCTTCCGCGAGCGCATGACGCTCGAGGGTGTGGAGAACGGTGTGCGCCGTGTGTTCCGTCAGACGCACCTGTCGCGCATGGTGTTTCCCCAGGAGCTGCGCGCGCTGGTGGAGCTGGCCGGTGGGTTCGAGTTCGTGCAGTGGTTCTTCGGGTTCAAGCCTCACCAGGTCCTCGAACGCTCGCGTCATCCTCTGCTCATGGTCGTCGTTCTTCGTAAGAAGTAGGCCGGGGCGGGGCGGGGAGCGGGCTGGGGGGCTGGGCGAACTATTCGCGCCGCCCCCCAGCCCGCACCCCCCCCAGCCTCGCGCGTGCTTGTTTCGAAGGCTAAGGCGGGGGGCGGTGTTTGGAAGGGTCAGCGGCGTGT
>JBGPXN010000041.1:0-32072 GCA_041492755.1 Methylomirabilia bacterium | reverse complement strand
GGCTGCTCGATGTCGAGCGTCGTCACGCGGCCAGCTCCGACGATACTTGCCGTCGTCGAAGGCGTGGCGCGATGCATGGTGGCGCGGTTGTCCCAGATCACGAGGTCACCGACGGCGCCAGGCCTGGCGCTACACGAACTCGCGCTGGGTGGCGTGTTCGATCAGCGATTCAGGAACTGTCGAACACTCCCGGCGATTCCGGCGGGGTCGAGGCCGTGGCGGGCGTAGAGTCCTTTCAGGTCACCGGACTCGCCGAAGCCGTGGGTGCCGAGCCGCTTGAGGGGCGTGGGCAGCACCTCGCCCAGGCACTCCGCGACCGCGCCGCCCAGGCCGCCGGCCACCGAATGGTCTTCCACCGTTAGCACGTGCCCGGTCTTGCCCGCCGATCGGAGCAACAGATCCTCGTCGAGCGGCTTGATCGACGCCGCGTTGATGACTTCCGCCGAGATACCCTGGTCCGCCAGCTGGCGCGCGGCCTCCAGGCAGTTGAACATCGGACCACCGGAGCCGATGAGCGTCAGGTCGGTGCCGGGACGGAGCAGGACCCAGCGCCCGATGTGGAACCGATACTCCGGTGGGCATACGGGCTCGAGATTCTGCCGCGTGAGCCTGAGATAGACCGGACCCTCGTGCTCGACGGCGTACGCCACCGCCTGCTTCGTCTCCAGCTCGTCGGCGGGCTGGATGATCTCGATGTTGGGCAGCGCGCGCAGGCAGGCGACGTCCTCCAGGCCCATCTGGCTGTAGCCGTCCTCGCCGATCGCGACGCCGGCGTGGGTGCCGACGATCTTGACGTTGGCGTTGGTGTAGGCGACGGAGATGCGGATGGTCTCGAAGCGGCCGACCACGAAGCAGGCGAAGGAGCACACGAAGGGGATACGGCCGGTCAGGGCCAGGCCCGCGCCCACGCCGACCATGTTCGACTCCGCGATGCCGAGGTTGAACGCGCGGTCGGGAAACTTCTTGGCGAAGCTCGTCGTCATCGTGGACTTCGACAGATCCGCGTCGAGGACGACGATGCGCTCGTCGCGGGCGCCCAGGTCGAGGAGCGCCTCACCGAATGCCGCCCGGCTGGCCTTGGCCGGCATCGTGTCCGCCTATCCTTTCTTTTCGAGCGAGCGGAGCTCGTCGACGATGGCGCGGCTCGCGGAATCGGTGGCGAGGTAGTCGTCCCACGCCACCTCGCTCACGCCCAGGATTTCCCGGATGGCGGCGATCGCCTCCGACACCTTGGGCGCCTTGCCATGCCAGTCGACGTTGTTCTCCATGAAGGAGACGCCCTTGCCCTTGACGGTGTGCGCGACCACGAGCGTGGGCAGGCCCTTCGTCGCCTCCGCCTGGTCGAGCGCTTTGCCGACCTGGTCGACGTCGTGGCCGTCGATCTCGAGCACCGGCCAGCCGAACGCCTTCCACTTGCCCACGAGCGGCTCGAGGTCGCGGATCTTCGCCACGAAGTCGTCGAGCTGGATCTTGTTGTAGTCGACGATGACCACGAGGTTGTCGAGCGGATGCTTCGGCTGGCCGAGCTGTGGCGCGCTCATCGCCGCCTCCCACACCTGGCCCTCCTGGATCTCGCCGTCGCCCAGGATGCAGTACACGCGGGCGGGGGAGCCGGCAAGCCGCAGCCCGAGCGCCTCGCCCACCGCGATCGACAGGCCCTGGCCGAGCGAGCCGGTGGCCGCTTCGATGCCGGGAAGCGCGGTGCGATCGGGGTGACCCTGCAGCGGGCTGCCGAGCTTGCGCAGCGTGATGAGCCGCTCGGTGGGGAAGTAGCCGGCCTTGGCCATGACGGCGTAGAGCGCGGGCACCGCGTGACCCTTCGAGAGGATGATGCGATCGCGATCGGGCCAGTCCGGACGGTTGGGATCGTAGCGGAGCCGGCCGAACACGATGGCGGTGAGGATGTCGATCACGGAGAGCGAGCCCCCGGGGTGGCCGGAGCCGGCGTGGGTCAGCATCCGGATGATCTGCACTCGGCACTCGCGGGCGATGGCTTCGAGACGCGGATCCGCCATCAGGGCAGCTCCTCCATGAAGCCGGCGATCTCGTCGACCCGGACGCCGGAGACCGCGACCTCGGGGGTGTAGACGACCTCGTCCGTCGCCCACCCGATCGTTCCCTTCACGTCGCGGCTGACGCCGACCACGTTGTTCAACACCGTCGCAATGTTGTCGTTGATGCGCACCGTGTTGGGCCGGAGCGGCGCCGCGAGCCGCCCGTCGCGGATGATATACGAATCGCCGACGACGGTGCAGGTGAAATCCCCCGCGCGCAGCCCGTTGATCGGGTACGTGTACCAGATACGGCCGACGTAGAGGCCATGGCCGACGTTCCGGACGAGCTCGTCGAGCGGGACGGCATCGGTGCCCTCCACCACGACGTTCGATGCCGCCACCTCGGGCCGGCTGTCGAACTGCCGGCCGCCGCCCGAGCCGAATCGAAATCCGTTGCGGGGCACGAGCGCCGCCTGCGCCTCCCCTCCGGTGGCCCCGAGCTTCGTGGCGAGCTGCGCGTCGCGCAGGAGCCGCTGCGTCTCGTACCAGCACGAGAGGCAGCCGGTGAGCACGCCGTGGCGGATCAGGTCCGTGCGGCCCGTGGGCAGGCCTTCACACGTGATCCCCTTGGAGCCCATGAGATCCGCGCGGGCGCCATGGTCGTAGATGGACAGTCGCGCCGAGGCGACGCGGTGGCCAAGGCGACCGAGGAACGGCGTGGTCGACGCGTAGAAGGCTCCGGCGTTGAGGCCTGGGACCACGATGTTGTTGAGGATGTCGGCCACCGGCTGCCGGCCGAAGACGACCGTGTAGGTTCCGGAGGGGACACGCTCGCCGCCGATCGCGTCGATGGCGGCTTGGGCCGCATCGACGGCGGCCTCGTCGGTGAAATGCTCGAGCCGCGTGCCCGTGGACCAGCCGGACCCCTTGGCGTCGCGCGCTTCGACCATCGCCGTCACGTAGGCGGTGATCAGCGTGGACTCGTCGGTCTGCACGTCGGGCATCGCGGTGGACGCCAGCGCGATACGCTCCTGGAGGATGGTGACGTCACCGCCGACGATCAGGCCGAGCCGGGCCAGCGCGTCGGCGCCACCGGCGAGGTCGAGCAGGCGGGGGGACGTCATGAAGGTGCGCAGAGCGCCGGAGACGATCCTCCAGCCGCACTCCACGAGCCGCTCGTCGTCGACGGCCATGAGGAGCGGATCGTGGTAATTGCTCAGCGTCCGCTTCTCGCCGGTCGGCCGCGGGAGCGAGACGAACTCCGGGTCGAACACCGCCGCCTGCCGCGCCTTGGCGAGCGCGCGCTCCACGCCGCTCGGGCCGAGGTCGTTCGGCTCGCTGCCGAAGCCGAGGCGCGGGCCGTCCGGACCGTCGAACACGACTTGAAGCCCGAGGCCATGACTCTCGGTGGACTTCGGCTCTTCGACGCCGTTGCTGGGGATGTGGGAGGTGTAGCAGAGGCGGGTGAGCAGGGTGGCGTTGGCCGCGGCGAGCGCTTCGACTTCGCGCACGCCGGGCTGTCCCCGAGCGTGCGCGAGGGCGCGGCGGGCGGCGGCGGCCAGGTCAGCCGCCGACGTCATTTGGCCTTCGTGCCCTCCACCGGATAGCCCTTCTGTTCCCAGCCGGGCAGCCCCTCGTCGAGCACCCGGTGGTTCCGCCAGCCCGCGCCATAGACCATGTGGCTGGCCGCCCGGGCCAGCGCATGCGGGCACGTTCAATAGAAGACGACGAGCGCGGTCTTCGAGATCTCGCCGGCGCGCTCGGGGAACGCCCGCAGCGGCATCGAGCGCGCGCCCTTGATGTGCTGCTCGACGTACTGGTCCCAATGGCGCACGTCGATGATGTCGGCCTTGGTCCCTTTGTCGAGCATCGCTTTCAGCTCATCGACCTTGATGTAGCTGACCGGGTGTTCCGGCGGCGCCGCCGGCGCGGCGCCCAGGAGCAGCACGCCGCCGGCGATCGTGAGGGCGAGGACGCCACGGCGCATGTCAGCCTCCGACCACGCGGGCCCGGCTGCGCATCGTCGGCCCGCCGTTTCCGAGCTTGCGGCTCTGCATGGGCTGCCCCTTGCCGCAGTTCGGGATCGGGTACACCAGGAAGTCCCGGCCCACGGCGTCGACGTTCATGAGGTAGTCGCGGCTGTCGGCGGCGATCCCGCCATCGCGATAGAGCTGGCCGAGCTCGCCGTTCCGGATCTCGTACACGCGGCGGGCGGAGATGCGGAAGTTCTCGCGGCTCTCCGCGATCGACGGCGTGCGATGGCCGGCGACGTAGTAGCCACGATCCACTTCCTTCAGTATCTCGGCGGGATCGCGGCTGCCCCCGGCGAACACGGTGGTCGACATGCGGACGAGCGGTACGAGGGATGCTTCGACGGCCTTGTAGTGGCCGTTCGGCGCGCCGCCGAAGAGGGCCGCGGTTTGCCGGCTGTTCATGAATCCGGTGAAGACGCCGCGGTCGATGTGCACGACGCGACGGGCCGGCGTGCCCTCGTGGTCATAGGCGTAGTGGCCGTAACCGGGGAGCGCCGGATCGGAGTAGGCCGTCACCAGCGGCGAGGCGATCTGCCGGCCGACCTGGTGCTCGCGCAGATCGCGCATGAGCCAGGAGCGGCCCGCGTAGGCCGTCTCCATCTTCAGCGCGCGGTCGAGCTCGACGGGGTGGCCGACGATCTCGTGGGAGACGAGCGTGTTGTAGTGCGGGTCGGTGACGACGACGACGTCGCCGTCCGAGGTGGGGAGTGCTGGCGCCTGGGCCAGCTCGGCGCTCTCGCGGGCCAGGGCCTCGGCGAACGCGGTGAAGGGGGGGAAACGGACGAGCGGCTCGTCCACGCCCTCGAGCAGGATCTCCCAGCCCCGCTGGTGGCCCAGCGCGTCGTAGTGCTCCTGGCTGGTGGCCCCATCGACCGCGACCGCGGAGCACCAGCCCTGGGTGAGCGCGAAGCTCTGGTCGATGAGCGCGCCCTCGGTGGAGGCGAAGAGCTCGCGCGAGAGCTGGCTGAGCGTGGCGACGTAGTTGTGCTTGACGTGCGGATCGGCCGCGGCCACCCGCCGCGACACGTCCACCGTGTAGCGGATCATCTCGCCCAGATCCAGCGCGCGCGGGTCGATCCGGTAGACGGCGGGCACCGTGTCCTCGCGCGCGTCGATCGGATGCAGCCGCGTGTCGGCGAGCGCCTCGCCGAGCGCGCCGAACTTTTCGCGCGCATCGGCTTTCATCTCGGCGTTCACCATCGCCCGCCGGTAGGCGCGGTCGAGCGTCTCCCGGACGATGCGCTCCACGTGCGCGGCATCGGCGGCGCCGAGCTGCCGCCCCACGTAGCCGGGAGCGACGGCGCGGTCGCCGGCGAGCACGCGGACGCCGAGGGCGAAGGCGTAGTCGTCGCCCGAGGCCTTGCCGCCGCCGTTCTCGGCGCCGACCCACTTCGACTCGACGACCTCCAGGCGCGCGTCGGCGTAGCGCAGGTTTGGCAACCGGCCGGAGCTGTCCCGGAGCAGATCCCGGACGCCGATCTTGATCCGGTCGATCAGGTCCACGGAGACGGCGGTGGCCATGCGTCGCGCTCAGGGCCCGAACGCGAACGGCTCGACGGCGACGACCTCGCCGGCGGCGACGTCGCCACGGTCCTCGTCCAGGATGATGAGGCAGTTACCGGTGACCATCGAGCTCAGGATGCCGGAGCCCTGGGGGCCGGTGGTGCGGACCTGCCAGCCCTCGGGACCGAAGCGCAGGACCCCGCGCTTGAACTCGCGCCGCCCGGATTTCTTCGTCATCGGCTCGAGCGTCCGGGCCTGCCACGTCTGCGGGAAGAGCACGCGGCGTCCCGCGAGCTTGAAGATGGCCGGACGGACGAACAGCATGAACGTCAGCATGGAGGCGACCGGGTTGCCGGGCAACCCGAAGAAATGCGCCGGGCCGATGCGCCCCACGGCCAGCGGTCGTCCCGGCTGCATGGCGACCTGCCAGAAATCAATGCCGCCCAGCTCGCCCAGGACGTCCTTGACCAGATCGTAGGCGCCGACGGAAACTCCGCCCGAGCTGATGACGACGTCGGCGACGTCGCTCGCGTCGCGGAGCGCCGCGCGCAGATCGTCGCGGCGGTCGGCGACGATCCCGAGATCGGTCACCTCCGCTCCGCACTGCTCGGCGAGCCCGCGCAGGGTGAAGCGATTGGCGTCGTAGATCTGTCCCGGGTGGCGCGGCGAACCCGGCTCGGCCACTTCGTCGCCCGTCGACAGCAGCGCGACGCGCGGCCGCTGTCGCACCCGGAGCTGGACGATCCCGAGGGAGGCGATGACGCCGATCTCCTGCGGGCGGAGGACGGCGCCGTCCTCGACCACCACGGTGCCCGTCTCGACGTCTTCACCGCGCGCCCGCACGTTGACGCCCTTGGCGAGGGGCGGGACGCGGACGACGTCGCCCGCGCGCTCGACGATCTCCTGGGGGTAGACGGTGTCGGCGCCGGCCGGCAGTGGAGCGCCGGTCATGATGCGGATGCTCTCACCGCCGCCGAGGGTGCCGTCGAAGACGGACCCGGCGGGGAGGTCGGCGATCACGCGCAGCTCCCGCTGCCCGCCGACCGGGATATCGGCGCTCCCGACGGCATATCCGTCGACGGCCGAGTTGTCCGCGGGCGGCACGTCGAACGGCGCGCGCACGGGATCGGCGAGGACGCGCCCGAGGGCGGCGGCGAGCGCGACCTGCTCGGGCGGGGCGAGGGTGGTGACCTGGGCAAGGATGCGATTTTGGCCATCCTGCACCGAAATCATGCCGGTATTATACGCGCTGATGAAGACGTCCGTGGCACGGCCGCCCACGCGCCCGGCGGGATTCTGGATTCGCGCCGCCGGCGCTCTGATCGACTTCGCCCTGTTCTCCATCGTCTACGCTTCGCAGGAGCGGATGGCGGCCCGGATCTGGGGCCCCGCGCTCGACGAATCCTCGGTCTTCCAGCTCACCGTCGTGATGTTCACGTTCGTCTTCACGCTGCTCTACACCACGGTGCTGCACGCCTGGCCGGGGCAGACGATCGGCAAGCTGGTGGTCGGGGTGTGGGTCGTCACCGACGACGGGGACCCGTTACCGTTCGGCGCCGCGCTGCTGCGCTACTTCGCCTACTACCTCTCGCTCCTCCCCCTGGCCCTGGGCTTCGTGATCGCCGGCCTGCGACACGACAAGCGTGCGCTGCACGATCTCGTCGCGGGTAGCCGCGTCGTGCGTCGAGCGCCGGCGCCTGTCGTCGAGCGTGCGACTCCTCCGGTGGCGGCGGTCACCACCGCGTCCGCGGCCGCGCCCGACGCTCGGCGGCCGCCCGACGACGCGTGATGATCCCGACGTTGCCGCTGCGTCCGCGCAACCGGCTCGCCGAGACCATCCTGGCCGCCATCGAGGACGTCCACGCGCGCCAGGTATTGCGGGCGCTCGCCGGCGCCGACGCCGATACCCTGGCGGCCCGGCTCGGCGAGGACGTGCGCGCCGTGCCCGAGCTGGCGCGCCGGCGGGCCCGCGCCGCGCTGGGCGCGCTCGACGCAACCGGCGAGACGGTGACGTCGCTCGCCGGTGCGCTCGCGGTGAGCGCCTCGTTGTTCGACGCCGGGCTTCCCTTCGAGGTGCACGAGGTGTTGGAGCCGCACTGGTCGCGCGCGGCCGGGGAAGAACGGGAGGCGCTGCAGGGCCTGATCCAGATCGCGGTCGGCTATCAGCACCGGGCGAACGGCAACGTGCGTGGCGCGCACGCGCTGCTGCTGGAGGGCAGCGCGCGGCTGCGCGGGCGGCGGCTGGACGATCTCGATCTGGAGGCGTTCGCGGAAAAGGCACGGACCTCCGTGCACGCCGGCGGCGCGCCGACATTCCCACGAAAGCGAACGCCCTCTTGAGGGGAATTTGCGGCACGGTGGACGGCGGCGCGAGGCGCGGCGTGTACGTGTATCCGTAGCGGCTGGCGGGGTCCCGGGCGTCGGGGGAACCCACCTTGACAGGCGTTACTTCCTGTCACTAATCTTAGGGCGGTCGTACAGGGGTTCCCAGTTCGCCCGCTTGCACTGAGGGCAGGAGGTTTCGCGCGATGCCCGCAAAGCTCTTCGTCGGTAACCTCTCATTCCAGGCCACGGAAGAAGACCTCCGCGAGCTCTTCGCCCAAGCCGGCACCGTCGAGACGGTCCGTATCATCACGGACCAGTTCACCGGCCGACCGCGTGGGTTCGGCTTCGTCGAGATGGCGACGAAGGAAGAGGCAGGCAAGGCCGTCGAGATGCTGAACGGCCGGCTCTTCCGCGATCGCAACCTCGTGGTCGACGAGGCGCGCCCGCAGCCCCAGCGGAGCTCGGGTGGCGATCGGGGCGGAAGTGGCCGCGGCCCGCGCCCGGGTGGTGGGGGCGGGGGCGGCGGCGGCGGCGGCGGCGGCGGCTGGCGCCGATAAGCTAGCCGCGGCCTGGACCGGGGGCTCGGGTCCCCGGTCGTTTTCTCCCCTAGAAACAAAAGCGGCTCGGTTTTTTCTCCGTCAGAAAAGACTCAGCTGAGCCGAGACGGTGTCGTCTGCCGGCACGCGCAGTCCGTCGTGCTCGGCGAACGGGCGAAAGCGTTGCCAGATCTCCCACACCTTGGCCTGGTAGTACTCCACGTTCTCGTCCGGCCGATTCGCGTCCCATAGCGCGAGCAGCTTCGCGCGCTCCGCGACGACGGCGTCGGCCCCCCGCCCCGCGACGTAGTACGAGATCTGATCCCCTGGCTGCCACGGCCGCTCCGAGGCGAGCGCCAGCTCGTAGGCGGCGGAGGCGTGGCGCTCACCGGCCGCGATGCGCGCGCGGTACGCCTCCGGCGTGTCCTGAAGCGTCTCGGTGCGCGCGAGCCGCCGGAGCGGGACGCGGCGCGCGGCGATGTCGCCCAGCCAGCGGTCGACGACCGCCTTGACGTCGGGGCCCCGGCCGGTGAGGAGCAGCGTCACCACTTCTTCGATGAGCTCGCGCTGGAAGGGCTCGAGCCCGCGCGAGCGGAACGCGGACCCCTTGAGCCGGACGCGGCCGCGGTCGTCCAGCAGCGCGTACGTCTTCGCCTTGTAACTGAACATCGCGGCATAGTCGCCATCGAGCTCGAGCTGGATCCCGTCCGGCAAGCCGCGCGCGACGTCGGCGAGCAGCGTCTCGTGGCCGCGGCTCCCGCCCTCGGCGCCGGCTCCAGGCGGTGGCACGAAATAGACGCCGTCGGTGTCGGCCTCGAGCGGCGTCGCCTCCAGCGCGCGGAGGCGATCGATGATGGCCACGATCACCACACGGCCCTCGCGCGTCACGCGGTCCGCGGCCGCGAAGTCGTTCCAGTGGCCGCTCCCGAAGGCCAAATATCCATAGAAGGAGTTGATCAGGATCTTGAACGATTGCTGGAGCGCCGTGAGGTGCGCGCGGGTGATCGGGTCGGCGGCGTCCCGGGCCAGGCGCTTGGCCTTGATGCGGAAGTCCGTGAGGGCCGCCAGCATCTCGCCGAACACCCCGAGCTCGTCGGAGCGCGGCGCGATCCGCCGCGTGAGCATGAGCGAGGGATAGAGCGACGTCACGTCGACGTGCAGGACCGGCCGCGCCACGCCCTGCTGGAACACGCTCACGTAGCCGCCGCCGACGGTCGCACCGGCCGGGGCCGCCGGCACCGGCACCGCCTGGCCCCGGCGAAGATACTCGCGGAGGAGCATCGCGTCGATCTTCGCGGCGGCGCCGCGGAGCGTGGTGGACTGGTAGTCCATCGGCACGATCTGCGCCTGCGCGAAGTACGGCGGGGAGACGATCGCCGAGACGCCGAGCGTCTCCAGCGCATCGTCGGCGGCATAGGCCATCAGCCGGTCGGGATGCTCCCGGAACTCGTGGCTGATGGTCGATGGGTCGACGTACGTCCGGTCGTCGGCGGCCACGCCGAGATGCCGGGCGATGTCCTTGAGGCCGAACGACGGAAAGTCGCGCGCGCCGACGTCGTAGAGTTGCGCGACGATCCAGGTGTCGATCACGTGCCGTCCGGGAACGTCGTAGCGGCGGTAGCCGATGCTGCGCTCCGCGATCTGAAGCCGCGACCCCCGCCCGCGCAAGAGCCCGCCGTCACGGCCCCACCGGAGCGGCACGCCGTGCCGGCGCGACCGCGCCTCGAGGTACTCGAGGTCGAAGCGGAAGATGTTGTGGCCCTCGATGACGTCCGGGTCTCGCTCGCGGACGAGCCGAGAGCACTCTTCCAGCAGCTCGCGCTCGTCCAGCTCGTCGCCCCGGAGGACGTGTCGCCAGCCGGTGGAGTCCGCCAGCGCGATGGCGACCACGCGGTCGTCGGGCCGCGCCGCGTTCGGAAACTCGTAGCCCTCGGTCGTGATGACCTCGATGTCCAGGGCCAGTCGCCGGAGGTCGCCGAACGTCAGTCCGCCGAACGAGGTACGGCCGGTCAACAGCAGGTATTGCTGAACGGCATCGGCGACGAAGAGGAACGGCGCCGCGGCGGCGGGAGTGCCGGCCGTGGCTTGCCGGCATCGGTCGCGGGCGGCCAGCGCGTCGAACCACGAGGCGAAGCGGGCGAGCGTCCGGAGCGCGCCGGCCCCGGCCAGCGTGGTCACGGCCGTCAGCCCGGCACCGCCGTCGAGGACGCCCGGAGTCGCGACGAGGATGAACGGCTCGAAGGGCAGCGTCTCGACACGGGTGACGGCGCCGTCACGGTGGTAGACGCGGATGGCGCGGCCGTCGCCGGCGAGGTCGTACGCGAGAAGGCCCGGCCCCGGATCGGCCCCGAACAGCAGGGGAGCGTGCTCGAGCGTGAGCACGCTCACGTCGCCTCGGACGCGGCCCTCCGGTACTGTTCGAGATCGGCGAGCCGCACCCGGGCGCGCCCGGTGGCCAGGAAGATCACCGTCGGGATCGACTGGACGCCGTGCTCGTTGACGGCGGCCTCGTAGTCGGCGATGTCATCGTGTCCGATTCTACCCGCGCTCGGAGGTATGCTCAAAGGCCATGAAAACGACGCTCGCGGTGATGGCGGTGGCGCTCGTGCTCGCCGGTTGCGCGACGGTCGGGGTTCAGTTCGACAACGCGACGCCGGGCCGGCCGCTGCGGGTCGTCGCGACCGAGTATGCGCCCACGGGTGACGGGCCCTTCCCGGCGGTGATCGCGATGCACGGGTGCGGCGGCGTCAGCAAGGCCGTGCACGCGTGGGGACGCTTCCTGCGCGACCACGGCTACGTGGCGCTCATCGTCGATAGCTGGAGTTCGCGCGGCCTCGGCGACAACTGCGATGCCTCCGCGGTCGACGTGCCGAACACGGAGCGCTTCGACGACATGGTGGGCGCGCTGCGCTGGCTGCACGGACGCCCTTACGTCGATGGCCATCGCATCGGCACCATGGGCTGGTCCAACGGGGGCGTGTTCGCGATGGCGAGCGTCAACGGGCCGAGCCTCGAGCGGGCCCGCGCGCGGGGCGTGGTGATGCCGCCCCCCGGCGTGCGCGCCGCCATTGCCTTCTACCCCGGCGGCTGCTTCTCGTTGATCAAGGAGCAGGCGGTGCATCCACTGCTGGTGCTGCTGGGGGATGCCGACGACTGGACGATTCCGGCCCCCTGCGTGGAGATGGTCGAGGCGATGCGCCGCCACGGCGCCGACGCGACGATCGTGCTCTATCCCGGGGCGTATCACTACTTCGACGACCCCGACCAGCCGCGCACGGTGCTGGCCAACGTCGCGAACCGCAACAAGCCGGGGGGGTGCTGCGGCGCGACGGTCAGCTACGACCCGGAAGCCTTCGCGGACTCCCGGCGGCGGGTGCTCGAGTTCTTCGGCTATCATCTCGCCATCCGAAGCCAGCGCTGAGAGGAGCCGAGCGAATCATGGACCTGGGACTCCGGGACAAGGTGGCGATCGTCACGGCCGCGAGCAAGGGGATGGGCAAGGCGTGCGCGATGGGACTCGCCGCCGAAGGCGCGCGCCTGGCCATCTGCGCGCGCACGGAGAAGGACATCCAGCTCGCCGCCGAGGAGATCCGCGCCAAGACCGGCTCCGAGGTGCTCGCCCTCGCCACCGACGTGACGCGCGCGGAGCAGGTCACCGCGTTCGTGCAGCGCACGTGCGAGCGGTTCGGCGGCGTCGACATCCTCGTCGCCAACGCGGGCGGGCCGCCCCGCGGTAACTTCGAGCAGCTCACCGACGAGCAGTGGTTCGGCGCCTTCGAGATCTCGCTGCTCTCGGTCGTCCGGCTGATCCGCGAGGTGCTGCCGTCCATGAAGCAGCGAGGCGGCGGGCGGGTGCTCACCATCCAGTCCGTCTCCATCAAGCAGCCCGTCGACGGGTTGATGCTCTCGAACGCGGTACGACCCGGCGTCGCCGGGCTCATGAAAACGCTGGCCCAGGAGCTGAGCCACCACAACATCCTGTTCAACTCGGTGCTTCCCGGAAAAATCCTCACCGACCGGCTTCTCGGTGGGGTGGCGCGCTCGGGAATGGCCAAAGAGGAGTATCTGAAGCACGCGGCGACCGACATCCCGCTCAAGCGCATCGGCACGCCGGAGGAGTTCGCCAACGTCGTCGTGTTCCTGGCCTCGGAGCGGGCGTCCTACGTGAACGCGGTGAGCCTCCAGGTCGACGGGGGGCTGGTGCGCGGCCTGGCGTAGGACCGGTGCTCGGCGGCCTCCGCGGCGCGCTCACCCGCTTCCTCGCCGTCGACGGGTTGTTCCTTTCCGCCGGGCTCGCGTTCTTCTTTCTCGTCTGCCTCATCCCGCTGCTCGTCCTCGCCGTCTCGACGGTGGGCTTCGTGTTCTCGAGCAAGCAAGTGGCCCAGGACATCGTCGCGCAGATCGCCGTCAACTTCCCCGTCTACCGCCGCGAGATCACGCGCGTGATGCTGCGCATCGTGGAGACCCGCACCGTGTCCGGGGTGCTCGGCACGTTGACGCTCATCGTCTTTTCCACGCCGCTCTTCAGCGCCTCCCGGCTCGTCATGCACCGGCTGCTGGGGGTCAAGGCGGGCGGGAACTTCGTCCGCAACATGGCCATCGACGCCGGCATGGTCCTGCTGCTCAGCGTGCTGCTCTTCGCGGCCACCGTGTTCACCGCCGTCGTGCAGTGGTTCGAAGCGCTGCTCTTCGTCCCCGGCACGATCGCGCCGAAGTGGACACAGCGCACGAGCATCGGGCTGAGCCTGCTCATCTCGGGCACGATGTTCTACCTGGGCTATCGCTACGTGCCGCGGCGGCGGCCGCGCGTGATGGCGGCGCTGGGGGGCGCGGTGATGGCGAGCGTCCTGTGGGAGGTCGCGAAGCAGTTGTTCGCGCTCTATATCAAGCGCTTCGGGCTGTATGACCAGATCTATGGGCCGCTCGGAGTGCTGGTGGCGTTTGTCATGTTTGTGTATTACTCGGCGATCGTGTTTGTGCTGGGGGCGGCGTATGTGGCGGCCCTTGATTCGCGTCGGCGGTAGCGGAGGAAGGCCGCTGAAAACGGCGCATCTGCTTCGTTGACTCGTCGCTCCTCCCTGCGACGTGGCCGGGCCACGTCTCAGTCGTCGCTCCTCGTCGCCTCGCATCTGCACCGTTTTGAGCGGCCGTCTGGCGAAGCGAGGACAGCCGTCGCTTCGCTTGGCTGGGGAACAACCAGCGGGGACGACCGTCGCTTCGCTTGGCGGGCGCCTCGCATTGCGGCGCGGTGTGTTATCGTTCTCGGCGCTTTTCCAAAGGAAGTAGGCAAGGAGACAGACATGCTTGGCGGGAAGGTGGCGGTGGTGACGGGGGCGGGGCGGGGGATTGGGCGGGCGATTGCGATGTTGATGGCGCGGTATGGCGCCAAGGTCGTGGTCAACGACTACGGGGGCAGCGAGGTTGGGCAGGGAACGTCATCCTCCCCGGCGGACGAAGTGGTGAAGGAGATCAAGGACGCGAAGGGGCAGGCGGTGGCCAACTATGACTCCGTCGCCTCCATGGCGGGCGGGCAGAGGATCGTGCAGACGGCGCTGGACGCGTTCGGGCGGATCGACGTGGTGGTGAACAACGCGGGTATCCTGCGCGACCGCATGATCTTCAACATGAGTGAAGAGGAGTGGGACGCCGTCATCAACACGCACCTCAAGGGCTCCTTCGCGGTGACGCGCGCCGCGGCACCGATCATGCGTGAGCAGCGCTCCGGGCGCTTCATCAACATGACGTCCACGTCGGGACTCGTCGGCAACGTGGGGCAGGCCAACTACGCGGCGGCCAAGCTCGGGATCGTCGGCCTCACCAAGGTCACCGCGCTCGACATGGCGCGTTACAACGTCACCGCCAACTGCATTTCGCCGTTCGCCTGGACGCGGATGATCGGCACCATCCCGACGGAAACGCCCGCGCAGAAAGCCCGGGTCGAGAAGCTCAAGAAGCTGTCGCCCGCGCACATCGCGCCCCTCGCGGCCTTCCTCGCCTCCGACGATGCCAAGGAGGTCAGCGGCCAGGTGTTCGGCGTTCGTGGCAAGGAGATCATGCTCTTCGGGCACATGCGTCCAACCATGCGCGTGCACCACGCCGAGGGTTGGACGCCGGAGCGACTGGCCGAAATGTTTCCGGGCACGCTCCAGCATCACCTCGTGCCGCTGGACACTTCGGGTCAGTACTTCAACTACGACCCGCTTGTTTAGCTCGGAGGGGGGCTTCGCCCCCCTTCCGACGCTGCGCGGGCCTTTGGCCCGCTTCGCTGCCTCCCCCCTTGAGACAGATTGCGCGAGCGTAGCCCGCGCTCGAAGCGCCTGAATTTGGTCGCGTTGTAGGTTTCACATGCGGCGTGTGTGAAAACCGCTTCCACTTGTTGGTACTCCATGTGAGACTCGGCGCGGTAGGGACGGGGCTTGGCATCGAAGCATTCGTTCTTCTCGTGCCTGACGCGGTACGGAGCCCTCGGTGGCGTCCTCACCCTCACCACGTTCTTCGTTCTCACCGGCTGCGGCAGTACCCGATTGGTGTTGCCTTTCACGTTCCTACCCGCCGCGGTGGAGGTGCCGAACGATCCACGGCTGCTGAAGACCCACGAGGCTGCCGTACTCGGCATCGCGGCCATCCTCAGTGAAGAGCTCGGACTCCCGGTGCCCGACGAGTTCACGGTCTACGTGTACGGCTCGCGCAAGGTGTTTGAGCAGGGGCTCATCAACGACGCGCACGTGTCGCCCGCCCGCGCGGCGGAGCTGAGTGACTTCGCCATCGGCGTGGGCAAGCGGCGTCAGCTCCTGCTCAACGACGAGGGTGCCGACGGGCGGGGGCGCGAGTGGCTCCGGCTCATCGCGCACGAGATGGCGCACCTCTGCCAGATCGAGCTCGCGCAGGGCGAGGGACGCGCCGAGCAGTGGCTGGCCGAAGGGATGGCGGAGTGGGTCGCCTTCACCGTGCTGGAGCGTCTCGCAATGGACACCGTTCGCCAGCGCCGCGTCGGTGCGCGCATGGGGATCCGGAACTACGCGTCGCTGGTGGCCGCGCGGCTCGATCTCGAGACCCTGGGCTCGCCCCGCGGCTTCACGCTGCGTCATCGCAAGGAAGGGTCGCTGCCGACGTATCAGCTCGCCTTCCTCATGGCGGACTACCTGATCGAGCGCAACGGCTTCACCTCGATGCTGGAGTATTTCAGCGCGTTCGGGATTGGCCACGACCGGCGCGAGAACTTCCAGAAGGCGTTCGGGCAGAGCCTGGAGGCCTTCGAAACCGAGATCCTGACCCACCTCAAGACCGTCGTCCCCTGACGCCGGACCACCCCCGACGGCCGCGCCGGCCATTGTTTCTGCTCGTGCTCGCGGTGATCCTCCTGCCGTCCGCGGTAACCGCGGATCCCGGCCTCCTCCTCACCGTGGGCGACGTGACGGCAACGGCCGCCGTCGTGTGGGTCCGCGCGCCGGCACCCGGTGACGTCGCCGTGGAGGTGACGGCCGGAGACGGGTCCGTTGTCGCGCCCGCGCGGATTGCGGTGACTCGCGACACCGACCTCACGGGCCAGGCGCGCGTGACCGGGCTCGCGTCCGCCACCCTCCACCGGGTGCGTGCGCAGGCCGGCGCGGCGGTGGTGGTCGCGAGCTTCCGCACGGCGCCGGCGGCCGAGCAGGCGGCGCGCGTCTCGTTCTCGTGGAGTGCACCACGCCGAGCTCATCCGGCACCATCCCACGCCCGGGTTCTCGTTTCACGAGTTCATCGCCGGGCCGCTGTCGGCGCGCCCGGGCCGGCCCCGGCCGCTGGACCTCGCGCTGGGGCCCCGGTCGCTCTTCGCGGCGGCGTCTACAACTTCGGCCATGTCGTGATCGAGCCCGCGCACCTGACCGTGCGGCTCGTCGACGACGGTGGCGGCGTGATGTTCACCCACACGATCGGCCCGGAGTGAGCGGCCCGGCGTGTTCGGCGCGCGGCTGATCCGTCTCGTCTCACCCGCGGTGCTCGTGATGAGCGTCGCGCCGAGCGGGCTGGGGCCGGCCGCCCCCGTGCCCGGTCACGACCATCCCGGGCTCCTCGTCACCGTCGGCGACGTGTCCGCCGACCGTGCCGTGCTGTGGGCGCGGGGCGACGGAGGTCCCATCCGCCTGCGCTACGGCCCGGAGACGAGCCTGTCCGAGACGCGGAGCGTGGACGTCGTCCCCGAGGCGGACCGCGACCACACCGCGCGCGTGGTGCTCGACCACCTGACGCCGCACACGCGCTACGGCTACACCGTGGAGCAGCCCGGCGCGGCCGTGGAGGGGACGTTCACCACCGCGCCGGCCACCAGCGACGACGTGCCGGTGCGGCTGCTGTGGAGCGGCGATCTCGGCGGCTCCGGTCACTGCCGCGACGTCGAGGACGGGTACCGGATCTTTCAGGCGATGGTTCGTCGTCAGCCCGACTTCTTCCTGTTTGTCGGCGACACCGTGTATGCCGACCGCCGCTGCACCGGCTCGGCCGTCGTGCCCGGCAACGACTTCGTTGCCACCACGCTGCCGGAATTCCACGCCAAGCACCGGTACAATCGCGCGGACACCGCGCTCCAGACGTTCTTCAGGAGCACCAGCGTGTTCGCGATCTGGGACGACCACGAGGTCCGCAATAATTTCTCCGGGGCCAGCGAGCCGCTCATGCCGGTCGCCCGGCAAGCGTTCCTGGACTACTGGCCCGTCGTAGTGTCGCCGGAGGAGCCGACGCGGCTCTACCGTCGTGTGCGCTGGGGCCGGCACGTCGACGTCTTTATCCTGGACACGCGACAGTATCGCAGCGCGAATACGGATCGCGACGGTCCCGACAAGAGCATGCTCGGCCCGGCGCAGCGGCAGTGGCTGCTGGAGGGTGTCTCGTCCTCCGACGCGACGTGGAAGCTCATCGTGACCTCGGTGCCGCTCGGCATGTTCACCGGCGGCTCGGCATCCGATTCGTGGTCGAACGCCAACCTCCTGGGCTTCCGCCGCCCCGGCACCGGCTTCGTGCAGGAGCGCGACGACATCCTGCGCGCGCTGCGCGACGCGCGCATCCGCAACGTCGTGTTCGTGTCGGGCGACGTCCACCACGCCGAGGTGCTCCGACATACGCTCGCGCCGGGGTACGCGGTGCACGAGCTCGTGGCCGGCCCGCTGGCGGCGCGCGCAGGTCATCCGCGCCCGCTCGACCGGTCGCTTTCGACACGCTCGCTCGGCGGGCTCGGCTGGGTGGCGAATTTCGGCGAGATGGTGGCCGAGCGCGATTCGCTGAGCGTACGAATCTACGACGTGGACGGTGCCGCCCGCGTCAGGATCGCGCTGCCCGCCGGCGGCTGACGACGACCGCGGCCACCCAGAGCACGCCGCCCAGCGCGCTCAGGGCGATTCCAGCGAGCTCCGGCACTCCCGGACGGTACGTCAGCTCGGCGTGTACGGGACCGCCGTCGACACGAATTTCGAGGTCGCCCAGCTCGCCGCGTCGCGTCGGCAGCTCGCGCTCGGCGGCGCTCGCGCGCCAGAGCGGGTAGTAGGCCATCCGCGCCGTCCTCCAGGTGCCCGGCGGTCCATCGAGGTCGACGGCGAGGTGTCCGTCGCCCGTCGCCTTCGGGATCGCCACGGGAGAGCTCCGCGCGTAGACCACGAACGGCGCCGGCGCGGGCCGTCGGCGGAACAGCTGATCGTCGGCGAGCCCGCCCAGGCGCGGTGCATCCTCCTCGAGGGCAACGATCTGCGCGATCCCGAGCCGATCGGCGTACGCCGCGAGCGTCCGGGTGTCGAGCTGCTCCAGTGGCCGACCGAACAACGATACGCCGTCGAGCTGCTCGGCGAGCAGTCGGATCGCGCCCGGCGCGGCCGACCCGCGATAGACGAGGGCGGCGATCGGGGACGGGTGGGTGAACGTGCCGTGCACGATGCCGCGCCCGGTCGCCAGCGGCGCGAGCGCGGTGACGTGAGTGTGCGGACGCCACCATGCTTCGCCGAAGACGAGCGGCACGCCCGAGCGCACGAACAGCACGCGGCCTTCGGGGTTGGCGGCGAGCGACGTCCAGAGATCGTCCAGACGAATACCGCGCGCGGTCGGTCCGAGCGCCGGCCACTCCCCGTGCCGGGGCCAGAGACTGAGCGTTGCCGTCGGCAGCGACACCGCCACCACGAGCGCCACCGTGGCGACGCTGAGGGCGGCGATCGGCACGCGGGCGCGCGCGGCCAGCCGGCGCAGGAGATCGCCGAGCGTGAGAGCGCCCGCCAGGACCACGGCGAGCCAGAAGCCGTCGATCATGCGATTCGCGGGCAGCCAGCGCGCGCCCAGGGGCTCGAGCCCGAGCGCATCCGCGAGCACGAGGGCGCCGGTGGCCCACGGGAGACGTGCGAGCAGGCGTCGGCCGCCGTCGCGGCCGGGGGGAGACGGCGCGAGCGGCCAGAATGCCACGAGCGCGAGGACGAGGAGTAGCGCGAGCAATGGATGCTGCCCGAGCGTGGCGCCCACGGCGAGATCGCCCCAGGCCAGCGCGCGCGTATGCGCGAGCCGGGCCAGGAGCGGGACCGTCCAGAAGCCGGTGAGCGCGGCGCCGAGCGCCAGCGGCACCGTCGCCTGCGGCAGCCACCACCGGCTGCGCCGGGGCCACGCCGCGAGCAACACGATGGCGGCGGCAGTCGGCAGGTGAGCGGGGTGGGTGATCGCGATCGCGGCCAGCAACATACTGACGACGGGTGTGGCGGCGCGTCCGTGGACAGCGAGGGCGACCAGCGGCAGCAGCGCCCAGCCCAGGCGCGCGGCCAGCATGCCGGTACGGACGCCGCCTTCGACGCCACTCGCGATGCCGGCAGACAGCGCCAGCGCCACCAGCGCACCGGGCAGGGCGGCCCAGCCGCTGCCGAGGAGACGCGAGAGGAGCGCGAACGCCGCGAATCCCGGAGCCAGATAGGCGATGCCGACCAACACCTGGTACGCCATCTCGACGCTGAGCCGGCCCAGCGACAGTAGATGGAGGAGGGCGCCCGCATAGGCGAAGCCCGGCGGGTAGAATTGCAGCTCCGGATAGCCCGCCCACCAGCCGGCGTTCCACGCCCACGGCGCCGGGCCGTGGATGACGACGTGCCAGACGCGGTAGAGCTGGCCGGGATGGTCGTCGAAGACGAGCAGACCGCCGCCCAGGGCGGCGATCGCGAAGGCGACGCCATAGGTGGCGAGCGCGGCGAACGGAAGCAGCCGCACGCTCTCAGTGTAGTCCGGGCGTCCGCATTCATGCGGGGTTCATTGACTTTACGGCGAGCGGAGTGTTAAGTATTCGGGCGGTCTTGCTGTCGGTGCAGTACAACTCGGGGCTCAATTCCCCTACCGATGGAGACGGATCAATGGACAAGTTGAATGGTCTGAAGTGCCGCGAGTGTGGTCGCGGCTACCCCGCGGCTCCCATCCACGTCTGCGAGTTCTGCTTCGGCCCGCTCGAGGTCGACTACCACTACGACGCGATGAAGGGAGTGGTCACCCGGGCGTCCATCGAGGCGGGACCGCCCAGCATGTGGCGGTACAAGGACCTGCTCCCGGTGGACGGCGAGGTCGCCGTCGGGCATTACGTCGGTTTCACCCCGCTCCTGCGCGCGCGGAATCTCGAACAAGAGCTCGGCGTCGCCGAGATCTACGTCAAGAACGACTCGGTCTGTCACCCGACGTGGTCGTTCAAGGACCGCGTCGTCGCGGTGGCCGTCACGAAGGCGAAGGAGTTCGGCTTCGACACCGTCGCCTGCGCCTCGACGGGCAACCTCGCCAACTCGGTGGCCGCGCACGCGGCCGAGGCCCGGCTGCGCTCCTACATCTTCATCCCCGCCGACCTCGAGCAGGGCAAGATCGTGGCCACCCTCGTCTACAACCCGACGCTGATCGCGGTCGAGGGGACGTACGACGAGGTCAACCGGCTGTGCTCGGAGATCGCCGACAAGTACCGCTGGGCGTTCGTGAACGTGAACTTCCGGCCGTACTATTCCGAGGGGTCGAAGTCGTACGGCTTCGAGATCGTCGAGCAGCTCGGCTGGCGCACACCGCAGCACATCGTCGTGCCGTGCGCCGGGGGCTCGCTCATGACGAAGATCTGGAAGGCGATCAAGGAGATGACGGCGCTCGGCCTCGTCGACGGCCCGGTACAGACGCGCATGCACGCGGCCCAGGCCCTCGGCTGCGGGCCCATCGTCACCATGATCAAGAACGACACCGACGTGCTGGTGCCCGTGCGTCCCAACACGATCGCCAAGTCCCTCGCCATCGGGAACCCCGCCGACGGATACTACGCGTACCGGACGGCCAAGGAGTCCGGGGGCTCCGGCGAGCACGTGACGGATGAAGAGATCGTCGAGGGCATGCTGCTGCTCGCCCGCACCGAGGGCATCTTCACCGAGACGGCCGGCGGCGTGACCGTGGCCGCCGCGAAAAAGCTCATCGAGCGGGGAGTGATCCCGCGCGACGAATCGATCGTGATCTGCATCACCGGCAACGGTCTCAAGACGCCGGACTCGCTCCAGGAGCGGCTGCGGATTCAGGTGCAGATCCGGCCGCAGCTGTCCGCGTTCGACCGCGCGCTGGCCGACCTCAAATCAGAGATGACGCCGTAGGAGGATTCCGGATGCCGGTGTTCGTGCGGATTCCGACCCCGCTTCGCTCCGTGACCAAGGGCAACGCGGAGGTTCAAGCCAAGGGCGACACCGTGGGCGACCTCGTCGAGGACCTCGAGCGGCAGTTCCCAGGGCTCCGCGAGCGCTTGCTGGACGACAAGGGCGAGCTCCGCCGGTTCATCAACGTGTACGTCAACGAAGAGGACATTCGCTTCCTCCAGGGCAAGACCACCGTCCTCAAGGACGGAGACCGGGTCTCCATCGTCCCCGCCATCGCCGGAGGCCGCTGATCGGCGCTCCGCGATGGACCGCCTGCGCGTCCGGCTGACGTTCCCGCCCGCCCTCATCCAGGAGCCGATCGTCTACCGCCTCGTGAAGGACTTCGACATCGTCATCAACATTCGCCGTGCGGACGTCAAGGCGGACCAGGGCTGGGTGCTGCTCGAGCTGGAGGCGGACGAGGCGACGCTGCAGAGGGGCGTTGCGTGGTTGAAGGCCCAGGGCGTGTTGGTCGACCCCATCGAGCGCGACGTGGTCATTCCGTGACGGCGGACGCGCGGATCTCCCGGCGCGTCCAGGGTTTCACCGAGTCCGTCATCCGCGAGATGACGCGCGTGGTGACGCAGCACGGCGGGGTGAACCTGACCGACGACAAGCTCCGGGACGCCGGCGAGCGACTGCAGCGACTTCGGTCCTGACCGCGCCGCGGGACGCGGCACTCGCGATCTGGCAGGCCGCGCTCGCCGCCGGCGACGTCGGCCCTCTTGTCAAGCGCGCGCTCGAACGCCGCGGTGACGTCCTGACCGCCGGCGCCCTCCGCGTCGACCTCGCCCGCACGGAGCGCGTCTTCGTCCTCGGCTGCGGTAAGGCCTCGGCCGCCATGGCGCGCGCCCTCGCGGACGTGCTGGGCGATCGCATCACGGCCGGCTTCGTCGTGGTCAAGGACGGTTACACGGCGCGCGTGGGCGGCATCGAGGTGGTGGAGGCCGGTCACCCGGTTCCGGATGCGCGCGGCCAGGCGGCGGCCGGACGCATCCTGGATCTGGCCCGCCAGGCGGGGCCGCGTGACCTCGTCATTGTTCTGGTCTCAGGTGGCGGCTCGGCGTTGACGCCGGCGCCGGTGGCGCCCATCACACTCGACGAAAAGCGCACGGTCACCCGGCTGCTACTGGAGGCGGGTGCTACGATCGGCGAGCTCAACGCGGTGCGCAAGCACCTGTCGTTCCTCAAGGGTGGCCAGCTGGCGCGGGCGGTGGCGCCGGCCACGCTGCTGGCGCTCGCGCTGTCCGACGTCATCGGCGATCCGCTCGACGTGATCGCCTCGGGCCCGACGGTCCCGGACTCGAGCACCTTCGCCGACGCGCTCGAGGTTCTGATGCGCCGCCGAGCTGCCGACCGGGTCCCCGTGTCGGTCCTCCGCCGGTTGCAGGCCGGCCACCGTGGTGAGATCGCCGAGACACCGAAGCCCGGCGACCCGGTATTCGACCACGTGACGAACGTGGTGATCGGCAACAACGCGGTCGTCGTCGCCGCGGCCGCCGCCGCCGCCGAGCACCTCGGCTACCGGCCGACCGTGCTCACCCGTGAGCTCCAGGGCGAAGCGCGCGAGGTGGGGCCGGACCTCGTGCGACGTGCGCGTGCGTTGACCCCGCCCGCGTGCCTGCTGGCGGCGGGCGAGACGACGGTGACGGTGCGGGGGCGCGGCCGCGGCGGTCGCTGTCAGGAGCTCGCGCTCGCGGCGGCGATGGCGATGGACGGGAACGCGCCGCTCACGCTGCTGGCGGCGGGGACCGACGGCACCGACGGGCCGACCGATGCCGCCGGCGCGATCGTCGACGCGGGCACGCCGCGGCGCGGCGTCGCGGCCGGGCGCCATCCACGGCTGACACTCGACGACAACGACAGCTACACGTTCCTCCGCGCGAGCGGCGATCTGGTCGTGACGGGTCCGACCAATACGAATCTCCTCGACCTGTGCATCGTGCTCCACTCAACTGCTGAGTGAATAGGCGAAGCGGTCTAAGTGGTGATGAAATGACCGCTGACACGGCGGTGCGCACACGGTTATCCACCGGTCGAGCACATTCTCGGTGGAAAAAGTCCATCGAGGCCCTCGTGTTATCCTTCCTTGAAATGTCGTCGCAGAATCTCGTCGGCCTCCTTCCCTCCGAGCTCGAAGACCTCGCGATCTCGCTCGGCGCATCGCGCTATCGCGGCCGTCAGCTCGCGACCTGGATGTACCGCAAGGGCGTTCTCGACCTCGACGCCATGTCCGACCTGCCCAGGGACTTCCGCGCGGCGCTGTCCGCCGAGTGGCACGCCGTGACACCTGACGTCGAGCGCGTGACGCTCTCGCAGGACGGGAGCCGCAAGCTCGTCTTCCGCCTCGCCGACGGCAGCCGCGTGAGCGCGGTCGTGCTGCCGGACGACGATCGGATCACGCTGTGTCTGTCCACCCAGGTCGGCTGCGGCTACGGCTGCGCGTTCTGTCTCACCGGCACCATGGGCCTGGAGCGAAATCTCGGCCCGGACGAGATCGTCGGGCAGTTGCTGGCCGCCAACGCCCTGCTGGACGAGGGCCAGCGCGTCACGCATCTCGTCTTCATGGGCATGGGCGAGCCGCTGGCGAACTACGCGGCGCTGGTGACGTCGCTGCGGATCATCACCGACGCCAAGCTCGGCCTCGGCTATTCGCCCCGGCGGGTGACGGTGTCGACCGTCGGGCTCGTGTCGGGCATCGACCGCCTCGGGCGCGAGGACCTGAGAGTGAACCTGGCGATCTCCCTGCACGCCGCCTCCGACGAAGTCCGCGAGCGGCTCATGCCGATCAACCGATCGTGGAACCTCACCGCGCTGATGGACGCCGTGCGCCGCTATCCGCTGGCGCCGCGCCAGCGCGTGTTCTTCGAGTACGTGCTGCTCGACGGCGTCAACGACAGCCCCGAGGAGGCGCGTCGCCTGGCCAAGCTGTTGCGGGGCATCCGCGCCAAGGTCAACCTCATCCCGTTCAATGATTGGGCGGGCGCGCAATTCCAGCGGCCTCCGCTCGCGCGCATCCTCGCGTTCCAGGCCGTGCTCCTGGACGCGGACGTGACGACGACGGTGCGCTGGAGCAAGGGCGAGGACATCGGCGCGGCGTGCGGTCAGCTCAGGGAGCCGATCCCGGCGTGAGCGCCCGGACCGTCGCCTTTGCCACCCTGGGCTGTCGCGTGAACCAGGTGGATACGCAAGAGATGCAGGCCGGCCTGGAAGCGCGCGGGTGGCGCACGGTCCCGTTCGGCGCTCCCGCCGACGTCGTCGTCGTGAACTCCTGCACGGTCACGAGCCGCGCGGAGTTTTCGGATCGGCAAATGATCCGGCGCGCGAGCCGTTTGCCGACGACGACGCGGGTGGTCGTGACGGGCTGCTGGGCCCAGGTCGATCCGGAGGCGGTCGCGCGGGTGCGCGGTGTCGATTTGGTCGTCGGAACCGCGGACCGAGGCCGTCTCCCGGACCTGCTCGATTCGCTCCTCGATTCACCGCCGACACGTCCGAGCGTCGAAGTCGGTCGCGCCTGGTCGGCCGACGGCCCTCTGGTGCCGCCGCCGGCCAGCGGCACGCGCTCGCGTGCGTTCGTGAAGGTCCAGGACGGCTGCCAGCATCGCTGCGCCTTCTGCATCGTCCCGCGGGCGCGCGGTGGAAGCCGCAGCCGGCCGCCGGAGGTCGTGCTCGAGCACGTGCACGCGCTGGTGGCGCGCGGGCACCGTGAAGTGACGCTGACCGGCGTGGACATGGGGCATTATGGCGCCGACCTCGTGCCCCGGACGACGCTGGCCGCGCTGCTGCGCGCGGTCGTCGCGGTCGGCGGCCTGCGCTGGGTGCGGCTCTCGTCGGTGCTGCCCGCGTACTTCACCCCCGAGCTCATCGAGGTGATCACGGGCTCGAATGTGATCGCGCCGCACCTGCACCTGCCACTGCAGAGCGGCAGTCCGCGCATCCTTCGCCGCATGCGGCGTCCGTATACCGTCGCGATGTATCGCACGCTCGTCGAGCGACTGGCGGAGGCGGTGCCGGGGCTCGGTCTCGGCACCGACGTCATCGTCGGCTTCCCCGGTGAAGGGGAGCCGGAGTTCGGCGAGACGCTGGCGCTCGTTCGCGCGCTGCCCTTCAGCTACCTGCACGTGTTCCCGTACTCCGACCGGCCCGGGACGGAAGCGATCGATCTCGACGGCCGGGTCGACGCGCGGACCATCGCCGATCGGGGCCGGCGCTTGCGGGCGCTCGGCGGCGTGCGGAGCGTGGCCTTCCGCCGCGGGCTCGTGGAAACGACCCAGGAGGCGCTCGTGCTGGAGACGCGCGATCGCCGGACCGGGCGCCTCGTCGGGCTCACCGGCAACTACGTCGAGGTCGCCTTCGAGGGGGCGGACGACTTGATGCGCTCGGTGGTACGCCTGCGGATTCGCGGGGTGGACGAAGACACGACGCACGGAGAGTGGGTGGCGTGAGCGGCGCGATCGGGATCATCGGTGGCAGCGGGCTCTACGAGCTCGAAGGTGTCCGTGACGTCCGCTGGCGCCGGGTGCGGACGCCGTTCGGCGATCCGTCCGACGAGTACTGCACGGGTGAGTTCGAGGGGCGCCCCGTGATCTTTCTCGCCCGCCATGGGCGCGGGCACCGGCTCATGCCGAGCGAGCTGAACTACCGCGCGAACATCTGGGGCCTCAAATCCCTGGGGGCGGGGTCGGTCGTATCGGTGTCGGCGGTCGGGAGCATGCGCGAGGAGATCCATCCGCTCGACCTGGTCGTTCCCGACCAGTTCTTCGACGCCACCCGGCGGCGGGTGGCCTCGTTCTTCGGCGACGGCATCGCGGGGCACGTCGGCATCGCCGATCCCGTGTGCGCCGACCTGGCCGCCGCGCTGGCTGGCGCCGCCGGGCAGACCGGGGTGACCGTGCACCGGGGCGGGACCTATATATGTATCGAGGGACCCCAGTTCTCGACCAAGGCGGAGTCACGGATCTACCGGCAATGGGGCGTCGACGTGATCGGGATGACGAACATGCCGGAGGCCAAGCTCGCCCGCGAAGCCGAGCTGTGCTACGCGACGCTCGCGCTGGTCACCGACTACGACGTCTGGCACGAGACCCACGAGTCGGTCTCGGTGGAGACCGTCATCCAGAACCTCCTGAAGAACGTGGCCACCGCCAAGGAAGTCCTGCGCCGCCTCATTCCCGCGCTGCTCCCCGAGCGCGCGTGCGGGTGCGGCCGCGCGCTGGCCAACGCGGTCATCACCAACCCGGCCGCATTCCCGCTGGCCACGCGCCGGCGACTCGAGCTGTTGCTCGGCAAGTACTTCCCCGACCCTGGCTCGCGCGGTCCGGGGCGCAAGGCGAGAGCGCACCGTGGCTGACCTGCTCGTCGTGGGCTCGGTGGCGCTCGACAGCGTCGAGACACCGTTCGGCAAGGTGGACGAGGCCCTCGGCGGCTCGGCGACGTACTTCTCGTACTCGGCGAGCTTCTTCACCCAGGTCCGCCTCGTCGCCATCGTGGGTGAGGATTTTCCCGAGGTCCACGTGCGGCTGCTGAAGGACAAGACCGTCGACGTGGCCGGATTGCAAACGACGAAGGGACGAACGTTCCGCTGGCAGGGTCGATACGGCTTCGATCTCAACGACGCCAAGACCCTCGACACGCAGCTCAACGTGCTCGCCGAGTTCCGGCCGCGCCTCGACGACCGGTCGCGGCAGGCGCCGTTCCTGTTCCTCGCGAACATCGACCCCGAGCTGCAGCTCGACGTGCTGGGCCAGATGGCGGCGCGACCGAGGCTGGTGGCCCTCGACACGATGAACTTCTGGATCAACGGCAAGCGGGAAGCGCTGCGGCGCGTCCTCGCCGAAGTCGACGTCGTCACCGTCAACGACGCGGAGGCGCGCCAGCTCGCCGGTGAGGCCAATCTGGTCCGGGCGGCGCGCGCCATCGGCGCCATGGGCCCCAAGGTGGTGGTGGTGAAGCGCGGCGAGTACGGCGCCCTCATGATGGCGGACGGCACCTTCTTCAGCGTGCCCGCGTATCCGCTGGAGTCGGTGTTCGATCCGACCGGAGCGGGGGATACGTTCGCCGGCGGTTTCATGGGCTACCTGGCCGCCCAGGATCGGACCGATCCGGCCACGATGCGGCGCGCCGTCGTCTATGGCTCGGTGATGGCCTCGTTCACCGTCGAGGACTTCTCCCTCGAGCGCTTGAAGCGACTCCGACCCGCCGAGCTGGCCGAGCGCTACGCCGCCTTCCACGACCTCGTGCGGTTGGAAGCCTGACGTGACCGGCGTCGAAGCGGCCACCCAGCAGAAATACACGCGCCTGCTCGGCGTGCTCCGCGAGATGGAGAGCGTGCTGGTTGCGTTCTCCGGCGGCGTGGACTCGACGTTGCTGGCCCGGGCCGCCCGCGAAGCGCTCGGCGATCGCGCCGTCATCGCCACTGCCGACTCCGAGACGTACCCGTCCGCCGAGCTGGCGGAGGCGCGCCGGCTGGGCGCGTTGCTCGGGCTGCGCCACGTCGTGGTGACGACCCGCGAGCTCGACAACCCGGACTATGCGCGCAACCCTGCGAACCGCTGCTACTTCTGCAAGGAGGAGTTGTTCACCACGCTCGCTCCGCTGGCGAGCCAGGAAGGCTGTCGCTGGCTGGCTTACGGGGCCAACGTCGACGATCTCGGTGACCACCGTCCGGGCATGCAGTCGGCGCGCGAGCGCGGCGTCCGGGCCCCGCTGATCGAGGCGGAGCTGAGCAAGACCGAGATCCGGGAGCTCTCGCGCGCGCTCGAGTTGCCGACCTGGGACAAGCCATCCTTTGCGTGCCTGTCCTCGCGCTTCCAGTACGGCGACCCGATCACCGCCGAGAAGCTCCGGCGGATCGACGCCGCGGAGGAGTTCGTGCGGTCGCTCGGCTTCCGCCAGTTCCGGGTGCGGCATCACGACCGGCTGGCCCGCCTCGAGATCGCGCGGGACGAGATGCCACGGTTGTGGGAGGACGGCCGGCCCGACGCCATCGTTCGCCGCTTTCGTGAGCTGGGCTACGTCTACGTGACCCTGGACCTCTCCGGCTTTCAGTCGGGCAGCGCGAATCTCGTTCTTCCCCTGAAGCGTGCCCGTGGATAGAGAAACGCTGCACCGGCTGCTGGAAGACGTGCAGGCCGGGCGCCTCGACCTCGACGCCGCGCTGCGGCGGTTGCGCTCGCTCCCGTTCGAGGACCTGGGTTTCGCGCGCATCGATCATCATCGGACGCTGCGCGGCGGCGCGCCCGAGGCCGTGTTCTGCCAGGGCAAGACGCCGGAGCAGGTGGTGGCCATCGTCGAGCGCCTGGTCGTCGATCACGTCAACGTACTAGCCACCCGCGCGGATGCGCGCATCGCGGACGCGGTCGCGGCGGCCGGGGTGCCACACGTGTACCATCCGCTGCCGCGATTGCTCGTGCTGCGGCCGGTGCCGGTGGACGGCGTCGGGCTGATCGCCGTCGTCGCGGCCGGAACCGCCGATCTGCCGGTGGCCGAGGAAGCGGCGCTCGTCGCCGAGGCGCTCGGCAACCGCGTGGAGCGCCTCACCGACTGCGGGGTGGCCGGACTGCACCGCCTGCTGCCGCATTACGACCTTCTCGCCGATGCCAACGCCATCGTCGCGGTGGCCGGAATGGAAGGCGCGCTGCCCAGCGTCATCGGCGGGCTCGTCGACCGTCCGGTGATCGCGGTGCCGACCAGTGTCGGCTACGGTGCGTCGTTCGGCGGCATCGCCGCGCTGCTCGCCATGCTGAACTCGTGCGCGCCCGGGGTGTCGGTGGTGAACATCGACAACGGCTACGGCGCCGCCCACCAGGCGAGCCAGATCAATCACCTCGTCGCCAAGATCCGCTGAACCGTCCGTGACGCTGCCGCCGCGCCCATGAAGCCAGCCTCGCTCAGATGACGATCGTCTACTTCGACTGCCCGAGCGGCGCCGCGGGTGACATGATCATGGGCGCCCTCGTCGACGCGGGGGTTTCGCTCGACGCGCTCCGCGAGCAGCTCCGCCGGCTCCCGCTCGGCGGCTGGGACCTGGTCGCACGGGAGGTCCGCAAGGGCGCGTTTCGCGCCACCAAGGTGGACGTCGAGATCGACGCCCAGCAGCATCACCAGCATCGCAGCCTGGGCGACATCCTCCGGATCCTCGAGGCGAGCACGCTGTCCGACGGCATCCGCGAGCAGGCCGCGCGGATCTTCACGCGCTTGGCCGACGCCGAGGCCCGCGTCCACGGCAGCACGCGGGACGAGGTGCATTTCCACGACGTCGGCGCGGTGGACGCGATCATCGACGTGACCGGTGGCGTCGTCGCGCTGACGTTGCTCGGCGCGGACGCCGTGTACGTCTCCGCCCTGCCGCTGGGCGCCGGGTTCGTCAACGGCCCGCACGGTCGCATGCCGGTCCCGGGCCCGGGCGCGGCCGAGCTGCTGCGCGGTTTTCCGGTGGTCGACACCGGCGTCCGCGCCGAGCTCGTCACCCCGACCGGGGCCGCGATCCTGACGACACTCGCGCGGCCGGCCGTGCGCATCCCGCCCATGACGATCCGCGCGATCGGCTACGGCGCGGGCACGATGGACTTCGCCGAGACGCCGAACGTGCTGCGCTGCTTCGTTGGCGACGCGCTGAACGCCGGCGCCGAGGAGACGATCCTCCAGATCGAGACGACGATCGACGACATGTCGCCGCAGCTCTACGAGCCGCTGATGGACCGGCTCTTCGAGGTCGGCGCCCTCGACGTGTTCCTCACGCCCGTCATCATGAAGCGGAGCCGGCCGGGCGTGGTCCTGACCGCGCTCAGTCCGCGCGCCCGGCTCGACGACGTCTCGCGCGTCCTCTTCGAGGAGTCGAGCACCATCGGTGTCCGCTGGACCGAGTGGCAGCGCCGCCCGCTCGCGCGGGAGATGGTCACGGTGACGACCGCGTACGGCGCGATCGCGTGCAAGGTGTCGCGCCTGGCCGGCCGCGTGGTCACCGTCACGCCGGAGTTCGCCGAGGTCGCCCGCATCGCGCGGGAGAAGTCGTTGCCGGTGCGGGAGGTGCTCGACCAGGCCCGGGCCGATGCACGGCGGCTTCTGCGCGAGTGAGTCGCGCGGGACCCGGGCGCGAAGTCGGGTGACCACGGACGTTTGAAAACCGTGCTCGGGGTGCCGGCTCCGAGTGACCAGACGTCACTCGGGTGACGGTTTGGGAACGGAATTCGTTCCCCTCGGCTGCCTTGCTCCGTCTCGATCGCAGAAATTCCGAGGGAAATGGGCCACGTCCTGGGTATTCTCCGTTGCAGCACGATGGAACGACAGTTGCACGGCAGACCCGCCAGGTTCGACATGGCGCTCGTCACGCGACTCTTCCTCACCACGATCATCCTCAGCGTCATCACCCTGCTCGCCGCCTTCGTCTTCGCCGAGTAGCCCGGTCGGGGCGGGTATCCGAGCGAAGGGGCTGACGGCCCCGCGCGCTCCCCGGCCGGCCCACGCTTCGCGGCCGTTGACAGGGTGCCGGGGGCGGCTTACGCTCTCTTCCGCTCGAAGCTGAACATCCGCCTCTCAACCCCCGTATGCCGGAGGACGAGTCGTGAAACTGCCAGTCAAGATGACCATCAACGGCCAGACGTACAGCCACGAGGTCGAGCCCCGCCTGCTGCTCGTCCACTACATCCGTGAGACGGTCGGCCTCACCGGCACGCACGTAGGCTGCGACACCAGCCAGTGCGGTGCCTGCACCGTTCTCATGAACGGTCAGGCGGTGAAGTCGTGCACGCTCTTCGCGGTGCAAGCCGACGGCGCCAACTTCATGACGATCGAGGGCGTCGCCAAGGACGGCGAGCTGCACCCGATCCAGCAGGGCTTCTGGGAGAAGCACGGGTTGCAGTGCGGCTTCTGCACGCCGGGCATGATCATGACCGCCTACCAGATGCTCGAGCGCTACCCCAAGCCGAGCGAGGAGCAGATCCGCCACCAGCTCGAGGGCAACCTGTGCCGGTGCACCGGGTATCACAACATCGTCAAGGCGATCCAGTGGGCCGCCGAGACGATGGCCAAGAAGTGAGGTTGGGCCATGGCCACCGCAGCTGAGGAGCGCCTGTTCGGCAAGTCGATCAAGCGGCGCGAGGACCCGCGCTTCATCACCGGCCGCGGGCAGTACGTCGATGACCTGAAGCTCACCGGCATGACGTACGCCGCGTTCGTGCGGAGCCCGCACGCCCACGCCCGCATCCGCAACATCGACGTGTCGGCGGCGAAAGCGCACCCCGGCGTCGTCGCGGTCTTCACGGGCAAGGACATGACCGGCGTCAACTCGCTCCCGTGCGGATGGGACCTCCGGAAGGAGAAGAAGGTCCCCGGGGTGGTCCAGGACCTCGCGATCGTGCCCCACATGCCGCTGAGCGCGGACGCTGCCCGCCACGTCGGCGACCCGGTGGCAGTCATCATCGCCGACAGCCAGGCGGGCGCGACCGACGCGGCCGAGAAGGTGCGTGTGGACTGGGAACCGCTCCCGTCGGTGACGGCCACCGAGCGGGCGGAGCAGACAGGTACGCCGCAGCTGCACGCGGGCGCGCCCGGCAACGTCGCCTTCAAGTGGGAGATCGGTGACGGCGCGGCCACCGACGCGGCGTTCAAGAGCGCGGCGGTGACGGTGAAGAAGCGCATCGTGAACCAGCGGCTGGTGGCGAACGCCATGGAGCCGCGCGCCTGCGTGGCCCGCTACGAGGACGCGACGGGCGAGCTCACGCTGTGGGTGACGTCGCAGAACCCGCACGTTCACCGGCTGCTGATGTGCGCCTTCGTGCTCGGCATCCCCGAGCACAAGGTGCGCGTGATCGCGCCCGACGTGGGCGGTGGGTTCGGCTCGAAGATCTTCCTCTACAACGAGGAGGTTGTGTGCTCGTGGGCGTCCCGGCAGCTCAAGCGGCCGGTGCGCTGGACGTCGAGTCGCCGGGAGGCGTACCTCACCGACGCCCACGGCCGCGACCACGTCACCGACGCCGAGATCGCGCTGTCGCGTGACGGCAAGATCCTCGGTCTGCGCGTGAAGACCGTGGCCAACCTCGGCGCCTACCT
>JBGPXN010000160.1:0-10592 GCA_041492755.1 Methylomirabilia bacterium | reverse complement strand
GTTCACGGTGGCAATGACCACCGCCGGCACGGGATCTGGGACGACGAGCGGGGCCGGGACGTATGCGGCGGGGACGTCCGTGCAGATCACGGCCACGCCGGCGGGGACCTCGGACTTCACCGGCTGGAGCGGGACGGGCTGCCCGACGGGGACGACGAGTCCCGCGACGGTGGTGGTGAACAGCGACACGACGTGCACGGCGACGTTCACGCTGAAGCAGTTCACTCTGGCCATTACCACGGCGGGCACCGGGTCCGGCACGATGACGGGCGCGGGCAGCTATTCGGCCGGCACGTCCGTGCAGATCTCCGCCACCCCCGCCAGCAACTCGGACTTCACGGGCTGGAGCGGCACCGGCTGTCCGACGGGGACGACGAGCCCGGCGACGCTGGTGCTGAACGGCGACACGACGTGCACGGCGACGTTCACGCTGAAGCAGTACACGCTGACGCTGGCGACGACCGGTGACGGGTCAGGGACCACGACGGGCGGCGGGACGTATTCGGCCGGGACGTCGGTGCAGATCTCGGCGACGCCGGCGGCGAACTCGAACTTCACGGGCTGGAGCGGGACGGACTGCCCGACGGGCACGGCCAGCCCGGCCCCGCTGGTGCTGAACGCCGACACGACGTGCACGGCGACGTTCGCGCTCAAGCAGTACACGCTGGCGATCACCACGATGGGAACCGGCTCGGGCACGACGGCGGGAGCGGGGACGTACACGATCGGGACATCGGCACAGATCACGGCGACGCCGGGGGCCGACTCCTCGTTTGCGGGCTGGAGCGGAATGGGCTGCCCGGTGGCGGCGATCTCGCCGGCGACCGTCGTGATGGACGGGAACCGGACGTGTACGGCCAAGTTCACGCTGCTACCGCCGGCGACCGCGCCTACGTACCTGAGTGACGCGACGGTGCACGCGGTGCCGCAAGTCGCGCGGCCGGCGCTCCGTGCGCCCACACCCGACCCGACGTTCGGGGGCAGCGTGATCACGCGGATCACGGACCCGACGATGATTCCGGACGACACCGTCAACGCGTCCGCGAGTCCCGCCTACCATCCACGGCTCGGACTGATGCACGAAGGGGCGCAGTCGGCGGGGCTGAACGCGGACGGCACGCTGGCGCTCGTACAGGCCGTGGGCGGAGACTCAACCGGACGTTGGGCGCTGCTGCGGGTGGCGACGGGCGAGGTCTTGATGTGGATGCCCGGTGTGAACGCCGCCGAGTTCACGTGGCATCCGACGGACCCGACGCGGGTGCTGTACGGGGTGGGCAACGAACTGCGGGTGTTGCACGCGGACAGCCTGACGGTCGACGTGGTGATGACGCTGCCGCAGTACGGGGTGATCGAAGCGGGGCGGCCTGCGGACGACTGGCGGTACACGGCGGTGAAGGGCTTCGCGCTGAACCCGGATCAGACGTGCTGTGCCATGAGCCAGAGCGACGTCGTGGTGGTCGACCTCAGCGCGGGGAGCGTGCTGGCGACCTGGCCGGCGCCGTCGGTGCCGACGTGGGTCGCGATGAGTCCGACCGGCACGTGGGTGGTGGCAAGCTTCAGCGATGGGATGAAGGTGTACGACCGGAACCTCGTGTTCCAGAAGACGCTGTTCCCGGGCACCGCCGCGGCGGACGTGGCGCTGGACGCCGCCGGCCGCGAAGTGGTGGTGTACGTGGCGCAGAGCGGCGCGCAAAGTGCGGAGCTCGGCGGCAAGACGGGCGTGGCGAGCGTGCTGCTGGACCCGGCGTGCGCGACCGCCTGCAAGACGCTGCTGTTGGAGACCGCGCAGGCGGGTCACGTGAGCGGCATCCCCTCGCGCGTGCGCCCGGGCTGGGTGCTGGCGTCGACGTACACCCAGCCCCAGGGCGTGCCGCCGCCGCTGCCCGGCCTCGTCGCCGCCTACAGCTTCAACGAGGGCACCGGTACGACTGTGACGGACCTGTCCAGTAACAACAACACCGGGGCCATCTCGGGGGCGAGCTGGACGACCGGCGGCAGGTTCGGGAGCGCCCTGGCCTTCAACGGCATCGACGCGCGCGTGACTATCAACGATGCTCCCTCGCTTCGGCTGACCACGGGCATGACGCTGGAAGCCTGGGTGAATCCGTCGAACGTCACGAGCAACTGGCGCGACGTCATCTACAAAGGCAACGACAACTACTACCTCGAGGCGACTTCGGACAACTTCGGAAAGCCGGTGGGGGGCGGCAGTTTTGGTCGCACGTACGGTACTGCGACTTTGGCCGAGAACACCTGGACCCACCTGGCCGTTACCTACGACAGCGCGAACGTCCGCCTCTACGTCAACGGCGCCCAGGTCTCCAGCGTGCCGAAGACCACTGCCATCGCGACCTCCGCGAATCCTCTCGAGATCGGCGGCGACAGCGTCTTCGGCCAGTTCTTCCAGGGCCTCATCGACGAGGTTCGCGTCTATAACCGCGCCCTCTCCCCGGCCGAGATCGTCACCGACATGAACACCCCCCTCGGCGTCGTCCAGAACGCACAGGCCTTCGCGCGGGAAATCTTCTGGCTGGCGCTGGATGGCAGCCAGGGGGTGAAGCGGATCGCGCACCACCATTCGGAGGTGGCGGTGAATGCGGGCGTGCCCGACGTGCAGGCCCAGCCGCAGGCGACGACCACCTGGGATGGGCAGACCGTAGTGTTCACGTCGGTGTGGTGTGCGACGCCCGTGGCGGCGGATTGCCAGGGAGCCTCGTTCGGCCGGTACGACGTGTACACCGCCACCGGAATGTGGTGGCCATACCGGCAGTACGCGCTGACGTTGAGCGCGGCGGGGACCGGGTCCGGGACGATCTCGGGGGCGGGCACGTACTGGGCGGGGACGTCGGTGCAGCTGACGGCGACGCCGACGGGCGGCTCGGTGTTTACCGGATGGAGCGGAACGGGCTGTCCGGCGGGCACGGCCAGCCCGGCGACGCTCGTGCTGAACGCCGACACGACGTGCACGGCGACGTTCACGTTCACGACCTACGCGTTGACGATCAATGCCGCGGGGACGGGCACGGGCACGACGACGGGCGCGGGGACGTACGTGGCGGGCACGGCGGTGCAGATCACGGCAACCGGGACGGGCGGCTCGGCGTTCGCGGGTTGGAGCGGCACGGGGTGCCCGACGGGGGCCACGAGTCCGGCGACGCTGGTGCTCAACGCCGACGCGACGTGCACGGCGACGTTCACGCTCACGTCCCCCGCGGCGGCCGCCCTTCTCCTGGACACGGACTACGCGCCGCCGGCCGGGGCCGTCATCGCGGTGAACACGGGCGGCGACCTCCAGGCGGCGCTCGATCTGGCGAACCCCGGCGACATCATCGAGCTGCCGGCGGGCGCCACCTTCACCGGCAACTTCACCCTTCCGAACAAGGCGGGAACGGCGTGGATCTACGTTCGCTCCTCGGCCATCGCGAGCCTCCCTGCCCCCGGCACCCGCGTGAGCCCGGCCCACGCCGCTCTCATGCCCAAGATCGTCAGCCCGAACTCCGCGCCCGCCATCCGGGCCGACTTCGGCGCCCATCACTACCGCTTCGTCGGCATCGAGATCGCCACCACGTGGAGTACGCGGAGCGGGACGCAGCTCGGCGTCGTGGTCCTCGGCGATGACGTCAATGGCAATCTCGCGACGTCGGTGGCCCAGCTGCCGCACGACATCACCTTCGACCGCTGCTACGTGCACGGCACCCCGACCGGCAACGTGCGCCGTGGCCTCGTCGCCAACACGGCCCACACCGCGGTGATCGACTCCTACTTCTCCGACTTCCACGAGGAGGGGGCCGACTCGCAGGCCATCGTCAGCTGGAACGGGAGCGGGCCCTTCAAGATCGTCAACAACTACCTCGAAGCCGCGGGCGAGAACGTCATGTTCGGCGGGGCCGATCCGGGCATTCCGAGCCTGATCCCCTCCGACATCGAGTTCGGCCACAACTACGTCGCCAAGCCGTTGTCGTGGAACCCCGCCGATCCCTCCTACGCCGGCATCCCGTGGCTCGTGAAGAATTTGTTCGAGCTCAAGAACGCGCAGCGGGTGCTCGCGGACGGCAACGTCTTCCAGCGCAACTGGGTGAGCACGCCGAACACGAGCGGAACGGTGGCGGGGGCGGTGGTCCAGGACGTCACGTTCACCAACAACATCGTGGACAACACCACCAGCGGCGTGAACAGTCAGCAGACCAACCGCGTCCACATCCAGAACAACCTGTTCCTCAACGTGACCGAGCGGCTCTTCCAGGTCATCGGCGGCGGCGCCGACGTCACCATCGACCACAACACCGGCTTCCAGAACGGTAACGTCATCGAAGCTATGACCGCGGCCTCGGGCCGCTTCGTCTACATCAACAACCTCGTGCCCAACGGCACCGGCGGCGTGGACGGCGCCGGCACCGGGCCCGGCCTGGACACGCTGAACACCTACTTCCCCGGCTTTGTCTTCCGGCGCAACATCCAGCCCGGCGGCGATCCGGGCCAGTACCCTCCGGACAACTTCTTCCCGGCGACGCTGGACAACGTCGGCTTCGTCGATCTGGCTGGCGGGAACTACAGTCTGGCGCCGACCAGCCTCTTCAAGAACCAGGGGACGGACGGCAAGGACCCCGGCGTCGACTTCAACGCCCTGACCACCGCGACCGAGGGAGCGCTGGACGGGACGCCGTAGCCGCTGACGGCTGGTCCGAAGTTGCGGCTAGCCGCGGCCGGCGGCGAGCGGTGGCGGGCCGAAGGGCCCCTTGACGCCCCGGCTCAGCGCCAGGAGCGTGTCGACGAGGTTGGACAGCGCGGCGCGGGCGGCGTCGTCGACCAGGCGGCCTTCACGGAAGTGCGACGACTCGAGATACACGCTCGTCGGCGCCACCAGCGCGCCGAACCACGCGAGGACGCCGCGGAGCTGCCAGTCCACGCCGAGATAGTGGTGCAGGGTCGCGCCCATGGCGACGATCCCCACCGGCTTGTCGCGCAGCCCCTCCACCGGGGTCAGGTCCAGCAGGTTCTTGAGCGCGCCCGTGAACGTGCCGCGGTAGACGGGGCTCGCGAGCAGCACGACGTCGGCGGCGGTCACGCGGGCGACGACCGACGCGGTATCGTCGGTGAACGTGTCGAGCGGGCGGCCGTCGGCGAAGGACACGCGATGGTCGGCGAGGCTCAGCATCGACGCCGTCACGCCGGGCCGCGAGGCGGCGACCTCGACGGTGGTCGCCACGGCCGCGTTGAGTCGGCCGGGCGGTGTCACGGCGCCGACGACGGCGAGGAACGCGGTCACGCGGTGACGGCGGCGGCGCGGTCGCGGCGCGCGACTGCCGCGCGGACCAGCGGGATCAGCTCGCGGCCGTACTCGATCGCGTCGTTCAGCGGATCGAAGCCGCGGATCAGGAGGGTGGTGGCGCCCGCGTCGTAGTAGTCGAGGAGCGATTCCGCCACCTGCTCGGGCGTCCCCACCAGCGCGGTGGTGTTGCCGGCGCCGCCCATGGCGGCGGCGATTGGCATCCACAGGCGCTTGTCGTGGATCTCGGACTGCGCCGCGAAGTCGATCAGACGGCGTGCGCCCTCGGCCTGAGGCCGGATGCCGGGGCCTTCACCGACAATTGACGGCTGGCCCGCGCGCACGCGGGCGAGGATGTCGCGCGCGCGCTCCCATGCCTTCGCTTCCGTGGGCGCAATGATGGGCCGGGTCGAGACACTGAAGCGCACCTCGCGGCCGACGCCGGCGGCGAGCGCCCGCACCTCGGCCATGCGCTCGCGCACGGCGGCCAGCGGCTCGCCCCACAGCGCGTAGACGTCGCAGTGCTTGGCGCCCACGGCGGGCGCCGGCCCCGAGGCGCCGCCGAAGTAGAGCGGAATGGCCGGCGTCTGCAGCGGCTTGACGTCCGAGAACGCCTGCTTGACCCGGTAAAACTCGCCCGCGTAGTCGAACGGCGTCTCGGACGTCCACACGCGGCGCATGAGGTCGAGGTACTCGTCGGTGCGGCGGTAGCGCGTGTCGTGATCGAGCCAATCGCCGTCGCGCGCCTGCTCGCCATCGCTGCCCCCGGTGATGACGTGGAGCGCGACGCGCCCGCCCGTGAAATGGTCCAGCGTCGCCGCCTTGCGGGCGGCCAGCGTGGGCGCCATGAAGCCGGGGCGGTGGGCGAGGAGATAACCGAGACGCTCGGTAACCGATGCGGCATATGCCGTCACCAGAAAGCCGTCCGCCGACGTGGAGGTGTAGCCGACGAGGACGCGGTCGAAGCCGGCGCGCTCGTGCGCCTGCGCGAAGTCGCGGGTCCAGTGGCGATCGATGGCGCCACCGATGACGTGGACGGCCGCGCCGTCGGCGCCCTCGGGGCGCACGCCGATCATGCCGACGAACTCGACGGGCATGCGCGCGATGCTATACCGCGCCTATCATGGCTTCAAGCATGAGGACTCCGATCCGACCCATCCCGCACGCCGTCGCGAGCTGGATGTCCCGCCTGCGCTGGTTGCGCGGGCTCGACGCCGTCGTGGCGTGGGTCGGTGTGTGGGGCGTGACGATGGCAGCGTTGGGTGGGGGATCGGGCAACGCGCCGGCGATGATCGCCCTGGTTGCGGTCGGTCTCGGTCTCGTGCTTCGACCGCTTCGGGTTCGCTGGCGCCCGCTCACTGGGTCGGTCGGCCTCGTGGTGAGCCGGAGACTGAGACCGGGAGACCGTGCCTGGTACGTCCGCGCGCGCGAAGCGAGCCCCGTCCTCGTGACGGCGCGCCACGGCATCCGAGTCGTCATCACCCGGCCTGATCTCGGCGGGGAAGAGGGCATCACGGTCCGCCGCACGCGGGTGTTGTTGCTTCCCCTCGACGTCAGGTTTTCGTGAAGAACTCCAGCATGCGGCGGTTGACCTCGGGCGCGTTCTCGTACGCCGACCAGTGCCCGGCGCCCGGGATGCGGTGCAGGTCGAGCTCGGGAATCACGGCTCGGATCTCGCCGAGCAGCAGGTGAGCCGGCCGGAACGGCGAATCGTCCTTTTCGCCCCAGAGCACGCGCACGCGGCCCATCACGTGCGCGAGGTCGCCCAGCAGCGTGCCGCCGGCGCTGACCTTGCGGCTGTTGAACCGTGAGTGGCGCACGCAGTACGCCTGGATGTCGACGGTTTCTTCCGAAACGCTCTCCGGGCTCGCGAGCATGTTCACGAGGAGGTTGTGCCGGCAGATCTCGCGGAACTTCCGCTCGTCGTCTCCGGCCTCGCGGTAGCTGCGGGTCGGCCGGTCGGCAAATTTGCGAGCGGGAAATCCGGCCGGCGAGACCAGGCACAAGTGGGTCACGCGCTCACCGAGCCGTCGAGCGAGATTCGTCGCGATCGCGCCCCCGAAGGAGAAGCCGGCGAAGCGGAGCGGCGTGGCGCCCGGGAACATCTCGACGAAGAGCCGGTGCACGAGATCCAGATACTCCGCGTGCGTGGTTTCCCGCGGCACCGGGGCCGAGGCGCCGTACGAGGGGTGATCGAGCGCGTGCACGGTGAAGCGCTCGGACAACGGGCCGACGTTCCGGGCCCAGTGCCGCCACGACCCCATGCCTCCGTGAAAGAGCACGACGTCGGGCCCACGGCCAGAGGTGTGCACCGCCATCAACGGAGCCGAGTCGGTCGTCGCGGGACTAGCCAAGGCGGGCACGTGACGGCATCAGGATTTCGCGTCGGAGCCGAAGCCGACGAGCCGGCGCGTGACGTAGCGACGGCAGACGAGCCGCAGGTGATCGCGGAAATGGGGTTTCAGTCGGTTCGTCCAATCGCTTTCGCGCGCCTGCTTCCACTCGGCTGACTCCTGCACGTCAGGAGTGGCCAGGTGATAGAGCGCCACGTACTTGCGGTTGCCGCTGGTGCCGCGGAAACGACGGGCGCACAGGACGCCCGGGACCGCGGACAGCGCGGGGACGTGCTCCTTGTCGTACCACTCGTTGAACTCGGCCTCGACTTCGGGCGCGACGTTCATCGCGTTCACCAGCAGCCCGCGCGCACCGTCGGGTGGGAGCTGCTCACCGGGCTGGATCTGCTCGCCCTCGAAGCGCATCAGGCGCTCGACCTGGCTGGTGACGCGCTTGGACCAGGGCGACAGGTTCTCGCCGGCGATCGCCACATAGGCCGGGCTCTTCAACACCGCGACGTCGGCGAGATCGTAGGTCGCCACCGAGGCCGTGCGGGTTTCCGTCCCCATCCAGCGCTGGCACACGAGAAAACCCGGCACCCGCTGCCGTTCCGGCAGGTGTTCCGTGTCGTACCAGTCGTGGAACTCGTCATCAGGGACGTTCCCCATGTTCATCGCCGCGATCAGAAGACCTTTTGCCATGAGTCGGCCTCCGTCTTCCAGGATTGCCGGTTGCCTCGCGGCCACGACTCCGCCCGAGCCGGCGTCCCATTGTAATCCGCGTCGTGGCGTCGTGAAGACTGGCCCGGCCAAGCTTGCCCCCATCGATGGCGAAGGTGTTGGCCGCCGCGCCGGCTCAGTCGATCTTGCGCGTCACCGACTTCGACGTGCCGAAGGTTGGGATGAACGCCGAGTGCTTGCCCGGCCCGCCGGTCACCACGATGTGGACGTCGTCCGGCGTCCCCACGATCGGGCAGAGGGCCTCGTCGTCGTCGGGGTTCACCCAGTCCGGCCAGTTGGTGGCCTTGTACATCGCGCGCAGCTTGAGCAGGCCCACCTTGTTGCGGGCGCGCTCGAAGAGGAACTGCTGGACGTCGCGCTTGCTCAGCCCACCGGAGGCGATGGTGTGGGCGTGCTCGGGTCCGAAGGCCACCAGCACGTCGCCGCGCATGACGGAGCCCGCGTTGTTGTGGCCGATCGTCGTCATGGTGTCGGCGACAACGGTGAGAACGGTGTGGGCGGAGGTGCAGACGTGGTCGTTGATGTTGTGCGGCCCCTCGCCGGAGAACACGGTCACGGTGCTGTCGGCCGCCGCGAAGCCGCGCGTGACCCGGAACGGCTCCCACGGCGTGGCCGCCTCGTTCTCGGCGATGCAGTAGCTGAACTTCGCCGGCGAGCCGTGCGTGGACTGGTCGCCCTGCCCGGGGATGCCGCCGCCCACGTTCATCAGCACGAGCCGCATGGCGCGGCCGAGCGCAGCATTGGCCCGGAAGCCGGGGCCGAACGCGCCATGCGCGAAGTTCAATCCGAGCGCGTCGATGATCGGCCCCGAGATGAGCATGAGGACCGCGCACGGGTGGGTGGTGGCCTGCACGCTGTAGAGACCGAACGCCGGGTCGCACGCGGCCTGGATGGCGGCGATGAGGACGGGCATGTACCGGGGCAGGCAGCCGGCCATGACCGCGTTGACGGCCACGTTTTCTACCGTGGCCTCGGCCCAGCGCGGCGGCACCACCGCGATCACGTCGGAGCGGCGCCGGCCGGCGCCGGCCACCATCGCGCGCACGCGCTCCTCGGTGGGCGGCACGAACGGCAAGCCGTCGGTCCAGCGTCGCGCGTGGTACGCCTCCAGCAGCGCGTCGTCGCTCGCGAAGGTGAGACGCTCCGGCGCCGGTCCCGCCGCCGACACGCGGCCGCCGGCTGGGTCACGCCCGTTGCCGATCAGCCCCTCGATCACCTGCGCCACCGCGTCCTCGGCGCGCTGCTCGATGACGCCCGGCGCTTCACCGCCGATCGGATGCTGAATGATCGCCAGCGGCAGATCCGGCAGGCCGAGGCTCCGCGATTCGTCGCGGGCCAGTCCCAGGAAGGCGTCGGTGCAGATGGTGACGGTGGGGATGCCGTGCTTTTCCAGCTCGATCGAGTCGTGGATACACCACGACGTGCACGACCCTCAATCGCCGATGGCCGTGACGACGGCCCCGACCTCCCGCGCCCACACGTCGAGCTTCTCGGCGCCCACGGCGGCGTTGGGCTTCTGCTTGGTGACGACGCCGGCGAGCCTGAAGCGCTTGGCCAGCCGCTCGATCACGTGCTGCTGAAGGCGTAGGGAGTTGGGCTTGCTGTTGTTCAGGATCCCGAGCGTCACGCCGTCGAGGGAGGCGAGCCGGGGCGTGATCGGCCGGGCCTCGACGCGGTTGATCCCCAGGGGACTCCAGACGGTGATCTCGCTCATGATTCACGCTCCATCGTGGTGTTCGCGATCGCGGTCCGTCGCGGTGTTCGCGGGCGGCACCGGGCTGGCGCGCTCAGCACATCAGCCAGTCGCCGTAGGTGCCGCGGATCGGCTTGCCTTCGGCGAAGCGCGAGAGGCGGAAGGCGTGCACGTCGTCGTCGGGTTTCTTGCCGTCGACGACGAGGTTCGCCACCATCTCGCCGATCGCGGGGGAGAGCTTGAAGCCGTGGCCGGAGAAGCCGGCGGCGACGTAGAAGCCGTCCGGTCCGGTTTCGTCGATGACCGGGTGCCAGTCGGGGGTGACGTCGAAGCAGCCGGCGTAGCTGTGCAGCACCCCGCCGCGCTCGAGCACGGGAAAGCGCGTGGCCGCGCGCGCGAGCAGATCCGTCTTCTCGTCCAGGTTGAGGCCTTCGCGGTACGCGTCCGGGTCGGCGCGATCGTTCAGCTCTTCGGAATCGAGGGGACCGACGAGGATCATGTCGCCCGTCTCGGGCCGCGTGTAGATGTTGGTGACGAAGTCGTAGAGCATCGGATGCGG
>JBGPXN010000280.1:0-3891 GCA_041492755.1 Methylomirabilia bacterium | reverse complement strand
TCCTCTGACCACAGCCGACGGCGTACCGATCATCGGGGAGCCGTTCCCATTCCACCCGGCGACGTCGTCGTCTCGCGTGGCGGGACATGGGTCACGCGGACCCCATCCCCCCATCTCCGCCCGTGCCCCCCGGTCGATCGCGATGTGCGCGTTCACGAACAATCCAGGCTAGAGAGACGGGGACGAGCTCACGATCGGGGTTCCGGGAGGCGTCATGACCTGGGGCCCTGGAGCAGATCTTCGGCGATGCGTTTGACGTCGGCCGCCTCGACCTGGCCCTTGTGCGTCTTCATGACGTCGCCGACGAGGCGGCCGACCTGCTTGGGGTCGCCGATGCCGAGCGCCTGCAGCCGCTCCCGCACGAGCGCCCGCAAGGTGTCCTCGTCGAGCCCGCGGGGCAGGAAGCGCTGGCAGAAGTCGATCTCGAAGCGAAGCTGGGCGACCTGCGCGGCGCCGCGCTCGCCAGCTTTCTCGTACTCGGGGATCGCTTTCTGGAGCTGCTTGCGGTAGGCGCCGATCACGTCGCGCACGAGCGCGTCGTCGACCTCGCCCGCGAAGTCCTTGGCCGTCCGTCGCTCCTGGACTCTGGTCTTGATCATGCGGACGACGCCGGACGTGCCCGCGTCCCTGTCCTTCATGGCCTGCTTCAGCGTGTCGTTCAGCTCCTGCTCGAGCCCCATGGTCCCTCCACGCTCGCGCTACCGCGCTCGCGCCACCGGCAACCGCGTCGCCCCTGAAGGGTAGCACCGACGGCCGGTGTCCGGCGCCGCGGGGGAGGCGTCGGCGATCTGCGCCCTCATCGATGCCACGCGCCGCCCACGGTCGTCGCCGTCGCACGGTACGATCAGCGCAGCGTGACGCCCCTGGTGCAGGACATCGATGACGCCGCCGACGTCAGGCTGGCCGACTACCGCGACCTGCGCGATCCCGTGCTCCGCCGTGGGCGCGGTCTCTTCGTGGCCGAGGGGCAGGTGATCGTCCGGCGACTCGTGGGGGACGCGCGCTTCCGGGTTCGCTCGCTGCTCCTCACCCCGGCGGCACGGCATGGCCTGCGCGATCTGCTACCGGGTCTCGACGACACCACGGAGATCTATATCGCGCCGCGGGGTGTGATCCGGGACGTCGTCGGCTTCGACTTCCACCGTGGATGCCTGGCCATGGCCGAGCGCGGCGGTGAGATCTCCGCCGAGCAGCTCGTCTCACCGTCCGGGCGCCGCGCCCTCGTCGTGCTCGATGACCTGGCGGATCCCGACAATGTCGGCGCGGTCTTCCGGAATGCGTTCGCGTTCGGTGTCGACGGCGTCCTGTTGTCCGCCGGGACCGCCGACCCGCTCTACCGCAAGGCGATCCGTGCTTCGGCGGCGGCCACGCTGCGCGTGCCGTTCGCGCGGTTGGCCGACTGGGCGCTCGGGCTGCGCCGTCTGCGCGAGGACGGCTACGTGCTGCTGGCGCTGGCCACCGACGGCGCGGTGGAGCTCGCGGCGCTCGGACGCGATCAGCCGCTGCCCGAGCGGGTGGCGTTGCTGGTCGGGTCGGAGGCGGCCGGCCTCGGGCTCGTGGCGCGCGCGGCGGCGGACGTCGACGTGCGGATTGCGATGGCGCCCGGGGTGGACTCGCTCAACGTCGCGACGGCGTGCGGCATCGCGCTGCACCGTCTGCGCGACGCCCGCCGTCGGTAGGGGGGCGTGGCGTCCGGGCCCTATTCCGGCACGAGCGCCGCCGTGACCTCCCCGACGTCCTTCACGTCTTCGATCGTCCCGGCGAGGTCGATCGCGCGGGAGCTCTGCCGCTCGCCGATCACCGGCGCGGCGAGGGCGACGAACTTGGCGACCAGCTCTTCGGTCGTGGCCGGATCCTCCGCGTCGCCGTGCACCACGCGCGTGGTCGACTCGAGCGCGCGGCCGTCACGAAGCACGATGCGCACGTGGGCCGTCGGGCGGTCGTTGTCGCGCGGTGACATCTCGGGATCGGTCTTCACGGCGACCCGCTGCGCGAGCTCGCGGATGCGGGGGTCGCCGAGCGCCGCGGGCCGAAAGGCCACCGGGTCCGTGCGCCCGAGGATGATGGCGGCGGCGACGGCGTAGGGGAGGGAGAACTTCGCGGCCAGCATCGTGGCCGGCGCCGGATCGGCCATGCGCGTGGTGAACGGCACCGTCGTGACCTCCACGCTCGCCACGTCGTCCGGTCCGAGCCGGTGCGCGCGGCGCAGGCCGAGCACCGCCTCCAGAGCGAAATGGTTGTAGCGGCAACAGGCGTGCAGCTTGAAGTAGTTGCGCTCGATGCGGTAGCCCTCGCCGCGGCCGAGCGCGTCTAGGCCCGCGACGGCGAGCTCCGGCTCGAAGCGGTCGGCGAGCATGGTGCCGTAGACGTCGGACGGCCCGTCCGGAAGACCGGTGAAGCCGCAGCCGTGCAGATCCAGGGCGAGGATGCCCTGCCACGCCGAGCGGCCGGGATAGAGGTTGCGGATCGTCGCACCGGCCAACGCGGGCGTCCACGAGTTCGCCGGGCTCATGGAGGCGGCGAGGTTGATCACGTCGCGCATCGTGGGGAAGGACGCGCCCGCGAGCCGCGCGACGGCCACGGCGGTGCCGATCGTTCCCCAGGTGCCGTGCGAATGGACGTTCGCGCGCGGCGTGGTCGCAGTCCCAAGACGGGAGCTGACTTCGTAGCCGGCGACCAGCGCCTCGAGGAGGCGCCGGCCGTCGAGCGCCTGCTCCTCGGCGACGGCGAGCGCTCCCGGAATGACGTGGATCGCCGGGTGCCCACCACCGAGCCGGTTGCCCTCGTCGACCTCGAGGGCGACCCCCGCCGTCGCGTTGGCCAGCGCGGCCCACGACGCATCGGCGCGACCCCGATGACCGAGCAACGTGGCGCCGTGTCGAGGAGCGCCCCGGGTCCCCCGGGGCGCTGCCGAGCGTCGGGGGTCGAGGAGCGCCACGGGTTCCCCGGGGCGCTCCGAGTGGGGGGTAGGGGGGGCCATGTCGGGGCCCCCCAACCAACGACTCCGCGCGGCGGCGAGCTCGGCGAGCCGCGTGTTCTCCGGCAGCGTGCTGCCACCGATGATCGCACCGAGCGTATCGAGGAACACCCGGCGCGCCGCCTGGACCGTGGTCTCGGGAAGCGCGTCGAGCCGTACGTTCGCGGCAAACGCCGCGAGCCGATCGAGATAGTCAGTCACGGCGACGCCTCCGGTCGTGGGTGGTAGCCGTCCCGCGCCGGCCAACCATCATCGCACCGCGCCGGCCAGCGGCGGCTGCGGCCGGGTGCGCGGCAGATACCGCCCGAAGCCCGGCTTTTGCTCGAGATTGCCGTCGGGCGTCAGGACCACTTCACCCCGCACGAGGCTCATCCAGGCCCGGCCGCGGACGGCCCAGCCCTCGTAGGGCGTGAAGCCGGCGATGCCGAGGTGGTCGGCGCTACGGATCGTCCATTCCGGCGCGGGATCCCAGATCGTGAGATCGGCATCGGCGCCGATGCGAATCGTGCCCTTGCGCGGGTACAGACCGAAGATGCGCGCGGGATTTTCGGCCATCACGCGCGCCAGCCAGGTGATGGGCAGGCCACGGCGCACGACGCCTTCGTGGTACGTCAGCGACACCAGCGTTTCCAGCGACGGCGCCCCGAAGGGGATCGGTTTGCCGGCCGCATCGACGAAGATGTTCTTGCGGCCGGCCTCCTTGGCTGCCGGCACACGCGGCGAATGGTCGCTCGCCACCGCCGCGATGAAACCCCCCTCCGAGCCGGCCCAGAGCGCCGCGCGGTCGGGGCCATCGGCGGGACGCAGCGGAGGGCCGATCTTCGCGAACGGCCCCAGGCGCTCCATCTCACGGTCGGTGAGCAGCAGATATTGCGGACACGTTTCGCACCACACCGGCTGCCCCTCGGCCTGCG